>CANAQK010000133.1 GCA_947363605.1 uncultured Clostridia bacterium | reverse complement strand
AGCATGAATTGTCGCAGGGGGCTGCCCCTGCGGGCGTTTACCATAAACAGGAACGCCAGTGGGAGGAGCGGGAAGCCCGTTCCGCCATTTACCACAAATTTTGGAGGTGCAAATTATGGCTCAAAAGGTTGTCGGCTATATTAAGCTGCAAATCCCTGCTGGAAAGGCAACCCCGGCTCCGCCGGTAGGTCCTGCATTAGGCCAGCACGGTGTTAACATCATGTCTTTTACTAAGGAGTTCAACGAACGCACAAAGAACGATATCGGGTATCTGATCCCGGTCGTCATTACCGTTTACGCGGACCGTTCTTTCACCTTTGTTACCAAGACCCCTCCGGCAGCAGTCCTGATCAAAAAGGCTGTTGGCCTGGAAAAAGCTTCGGGCGTCCCGAACAAGACAAAGGTTGCCAAAATCACCAAAGAGCAGGTTAAGCAGATCGCTGAAACGAAAATGCCCGACTTGAACGCTGCAAGCATCGAAGCCGCCATGAGCATGGTTGCGGGTACTGCTCGCTCCATGGGCATCGAAGTCATCGACTAAGTTAACCCTGGTGGGAGGAAAATTCCGCTATGAACCACTTTTAGGGAGGAAATGATTGTATGAAACATGGTAAAAAATATGTTGACAGTGCAAAACTGGTCGACCGTAACAAGGTTTATGAACAAAATGAAGCGCTGGGGCTGACTTGCTCGAACGCAAAAGCAAAATTTGATGAAACCATCGAACTGCACGTTCGTCTGGGCGTCGACTCCCGCCATGCTGACCAGCAGGTCCGCGGCGCGGTTGTCCTGCCGAACGGTACGGGTAAAAACGTCCGTGTCCTGGCGCTCTGCAAAGGCGACAACGTAGAAGCTGCTAAGGCAGCCGGTGCAGAGTATGCCGGCAGTGATGAATTTGTCCAGAAGATCCAGGGCGAAGGCTGGATGGAATTCGACGTCGTAATCGCAACCCCGGATATGATGGGTGTTGTCGGCCGTCTGGGTAAGGTGCTGGGCCCGCGTGGCTTGATGCCGTCCCCGAAAGCCGGAACCGTTACCCCGGACGTTGCCAAAGCGGTTTCCGAGGCAAAAGCCGGTAAGATCGAGTACCGTCTGGACAAAACTAATATTATCCACTGCCCGATCGGCAAGGCTTCCTTCGGCGTAGAGAAGCTGGCGGAAAATCTGGATACCCTGATGAGCGCCATTGTAAAAGCAAAACCGGCTGCTACGAAGGGCCAGTATATCAAATCCTGTGTTGTTGCTTCCACAATGGGCCCCGGCGTTAAAGTAAGCACCGCAAAATACGGCGTATAACTTGACAAACCCGTTTTTCCATTGTATAATATGAAATGCTGTTATTTTCTTTAGACAGCAGGTTTGCATAAAGCATATAATGCGGCCGAAAGGCCCGCCTGCCGAGGAAAAGGCTGAATCGATTTTAATTGATGTATCATGCCCTTTCCTGTTTTCCGGGGAAGGGTTTTCCTTTTTGGCAAAAGAAATGGCAGTATTCATTTAGAATATTGAAACGAGGTGAATCTATTTGCCAAGCGCACAGATTTTACAACAGAAACAGCAGCAGGTCGCAGACCTGATTGAAAAGCTGAAAGGTGCCGCTGCCGGCGTCCTGATCGACTATAAAGGAATCAGCGTTGCCGAGGATACCCAGCTCCGCCGGGACTTCCGCGCAGCAGGTGTCGAATACACCGTTGTGAAGAACACTATGCTCCGCTTTGCTACCAAGGAAACCGGGCTGGAAGGCCTGGATTCTGTCCTGGAGGGTACCACCGCTCTTGCAATCAGCAAGGACGATGCGGTTGCTCCGGCGAAAGTTGCTGCAAAATATGCGGACAAGATCAAAGATGGCTTCAACATCAAAGCCGGTTTTATGGACGGCGAAGTCATGGATGCCGAGAAAGTGATCGCTGTCGGCAAGCTGCCTTCCAAGGATCAGCTTATCGGCCAGCTGCTTAGCGTTCTTACCGGTAATCTTCGCGGTATGGCGGTTGCTCTTAACGCGATCGCAGAAAAGAAGGAGCAGGAATCTGCATAAAGCAGTCCTGACGCTGTAACAAAAATTTAGGGAGGTATTTTTTCATGGCTTCTGAAAAAATCACAAAGTTTATTGATGATATCAAAGCTCTGACCGTACTGGAGCTGAACGAACTGGTTAAAGCAATCGAAGAGGAGTTCGGCGTATCGGCTGCTGCTCCGGTTATGATGGCAGGCCCGGCTGCTGCTCCGGCTGCTGAAGAGAAAACCGAGTTTGACGTTATTCTGGTTGAAGCAGGCGCTTCCAAGATGGGCGTTATCAAGCTGGTTAAAGAGATCACCGGCGCTGGCCTGAAAGAAGCAAAAGAGCTGGTTGACAACGCTCCGAAACCCATCAAAGAGGGCATTTCCAAAGCAGACGCTGACAGCATCAAAGAGAAGCTGGAAGGCGCTGGCGCGAAAGTCGAGCTGAAATAAGCTGTTTTTGTAAAAAAAGCCATCGGGAAAATCCCGATGGCTTTTTTGTATGGAGTTCCCTCACCAACTGGCAG
>CANAQK010000132.1 GCA_947363605.1 uncultured Clostridia bacterium | reverse complement strand
GCCGATTATACCATTCCGCGCGGGGCGCTTCATGCTATAATAAGCGTAAAACGCTGCGGTTACAGCATTCCGCTTCGATTCGTGTCATAATAAACTGAAAATGTGAAAAATGAGGTTTGATCTGTCCATGTATGATGTTATTGTTATTGGCGCCGGCCCGGCTGGAAGTACGGCTGCAAAAGTATTGTCTGACAAGGGCCTGCGGGTCCTGCTGGCTGAACGGCATCCCCTGCCCCGGTATAAATCCTGCTCCGGTATCCTGATTCAAAAATCACTGGATTTCGTGCAGCACTGTTACGGAAAAAAGGTGCCGCTTTCCGTAACCTGTACCCCGGTGGAAAACCGCGGCATGATTTTTACGGACGATCAGGGCCGGGAATACCGCTTTGAGCAGGGCGGCCTGAATGTCTGGCGCAGTTCCTTTGACTATTGGCTGACCGAACAGGCGGCCGCATCCGGTGCAGAAATCCGGGACCATACCTCTGCGGTGTCTTGCAAAGAACACGCGGGTTCTGTTGCTGTCACCTTGCACGGAAAAACCACCTGCGTCGAAACTGCCGGATATGTAATAGACTGTGAAGGCGCCACGGGCGTACTAAAAGGAAAATTGACTCAAACACGCGGCGAGTTTATCACGACTTATCAGACCTTCAATCAAGGGACAGTCCAGCTGGATCCGCATTATTTCTATGCCTATCTGCAGCCGGAGCTGTCCGAGTATGACGCCTGGTTCAATGTGAAAGACGAAATGCTGGTGCTGGGCGTTTCAGTCAGAGACCCCCGCAAGATAGAGCTTTTTTATCAACGGTTTATCTCCTATATGGAAAAACGGCATGGATTGCAGATTCAGCAGCAGGTTAAAGCAGAAAAGTGGCTGATGCCCCGCATCCGGCCCGGATGTCCCATCCTCTATGGAAAAGGCCGGGTCCTGTTCGCGGGCGAAACGGCTGGTTTCCTCAACCCGATGGGCGAAGGTATTTCTGCGGGAATGGAAAGCGGCTGCTGCGCCGCCAATGCCATCATAAACCACTTCTCTTCTTTGGAAATGGTTTATGACGATTATCAGCGGAGCACCCAGCCGCTCAAGCTTTATATGGAACGTCAATGGAAATTTGTTGGACAAAGGGCTGGTACTTTCTCAGAAATGGCGCGCTGATTTTCCATAAAGCCGCTTGCCCTAGAACCGGAAATCCCGCCGGCCGTCATCCAGACTGTGCAGGTTTTCCTTTGCAATTGCCTTGACCTTTTCATTCGGAATGCTTTCCACCTCTTTGGCTATCAGCTCCAACGCCAGCCGTTTGGTTTCCGGGCCGGCGTAATCCTCAGCGTATTCTTTCAGGGTCATCAGGGCATTCGGATGGCAGCAGTTCGCAATCTGCCCCGATTTCACCAGGCTCATAAACCGGTCGCCTGTCCGCCCTTCACGGTAGCAGGCCGTACAAAAGCTCGGGATATACCCCGATTTCAGCAGCCAGTTGACAATCTCCTCCAGGGAACGCTGATCGCTAAGCTCGAACTGGGAGGAATCCTCCTCTTCCGGTTCTTCTTCCGCGTAGCCGCCGACCGAGGTGCGGGAACCGCCGGAAATCTGGGAAACCCCATATTTCAGCACCATTTCGCGGGATTTCTGCGACTCCCGCGTCGAAACGATGATCCCGGTATAGGGTACCGTAATCCGCAGGATCGCCACAATCTTCTGGAACAGTTCGTCTGAAATCCCGTTGGTAAAGCTGCTGGCATCGATATCATCCGCATTCCGGATCCGCGGGACACTGATGGTGTGCGGCCCTACGCCATGCACAGCTTCCAGATGCTCCGCGTGCATCAGCAGGCCGACAAAGTCATATTGATAAAGATTCAGGCCAAAGAGTACCCCAATCCCCACATCGTCAATCCCGCCCTGCATCGCGCGGTCCATCGCTTCGGTATGATAAGCGTAATCATGCTTAGGCCCCGTAGGATGCAGCCGCTCATACTGCTCCTTATGATAGGTTTCCTGGAACAGGATATACGTGCCGATACCGGCTTCCTTCAGTTTGCGGTAATTCTCCACAGTAGTGGCCGCGATATTGACATTTACCCGGCGGATGGCCCCATTTTTATGCTGAATAGAATAGATGGTCTGAATGCTTTCCAGCACATATTCGATCGGGCAGTTGACCGGGTCTTCCCCGGTTTCCAATGCCAGCCGTTTATGACCCATATCCTGAAGCGCGATAACCTCCCGCCGGATTTCCTCCTGGGTCAGCTTTTTACGGGGAATATGCTTGTTTTTGAAGTGGAATGGGCAATAAGTACAGCCGTTTACGCAGTAATTGGACAGATAAAGGGGCGCGAACATCACGATCCGGTTCCCGTAAAACTGCTGTTTAATCTTGGCCGCCTGGGCAAAAATCCGCTTTTGGGCTGCTCTGTCCTCGCAGAGCAGCAGCACCGCCGCCTCCCGGTGCGACAGCCCTTTCAGCTCTTCAGTTTTATCAATGATTTGATTCACCAGTTCCAGGTTGTCCTTATTCGCCTGAGCGTAGGCCAGCGTATCCTGGATTTCCTGGTCGTCAATAAATTCCGTCGCAGTTAATGAATGCGGATTGTACATATCCATCCATCCTTTCAGAAAGTGTTCTATAGCCAGCGCACTTGAAAAGAAGCATTGGCTTCTTTTCAACACTGCGGCATATCATGCCGCA
>CANAQK010000131.1 GCA_947363605.1 uncultured Clostridia bacterium | reverse complement strand
AGCGCATTTTATGCGCGAACAGGCAAAGCCTGACCCTCCAATCGGGTGTCGATTTGAGGGTGTGCCGACTATATATTGAAAATTTTATTCCGCTTTTTCAGGTGGCAAGGCTCCTGCGCTTCGCAGCTCCCGCCCATGGAGGAAGTCGTTCCAGCTGGCCCGGGCTTCCTGCTCATCATAGGCAAAGCCCAGCCCTTCGGCAACCTCCCTGGCCGTACTGTCGAACAAGCGGCAGGCTCTCTCTACCGCTTCCCGAAGCACCGGAAAATCACAGGAGGCATAGGTTCTCAGGTAGGCTTCCCATTCGGACGGGGCGCAGTAACGCTTCAGATACTTGCCGGATTTCCCCACACTGAAGGTAAAACCATGCCGGATTCCCGCTTTCCAGGAAAGCATCCGGAGCAGCTCCGGCCGGAGCACTATACTCAGCATCTCCTGCACCGAGGTGGGTTCTTCCCGCCAGAAACCCTTCGCGGCATTATTCAAGCACCACCAGAATTCATTGCAGGAGGCCTGGAACTGCTCCTCGTTGGGGCGCTGCACCCAAAAGCTTCGGTCGGAGGATTCCGGCAGACAGGGCAGAATCCCCTGAGGATCCAGCAAAACCTGGCATAAGCTCTCCCGCAAACCGTTCTCCAGCGCGTGCGCCAGGGTTTCCACATGGAGATCCAGCCGGTTCCCGTCTGCAAATTGAATCAGCCAGCCGTAGCATTGACCGGCTTCCGCTGTATGCCAGATCCCGGAGTCCGGAAGCTGCATATACAGCCGCTCCCCAAACCGGTCGATCCAGCCCGGATCCTGCTGGAAGGACTGGGTTTCCTCCACAATATAAACGATATCATAATCCTGGAAAGGGTCGGGCTCCGCCAGCGGATTAGTCCGCGACCCGTTCATATACACCGCTTGGATCCGTGGATCCTCTTTTGCGGTGGAAAGGATCAGGCTCATCATTTCCTGTTTGTTTCGCATACTCCTGCACCCTCCTATACCGGAACCCGCCCGAGCCGGCGGATTTCCTCCTCAATCTGCGTTCTTCCGGAGGAGATATCACTGTCCTTGAGCTCGGAAGGATAAATCTCATAGAACCGTTTGACTCGGTTCGGTGTGACCTTTTGCATCACAACATTGGCCCCGCAGGAGAAAACGCTCCGTTTGGCTTCCGGTTCCAATACGCCCAGCGCTGTCGTCGCCGGAAGGTTTGCGTCCGGCAGCAGCAGCCGGGCCAACGCCACCGCCCGACGGGTCATCTCAGCGCTCCCATGTGGGTAAGACCCCAGGCTGGTATCCGGATTCGGGAGAAAAGGCCCGATCCCCGCCATATCACAGCCGACTTCCCGCAGTAAAAGCAAATCCTGTGCCAGGGTATCCAGCGTTTGCCCCGGCAAGCCGACCATGAAGCCTCCTCCGGTTTCATAGCCCAGCCGCTTCAGGTTTTTCTGGCAGGAAACCCGATCTTTCAGCCAAGCGTCGGGATGAAGCTGCCGGTAAAGATCCGGATCTGCTGTTTCATGCTTGAGAAGATAACGATCCGCCCCGCATTCCTTCCAATAGCGGTAGACTTCTTCCGGATGCTCCCCACAAGAAAGCGTGACCGCCATCCCGCTCGGTTTGATGGCCTGCACGATCTCCCCGATGATCTCCGGCGTAAACCAACCGTCCTCCCCGGATTGGAGCACAATTGTATGATATCCAGTCTCTGCCGCGGCAAGCGCCGTTTCGACAATCTCCGCCGGTTCCAAACGGAAACGGGTCAGCCGAGCATTTTTTGCATTCAGCCCGCAGTACCGGCATTGACGTTTACAGTAATTAGAAAATTCCAGCAGAGCCCGGATCTGGATTTCCTCCCCCTTCCGTTCCCGCCGGAGGACGTCCGCCTGCTCATAAACCGAGGTAAAATCGGGCTGCGCCAAGGTGGAGCGCAGGGTTTCTTCCGTCCAGTTCATGGGCTTTCCTCCCGTTTCTGAATCACACTCTTAACCCGGATCCCCTCCAGCTTGCCCAGCTTCCCGGAGAGGGTATTCAGCGTATTCAAAGGCGCATCCAAAGCAATACTGATGATATTGATCCCCTTTTCCCTATAAGGGATCCCCATACGTCCAATGATATAAGGGCCGAACTCATGCAGAAGCTGATTCAGCCGATCGGTGGAGGCATCGCTTTCCACTAAAATACCGATTAAAGCAATGCGGGTGTCCATTCTTCCAACCCCTTTCCAAAACAAAACGCCCTGCGCCGAAAAAGACGCAGAGCGATCCTGCCCAAATGCAGAAAAACACAGGTCTTTATTCGCGGGATTCCCTTGAATGCAGAAACAAAACCAATTAGAGGCCCCGTCTGTCAGAGTCTCTTTCAGCAGGGGAGTTCTTGTTTTCTTCAGTATAGCATTCTTTATCCGAAAAAACAAGCCCCGATCCGATCCGGATTTTTGGTTGTTTTCCCTAAAAATAGAAACTTTTTTTCATCAATCTGCTGAATCCCCTTATTTTATTAGGAAACTTTCCTAATTATATTGACTTTCATCCTGCACCATGATAAAATAGGTACTGTCCTCCATAAATGAACTTTTTCACAACGCGAACACCTCGTTTTGAAGAGAGAAAACAGGTATTTGAGAGCAAAAGGCCCAGCCAATATGGCTGGGCCTTTTGCTGTTTCCATTTGAATATAGTCGGCACACTTGAAAATCGGATGCCGATTTTCAAGTCAGGCTTTGCCCG
>CANAQK010000130.1 GCA_947363605.1 uncultured Clostridia bacterium | reverse complement strand
ATTTGAGGGTCAGGCTTTGCCTGTTCGCGCATAAAATGCGCGGTGCGCCGTCTATATAGCTCTACCGCATGGCCGCTTCGCGGCCCACTGCGGCATATCATGCCGCAGTGTTGAAAAGAAGCATTGGCTTCTTTTCAAGTGCGTTGACTATAACAAAGCGGCTCCCTTCTTCATTAAATTTCGTCCAATGCAGGTTCCCATCAAAGGTTTCCCGACCAGGCAAGCAGAGCCATGGAAAATACACCCGCCGCCATCATCGCCGCCAAAACCAGCGATACCGCCCGAAGAGCCTTCTTTCTTTTCATTGAACCGTCCCTTTCGTTGTCGGTGCGGGCTCCGCAAAGCCGGAACCAGCCACCCGTATATCATACCATTTCAACCGCCCGATGTAAACAGGAAAAGTTTTAATGCTCAGGGCTGTCCTATAAAAAGGACCAAGCTTTCAAGAAGTCCCCGAGCTGCGTTCCTCCGGCGTCAGACCGGGGCGGCTCGACAGCAGCGAAGCTTCCCCACTGTCCACCAGGCGGGGGACGGGAACCTACCCTGGGCGGTTTTCTTTCCCCCTTTTCTTTGATCACTCAAAGAAAAGGGGGCGGGGCGCGGAGTCCCGCATTGCGATCGCGATTGGCGGCACGGCATGAGAAATCTGATACAAAAGCCCTCTTGCCGGGAACCACCCGTTTCTCCAAAGCTATATAGAAGACCTATCTCCCCCTCCCGCCGGGAAATCAGCGGTAAAACAGGTCCTTGGTCAGGAAATGGGGCGAACAGGTCAGATTGATCCCCAGCTTGCGGAATACATCGTCATCCGTTTGGGTCACAATATGGGAGGCGTGCGCCTCGCAGTTGGCCAGCTCGGGCAGCTTGCTCATGGCAAAAGCCACCACCTCGCTGCTAGAGCCGCTGATCGCCAGCGCAATCAGTACTTCCTCCACATTCAGCACCGTATGCCGGAGCTTGAACAGGTTGTCCTTCAGCCGGACAATCGGCTCCAGGACATTGAGGGAGATCAGATGCAGCTCATCCGGAAGCCCGGCAAGCGCCTTGATACAGTTCAGGATCGCACTCGAGCCAGCTGTCATCAGCTGGGATCCCCGCCCGGTAATGATCCGGCCGTCATGCAGCTGGATCGCAACGGCTGATTCCCCGCTGGCCTCAGATTTTTCCCTTGCCCGGGCAATTACGGGACGGTCTTCCGCCGAAAGCTCCAGCTGTTTCAGGATCAGCTCGATCCGGTTGACGGTTTCCTGGGAGCCGCTGCCGGATTTATAATCACAGACCGCCTTGTAATACCGGCGCAGAATCTCCTGCTGGGCGGCTTCGCGGGTAATCGTGTCATCACAGATCCCGTAGCCCGCCATATTGACGCCCATATCCGTCGGTGATTCATACACGCTTTCCCCGGTAATCCGCTTGAGGATGGTTTTGACGATCGGGAAAACCTCAATATCCCGGTTGTAGTTCACCGCAGTTTCCCCATAAGCCTCCAGATGAAACGGATCGATCATATTCACATCGTTCAGATCAGCGGTGGCTGCTTCATAAGCCAGGTTGACCGGGTGTTTCAGCGGGATGTTCCAGATCGGGAAGGTTTCAAACTTGGCATAGCCCGCCTTGACGCCCCGTTTATATTCATGGTAAAGCTGGGAAAGGCAGGTGGCCAGCTTCCCGCTGCAGGGGCCGGGCGCCGTAACAACCACCAGGGGCCGGGTGGTTTCAATATAAGGGTTCGCACCGAAGCCCTCGTCCGAAACAATGGCGTCCACATCGGTGGGATAGCCCTGGGTCGGGGTATGCAGATAGGTTTTGACTTTGCGCATCTCCAGCTTTTTCCGGAACAGGTCCGCCGAGGGCTGGTCCCGATACTGGGTGACCACCACGCTGTTGATCGCCAGCCCCATCGCCCGCATATGGTCGATGATCCGCAGGATATCCTGATCATAGGTAATGCCGAAATCCGCACGGATCTTGTTCTTTTCAATGTCGTTTGCATTGATGCAGAACACCACCTCCACCATATCCTTGAATTCCTGGAGCAGCTTGATTTTCCCGTTAACGTCAAAGCCGGGCAGAACCCGCGCCGCATGGTAATCGTCGAACAGCTTCCCCCCGAATTCCAGATAAAGCTTGTTGTCAAAGCGTTCGATCCGTTTTTTGATAAACTCCATCTGCTTTTGAATATAAAGCAGATTGTCAAACCCGATTTTCTGCATAGAAACACCCCGTTTTTCAAAATTAAAACTGATTTTAATCATATCACGTTTCAGCAGGTCTTACAACGCCATTTTCATCTAACATTTCACCAATATTCCAGCCCTTATCTATTCAAATCACCAAAGAGAAGGCAACTATATAAAGGAAAGAAATTTTTTCAAAAATGGAACTTTACATCCGCTTTCTGTATTGCTATAATAAAGTTATATCACCCAATTTTCGACGCAGGCCGCCCAATGCCGCGGCCGCATGATTCCATAGAAAGGATGCGGGAACTCCGTTTCCGCTTGGTTTATAGATAATGGTTCCTCAATACCCCCATACCCCGGCTGAACAGCCGGAAGTACCCGTTTATCAGGGCGGGATCGCGCTGCGCTGCCCGCAGTGTTCCCACGTTGTATACACCCGTTTTTGCAGCTTCTGCGGAAATGACTTGGCGGTTTCCTATGCTCCCTCCGGCACACCGGTCCCGCCTGCACAGGCCGAGTTTCCCCCTCAGCCAGGCTTCCAGCCCCCTCCGGCTCAGGAGTGGAAGACGCTCACCCCTCCAACCCCTCCCGGATGGAACCCTCCTCCTCAGCCAGGCTTCCAGCCCCCTCCGGCTCAGGAGTGGAAGACGCTCACCCCTC
>CANAQK010000129.1 GCA_947363605.1 uncultured Clostridia bacterium | reverse complement strand
GCCGCCGTAACCGGCGGCAACCGCAAAACATGGCAGATATTACTTCCGACCTTTCAGTTCGGAAGTAATATAACGTCCAGGTCACAGCTTTTGCAGTTTGGCGAAATTGGCCATAATCTTTTTATTCCCTTTTTTGTCAAATTTAACCTCAACTAAGATATCATTGCTCATTGGCGTCATAGAAAGCACCTGGCCTTCCCCAAAGACCTTATGGCGGACACGGTCCCCAATGCAGTATGTAATTTCTGCTTTTTCCTGCTGCTTGTGTACGCCCACTGTCCCGGCAATCTCGGGATGATAGACTGGTTTCACCCGTTCCGGCCGTTTCGCATAGCCGTATTCCCGGATGGTATCGTCCACAATTTCCAGCAGCGCCTCAGGGATTTCCCGCAGGAACCGGGAAGGCTGGTTCCGGCTGGTACGGCCGAAAATCATCCGCTGGGAAGAATTCGTAATATACAGATGCTCTTTAGCCCGAGTTACCGCTACATAAGCCAGACGGCGCTCCTCTTCCAGGTCGCTGTCAGAGGAAGCGGAAAGATAACTCGGGAAGAGGTTTTCCTCCATGCCGATGACAAAGACGTTCCGGAATTCCAACCCCTTGGCCGAGTGCATTGTCATCAGCACCACCCGGTCCTCCCCGTCGTTCATACTGTCCAGATCGGTATAAAGCGAAACTTCCTCCAAAAATCCCTGGAGGGAGGAATCCTGGGTTTCATCCTCATATTTAATCAGGTTGGTTTTCAGCTCAGCCACGTTTTCCAGCCGGACTTCCCCTTCCCTTCCCTGCCCTTTAAGATAAGCCGCATAGCCAGTACGCTCCATGACTTCATCCAGCAGTTCATCCAGCGGGAGAGAAAGGGCCAATTCCCGCAGGTCCTCAATCATTTCGGTAAATTCACGCAGGCTGACCGCCTTTTTCGCGATCGCCTCGAAATCCCCAGCCGAGCGCATGATTTCATAAATCGACGCACCAGATTGTTCCGCAATCTGCTCCATATTTTTCAGGGTCGTATCCCCGATCCCCCGCTTGGGCTCGTTGATAATCCGCTTCAGACGTACCGCGTCGTTCGGATTGTCAATCACGTGGAAGTATGCCAGGATATCCCGGATCTCCTTGCGGTCAAAGAACTTGGTCCCTCCTACAATCCGGTAAGGAATGCCCGCCCGTACGAGCTGCTTTTCGATATTGGCTGACTGGGCGTTCATCCGGTAAAGCACCGCATTTTCGCCGAACTTCACCCCGGAAGAAGCGGCATCTTCAATTTTCCGGGTAACAAAAAGGGATTCCCCATTTTCATCTGCCGCCCGGTAGGACACGATTTTATCCCCCGGGCCGTTGTCCGTCCAAAGCCGCTTCCCTTTACGGGAAGCATTATTCTGAATCAATTCATTCGCCGCGTCCAGGATATTCTGAGTCGAGCGGTAATTCTGCTCCAGCCGGATTACGACGGCATCCTTAAATTCCTGTTCAAAAGAAAGGATATTTTCAATCGTCGCGCCCCGGAACCGGTAAATCGACTGGTCATCGTCCCCGACTACGCAAAGGTTGTGATGCTTCTCAGACAGCAAAGAGACCAAACGGTACTGCGCGTGGTTGGTATCCTGGTATTCATCCACTAGGATATATTTATACAGGCGCTGATAGTGCTCCCGGACATCCTCACACTGTTCCAGGACCCGGACGGTCAGGCAGATGATATCGTCAAAATCCAGCGCATTCGCCTGATGAAGCTTCTGCTGATAGAGCTTGTAGATGTTCCCGATCACCTTTTTACGGAAATCGTCCTGATTTTCTTCGGCATATTGTTCGGGGGTCAGCATGGAATCCTTGGCGCGGGAAATCGTATTCAGCATGGTCTTGGGCGGGAAGGTTTTATCATCCAGGTTCAGTTCGGACAGGCAGTCCTTCAGCAGCCGGACAGAATCGTCCGTATCATAGATGGTAAAATTCCGGGCATACCCCAGCGCTTCGATCTCCCGGCGCAGGATCCGCAGGCAAATATAATGGAAGGTGCCGGCATTCACACTCAAGCCGTCCTCCCCCAGCAGGCTGTTCAAGCGCTCTTTCAGCTCATTGGCCGCCTTATTGGTAAAAGTAATCGCCAATACGTTCCAGGGATTCACCGGGCAGGCCCGGAATGCTTCCTGAAGCTCAGCCACACCGGCCTCCCGGCGTCCTGCGTCCACTTCCCGCAAAAAACCCATCACATCGGGGGAAGTCGCCTCCTGCTCCTCTTGGTAAGCATTCCCAAAATTCAGCAGATAGGCGATGCGATTCACCAGCACCGTCGTTTTTCCGCTGCCGGCACCCGCCAAGATCAGCACCGGCCCTTCTGCCTGAAAAATCGCTTTTTTCTGCATTGGGTTCATCCGTCCCATCCGTTTTTCCAGGATCGAACGTTTCAGGGCAGTCATTTCTGTCGGCATCCTTGTTACCTGTTGCCGCCCCAACCTTCTATTGCTAGGGCGGCTTCCTTTCTTTCCAATTCGGCGCAGACCTGCACACCGCCAACCGCATCCGGATAGCACTATAGCAGAAGCGCTCTGCACATCATGCTAAAATCAATAATTTAACTTTATTATAGCATGAAGCGCTCTGCGTGAAATGATATAATCGGCCATCAGGGCGGCAGTGAGCTTTCGCGAACGGGCCGCCCCGGCCATCCATATAATTAAGCGCTCTGCGTTTATTATAGCACAATTTCCCTTGAATAGGCAAGAAAAACTGAATGAAAACCATCCTTTGGAGGAATACTGATACTGACTGTTAACGCTGGGCGGCATAGCCAACGCACTTGAAAAGAAGCATTGGCTTCTTTTCAACACTGCGGCATGATATGCC
>CANAQK010000128.1 GCA_947363605.1 uncultured Clostridia bacterium | reverse complement strand
TGCCGCAGTGTTGAAAAGAAGCCAATGCTTCTTTTCAAGCGCGTTGACTATAAAACCTAGTCTGTGGCGGATATTGCCGCAGACTAGGTTTTAACAGGATTCCTCCTGAAAGGTTAAAAAGGCACAAGCCTTCCGTTTCACCGGCCCGGCCTATTTACGCACAGCCGCTACTAGCTTTTCTTTAAACTTCTCGTTGGAAAAAAGGAAGGAAATCACCCCGCCGATCACCAGCGCCAAAATACCGATCACCAATGGGAATCCTCCTACAAAGGCATTTTCAATCCGGATCTTGTCCAAGATTGCCGGGATCGACCCTAGCATAAAGCCGAAAATTGAAAAATAGGTCGCCTGTGGATACCGCTTCAGCAAACCATCAATCAAGACGCTTCCCAACCAGACCCCAATCAATACGCCGACCCCGATCGGGATCAGAACCGGGATATTTAATTCTGCAATCGCCGTTGTAATCGTGTCATACATCCCGAAAAGCAGCATGACAAAGCTGCCGCTGAGCCCCGGAATAATCATACAAAATGCCGCAATCGCGCCGATGATCAGCAACTGGAAAAACAGAACCGGCGTCAGCTCCCGCATAATTACCGAACTCCCGCTGGGAAGCCCGAACACACTGAACAGCATGATCCCCAGCGTCATCAAGCAGGGAAGCAAATGCACCATCTTAAACCGGTCCTGGGTCGCTTTCCCCCAGATCAGCGGAACACTGCCTACAATAACGCCAATAAAGAAAAAGTTGGTCGCCATATACTGCCGGTCCAGCAAAAAGGCAATCAGGCTGCTGAACAGCAGTACGGCAACGCCCGCCCCGATTAAAAGCTGCAATAAAAAGCTGCTGCTTTTCTTAAATTCTGTCCGGATATGGCTGATCGAATAAACCAGGGTATCAAACACATCCAGCACCACCATCATGGTGCCTCCGCTGATCCCAGGGACAATATTCGCCACACCAATAACCATCCCGCATAATATATTTTTAATAATACTTTTCATGGATTTTTTGTCCGCCTTCTCTTATTTAATACCAATTATTAACCTAAAACCCCATACGGGCCTCTGTGCCTTCATCATCCGGAGGATCAGGGTTCTGCCCATGCGCGGCGGAAATCGACCAATCCTGTCTGCCGATGATATACAATCCCGGTCGTCCCGGGCTGGGTCACAAAATAATCCGTACTGTAATACATCGGAAGGAAAACAGCGTCCTCCAACAGAAGCTGTTCTGCCGCATCATAGGCCGCCAAGCCCTCTGCTTCTCCCGAAGAGACCGCCGTTTGCAGCAGGGAATCAAAAGCAGGGTTCTCATAACCTGCTACATTGTTGGCCGCACCCGTCTGAAAGCTCCCTAAGACCGACCAGGGCGTCAGATCCGAGGCTTGGATCGGGACCAATGCCAGATCAAATTCCCCGCTTTTCCAGCGGCGGCGGAACTCGGCTTCCTCCACCTCGTCAATCCGTATGTATAAGGACAGCTCCTTTTGCAGGATCTGGGAAACATGAAGAAAATACTCCGCCCCATTGATCCCGCTGTCCCGGTTCACCAACAAGCTTAAATCGTTCACGCTGTTTCTATCCAGCTCTGCCAAACCGGATTTATAGTATTCATAGGAACGGTGGGCATCGAACTGTGCGGTTCGGTTTTCCCCCGCATATTCACGGAAATTCCGGCCGAATGCCATGACGCTGTGCGGAATCATCGCATTCGCTTCCAAAAGATAATCAGGAAGGCCGGAAGCATAGGTCCGGCGGTCAAAGGCAGAAGCCAGCGCTTTCCGGATATTGGCATTCGCGAGCGCTTCATTTTTCTGGTTCAGCAAAATGCCCCATACCGTATTTTCAATCGGTTCGGATTGAAAGCCCTTCCCTTTCAGGGCGGCGTAGTCGCTGCCGGAAACCAGTGCGGCGTCCACCAGCTCCTCAGTCAAACGCTCCAGGCTGGAGCCGGCCCCGGAAGAGGCTTCCGATGAGCTGGAGGCGGTCCCCGCTGATTGGGGAAGAATAGTCCGGAGAATTACACGATCCGGCAGGATTTCCTCCACAGAATGGTACTGGTTATTTTTCGCCAGCCGTGCGGAGCTTCCCGGGATCCAAGAAGAGAGCACAAACCCGCCGCTGGCCCGCACGCTGGAAAGCTCCAGGCCGTATTTTCCCTTGGCGTCTTGAAAAAAGGCTTCGTGGCAGGGTTGGGCATAGGTGGTGGCCAGCAAATGAAGAAGCCGTTCGTTCGGTTCTTCCAGCTCAATCACCAACGTATAATCCCCTTCTGCATAAACCCCAAGGGAACTTGCCTCCAACTGCCCGGAATAAACCTCTTTGGCATTTTTAATGGAAAAGAACTGCTCCGCAGCCGGGGATTGCGTTTTTGGCAGGAGCAGACGCTGGAATGCAAAAACAAAGTCCTGAGCCTGGATTGGGATCGAAGGTTCCTGTTTGGAGGTTTCCCAAAAGGCATCCTTCCTCAGGGAAAAGCGGTATATCCTCCGGTCGGCGCTCACATCGGTTTTTTCTGCCAGCGCCGGCTCAGGCTCCCCCTGTTCGTTCAAACGGAAAAGCCCCTCGCCAATATTGCTCAGGATGATCATTTCGGCGGAAGAGGAGGCAATCTGAGGGTCCAGGCAGAGCACCTGCCCGCTTAAATCATAGGCAATTTGAACCGGATCTTTTTTCCCGCAGCCACTGCTGCCCAGCAAAACTGCAATCAGCAGAAAAACCGCTGCCAAGCGCTTCATAGAGGCCCCCTTTCTTATTCAATTAGTATATTTAATATCAATTTATACGAATAGTTTATAAAAACCAGTCGTTTAGACGAACATTTCCCGCGCGGAATGGTATAATCGGCCATTCGGGCGGAAGTGAGCCTGCGCGAACGGATCGTCCCGGCCATCTATATAATAAGCACGCTGTGCTTATTATAGCATGAAGCGCCCCGCGCGGAATGGTATAATCGGCCATTCG
>CANAQK010000127.1 GCA_947363605.1 uncultured Clostridia bacterium | reverse complement strand
CGGTCGCCTACGCTGATCGGGGATCCAAGGGGACTCCCTTGGCGCATTTCTTTCCTCTATTTCTTTGGGCGTCCAAAGAAATAGAGCAGGGCGTGGGGCGCGTAGCCCTGCAAATCGGCCGGGCCGCCCCGGTCTGACACCGGAGGAACGTCTCGACAGCTCAGGGGTGCATCCCCTCATAAAATGCGCGAGAGGACATTCCCGGACAAAGTTCTGCCATAGACAAACCCGCTTTTCTGTGCTATCATAGAAAAGACAAACCGCTTCCCAGTATACTGGAAGAATTTTATTACATCTCAGGAGGTTTTCCTATGATTCTGATCAAAAACGGAAGAATTAAGACAATGGACGGTCCGGAGCTGGAACAGGGCCAGATTTTAATCGAAAACGGTAAGATTAAAGCGGTAGGGGTCACGCTGGATGCCCCAGCGGAGGCAGAAGTGATTGACGCTTCGGGCTGCCTGGTCACACCCGGCCTGATCGACGGGCACTGCCATATCGGTTTGATTGAGGAAATCATCGGCGGGGTGGGCTCCGACGTCAACGAGATGACCAACCCGATTACCCCGGAGATGCGGGGGATTGATGGGATCAACCCGATGGATGAGGCTTTTGACGAGGCCGTCAAAAGCGGTGTGACCTGCGCTGTTACAGGCCCGGGGAGCGCCAATGTCGTCGGCGGTACTTTCTGCGCCATTAAATTAAAGGGCAAGCGGGTGGACGATATGATTCTCAAGGATCCGGTTGCCATGAAGATTGCCTTTGGTGAAAATCCCAAGCGGGTCTATGGCGGAAATAAGCAGTCCCCCTTTACCCGGATGGCGACCTCCGCCCTGCTGCGCGGCCTGCTTTTTAAGGCAAAGCAGTATGAGGAGGAGTGGGCGGCCTATGAATCTGATCCCGAGGGAAAAACAGCGCCCAAATTCGATTTCCAGTTGAATGCCATGCGTCCGGTCATGCAGAAAAAAATCCCGCTGAAAGCGCACGCACACCGGGCAGACGATATTTTTACCGCTCTCCGGATTGCAAAGGAATTTGGTTTGGAAATGACGCTGGATCACTGCACGGACGGTTCCCTGATCGCGGACGAACTAGCACGGGAAGGGCGTGGCATCCTGGTTGGACCCACCCTGCACAACAAATCCAAGGTGGAACTGAAAAATAAAAGCTTTGAAACCCCTCGGGATCTGACAGCAGCCGGGCTGAAAACTGCTATTATCACGGATGCGCCGGTCATCCCGCTGCAGTATCTGTCCCTTTGCGCGGGACTGGCTGTCAAAGCAGGACTGAGTGAAGAAGACGGCTGGAAAGCTATCACGATCAACCCAGCGGAAATTACCGGGATCAGCGATCGGGTGGGGAGCCTGACTCCTGGTAAGGACGCGGATATCGCCATTTTCCGCGGCAATCCTTTAACGGATGTGGATTATACAACTGTGGCTACCATTATTGATGGGAAAATTGCCTATTGTGAATCCGATCAATAAACCTCAACACAGCCAAAGCGGACGGTCTTTTAGATCGTCCGCTTTTTGCAGGCAGACAGGATATTGGGCCAAAGCCCTTGAATACTGAAAAAGGTGCAGAGATCAAAACGACCTCTGCACCTTTTCGAATTTGGTGAGGATAAGTGGACTTGAACCACCGACCCCTTGCATGTCAAGCAAGTACTCTAACCAGCTGAGCTATACCCTCAACAACAAAAGATAGTATATCATAATTTGCCGGATATGTCAATGCCTATTTTAAAAGAACTGTTTGAAATAATAGGACAATATTGGGGAAGTGTCCCATATAAAGATTTTATGGGGAAGAGATGCTGTGCTCCGCTGGCCACGGTTCGAATACGGGACTCCGCGTCCCGCACCCGCCCTCTTTTCTTTGACCACCCAAAGAAAAGAGGGGAAAAGGAAGCCTGATCCTTTTATAAAGTGCGCAGGAAGACACTTCCCAATATTTTGCCAGCCTTGACATTTCTTCCATTTTGTGTTATTATTAAAATACTTCATATACAGATGTAAATCTCTTGCTGTTCAGGAGGAAGCAATATGGATGAAACCGCAATTTTTAAGATCAGTTACGGGTTATTTTTTGTTTCCACTTCATTCGAAGGCCGGAAAAATGCCTGCGTTGTCAATACAGTAGCTCAAGTGACACAGGAACCGCTCCGGGTAAGTCTTTGTATGCTCAAAACCGGTTTAACCCATGAAATGATCCAAAAATCCGGCCATTTCTGTGTTTCCGTGATTGGCCGTGACAGCTCGCTGGAGGAGATTGCCCACTTTGGACAGCTCAGCGGACGGGATACGGACAAGTTTGCCGGAAGAACTATTCAGCCAGACTGCAATGGTGATCCGGTACTGGCGGAAGGCTGTATTGCAGCATTATCCTGCAAGGTGATTCAGGAAGTGGATCTGGGAACCCACACCCTGTTCATCGCGGATTTAGCCGACGCTAAAAATCTTTCCGACGCACTCCCGATGACGTATGCCGATTACCGGATTCTGAAATCCGGCGGGCGTTTGGATCAGCCTGAAACCAAACAAGGGCAGAAATGGCAGTGCAGTATCTGCCATTATGTATATGACGGTGATATTCCTTTTGAGGATTTGCCAGATGATTATATATGCCCGATCTGCAAAAAGCCCAAATCCGCCTTTGTAAAGGTCTAGCAGCAGGAAAAAGGGGAATTTTCCTGCTGAAATTTGGAAGTTCTGATCCGTTTGCAAAAGGGGGACGGATCAGAGAAAGAGGAATCCAATTGGATTCCTCTTTTTTATTTGCTGCTTCCCTTTCAAAGCGACAAGAAGCGCCTATCCTTGTACAGGAGGCAGGAGTTATGCTATAATAAGCGAAAACGCTTATTATATGATGGCCGGGGCGATCCGTTCGCAAAAGCTCACTGCCGCCCTGTTGGCCGATTATACCATTCCGCGCGGGGCGCTTCATGCTATAATAAGCGTAAAACGCTTATTATATGATGGCCGGGGCGATCCGTTCGCAAAAGCTCACTGCCGC
>CANAQK010000126.1 GCA_947363605.1 uncultured Clostridia bacterium | reverse complement strand
TTTTTAATGTGTGCCGACTATAGTATAAAAGGCGCGAGAAGACACTACTTTTTATCTGCTCCCCATTGACTTTTGCCACAGGAAAGATTATAATAAGACATAAGTTATATAACGTATGTTTTAGAAAGGAGGGAATCCATGCCGCCAAAAGCCAAATTTACCCGGGAACAAATTACCCAAGCCGCTTTAGAGATCGTCCGGGCGGAAGGCTGGGAAAGACTGACGGCCAGAGCACTGGGCAAAAAGCTCGGAAGCTCCGCCTGTCCCATTTTTACAGTGTTTCAGAATATGCAGGAAGTACAGCAGTCCGTAATGGAAGTGGTGAAGGCTGTTTATAAGGGATACGTTAAGCGAGGCCTGTTGGAAACGCCCGCTTTCAAAGGAGTTGGAACACAGTACATCCTTTTTGCACTGGAAGAACCCAAGCTGTTCCAGATCCTCTTTATGAGCGAGCGGATGGAGTTGCCCGGCATTGACAGCGTCCTGCCTTTAATTGATGAAAGCTATGATCAGATCCTGGCCTCCATTACCGAAGGATATGGAATAGAAGAAAAAATGGCGGAAGAGCTGTACCGGCATTTATGGATCTATACCCATGGGATCGCTTCCCTTTGCGCCACTAAAATGTGCCGGTTTACAGGCTCGGAAATCAGCGGGCTGATGACGGAGGTATTCATCAGCCTGCTACGTCAGATGAAAGAAGGAAGCAATCATGATTGAGATCAATGGAATCCGCAAATTCTACGGAAGCGGGGAAAGCCGTTTTCAGGTGTTGAAGGATATCAGCCTGAAAATTGAGGACGGGGATTTTGCCGTCCTGCTGGGTCCCTCGGGTTCGGGAAAATCCACCCTGCTGAATGTCCTGTCCGGGCTGGAACGTCCCGATGAAGGGGAGGTCCTGTACAACGGAAAAGAGATCTCCGCCCTTTCCGACAGCGGGCTGACGGCCTTCCGGAAGGAGAATATCGGGTTTATTTTTCAGCAGTATTATCTGCTGCCGCATATGACTGTCCTGAAAAATGTCCGGATGGGGGCGGATCTGGCAGCCAATCCGGATTATAAGACCATCATCGAAGCGGTAGGGCTGGGGGATAAGCTCCGGAAATATCCGCATGAGCTTTCAGGAGGCGAGCAGCAGCGGGTATCCATTGCAAGGGCCCTTGCGAAAAAGCCGAAGGTTCTGTTCCTCGACGAACCAACCGGCGCGTTGGATGAGCAGACCGGCAGGCAGGTACTGGACTATATCACCCGGTTACAGGAGCAGCACGGCTTCACGATGGTGATGGTCACGCACAACCGGAATATTGCGGAAATGGCTAAGACGGTTATTCAAATGAACAGCGGGATCCTGTCGGAGGTCTATACCAACCAAGCCCGCAAAACCGCTTATGAGATCGGGTGGTGAAGCAATGATTATCGGAATCAAGGATTTAGCCAAATTGTTTGCCATCACGGTGGTGGTCTGCTGCGCCGTTTTTGTCTGCTCCCTGTTCTTAAATTATAACCTGGATTTAACCGGCATCCAGGACAAAATCACCACCGAGACGGGCCGGATCCTGTATGATGCTCAGCTTGCTTCCGGCCAAGTCGTTGCCAGTGTTTCGGGAGGCTGTTTAGTCGTTACCACGGTGATTATGCTGGTCTTCTATGTCAAAAATTATATCGACAGCCATGGGAAAGAGCTTGGTATCCTGAAAGCCTTGGGCTATTCCCGGCTTCGGGTAGCCAGGCACTTTTGGGTATTCGGCATCAGCGCAGGGATCGGCTCGGTGCTCGGCTGTGCCGGCGCCTGGCTTTATATGCCGGCTTTTTATGAGATGCAGAACGCCGAAGGGCTTTTCCCGGAGCTGGATCCGCAGTTCCATCCCGCCCTCTCTCTGGCCCTGCTGGCCATGCCGGCGGCCTTTTTCATGCTTTTAGCCGTATGTTCTGCGTTTTTCAAGATGAAACGCCCGGTGATCGGACTGCTCAAGGAAGCTCAGGAAGTCCGTATTCCAGCAAGCCGGAAAGAAAAAGAGGAGCTCCCCTTTTTGGCAGATTTGCGGAGAAGCACCTTGAGAAGCCGGAAAACCCTGGTTTTCTTCATCGGATTTTCAGCGTTCTGCTTCTCGGCCATGACCCAGATGTCCTTGTCTATGGAGGGGCTGGGCAGTGAAGCCTTTTCCTGGATGATTCTTTCCATCGGGCTGATTTTGGCATTTATGACGCTCTTTATGTCCCTGACAAGCGTGGTCAAAGCAAACACCAAGACCATCGCCATGATGAAGGTATTCGGTTATTCCAGGAAGGATTACAGCGGCGCCATCCTCGGCGGCTATCGCCCGGTTGCCGGCATCGGCTTTGCCATTGGGACGGTGTATCAATATGTCCTGCTCCGGATCGCGGTAGATCTGATCTTCGCCGATTTTGAAAAGGTGCCGGAGTATCAGTTCAGCTTTTCGGCGTTCCTGCTTTCCCTCGGGATGTTTATACTGGCCTATGAGCTCACCCTCTATTACTATTCCTGGAAGATCAGCCGGCAGCCGACCAAAAGCGTCATGCTTGAATAACGAAGCGGAAGAAATTCAATTGTGATAGCCGGAGGGCCGTTAAAAGCCCTCTTGAGCGTCTGCTGCGAAGTCCTGCTAATCTGTCAAAGGCGGCGACAGACGGTGAAAATAATCTATGCGGACAAAAGGTAAGGGAAATCAGGAAACAGCTTCCGGAAAAAACGCCGCAGAGGAAGCTGGCGGATATGCTGCAGCTGGAAGGGCTGGACTTGGATAAAAACGCCGTTCAAAGGATTGAAAGTGGAAAGAGGTTCGTGACAGATATTGAGCTGAAAGTTCTTGCAAAGGTGTTGGGAGTGAGTTATCAGGAATTGCTGGATCGGTGATCCTTTAGATCCCTATCACTAAAAATGCTTCGAAGAAGGAATAAAGCCGGCAGGTTTTTCACCCGCGGGCCTTATTCCTTCAATCCTTTTTCAATCTTTTATGCTATAATAAGCGCAAAGCGCTTATTATAGTTGATGGCCGGGGCGATCCGTTC
>CANAQK010000125.1 GCA_947363605.1 uncultured Clostridia bacterium | reverse complement strand
ATAGGGTGGTAGTTTCCGGAATCATGCCTGAAAGAGATTTAACGGTTCATGTCCTGTACCGCAAAGATTCTTCCGGTTCTTCGAGTTCTTCTGTCAAGTTTCCGGATGTCGCTGCGGGCGTAGAATGGAAGGACCCGCTCACATGGTTTGACATTGCTGAAGGAGTAGAATGGAAGGACCCTCTTACATGGTTTGATATTGCTGAAGGTGTGGAATGGAAGGACCCTCTTACATGGTTTGACATTGCAGAAGGGGTGGATTGGATTGATCCGTTCAATTATGATTGGGGGTGATGCACTATTTACAAAGAATTTGTAGTCATTTCCATGGACGCGCTCAACGAAATGGCTCTCACAATCCGGGCGAATGTAGGGTCTATTTTTAATATTTGCATTTATGCATTCATGGTCATTTCAGCGGTATACGTGGCCTTGGAGATCATTCATCAGTTCGGTAAATAGGAGGGATTGCATTGAAAAAGACAGTGGTTTTTATAACAATGTTTTTCTGCTTGATTACCTGCGCTGTCCCCTGTTTTGCGGAAATTGACATCCCCTGGCCCCCGCCAACTTATGATATGCCGCGCACAGTCTTTACTACGGATATGTTGGAAGCATTACCCAAGAGTTTGAAACTGACGTTTGGAGCGATTTCAAATACAGGCTTACGGATTTTTGGTGTTTTAGCTTCTGTCTCCCTGATTTCGGGAATTTTTATTCGGCTCTTCTTGGACAAACTGAATCTTTACAATGGTGTTTGGAAGCGGGAATTTCAGCGCCGGATAAAGGCCGAAGATCGAAAACGGCATCTTGACAGCATTGTTGATGATAAAGTCGCGGACATGGAAATTAACATGCTTGCCAAAGCGCGTTTCCGGCTTCGGAATCCTCTGGCCGATCTGAATGAAAAAATCTATCAGCGCGAACTGTCTTTCCAAGCGGAACAGGCAATCCGGGAACGGCATCCCGAGCGGGCTTTGGAAGAATCTATTCATCGCAGGGAAATATCTGCAACTGCTGGCATTGAGTTTGCACGCCGCAATCGAGAGCTTGCGACGGAAAGTAGGATTGTCAATCGTGAGACTGGATTTGATGCAGAGCGCGAGCTCCGAGAACGCCATCCGGGCCGCGATTTGTCGGAATCTGTCCGCCGTCGCGAACTGTCTTATCAGACCGAACAAGAAATGCGCGAACGGCATCCAGAACGCGCCTTGGAAGAATCTGTCCGTCGCCGCGAACTATCCTATCAGACCGAACAAGAAATGCGCGAACGGCATCCGGAACGAGCTTTGGAAGAATCTGTCCGTCGCCGCGAACTATCCTATCAGACCGAACAAGAAATGCGCGAACGGCATCCGGAACGAGCTTTGGAAGAATCTGTCCGTCGCCGCGAACTGTCTTATCAGACCGAACAGGAGATGCGCGAACGGCATCCGGAACGAGCTTTGGAAGAATCCTTGTATCGCAAGGAAGTATCTGCTACTGCTGGAATTGAGTTTACGCGCCGCAACGAGGACCTTGCAGCTGAAAGCAAGGTTGCAAATCGTGAATCCAGTTACGAAGCCGAGGAACGATTCCGGGCACGTTATCCGCTGGCCGTTAGAGCACGTAAATTGGACGATCGGCATGTTACGGACGATGTCGATGAAATGTATAGGACTATGTACCCAGAACGGTATCATGAGCGGCGGGCCATTTATGATGAGCTTGCCCGCGAATATGAAGAGCGTAGCGGCAGGAGATCACGCCGCCGAAGGAGGTAACGAAAATGCCCAAAAGGATATTTGTTATTTTGCTTGCTGTTCTGGTTCTGGCCTTCGCATCCGTCCCGACTTTTGCCGCTGACGGTTCTGGTCGGGGTGTTCTTTCATGGTTTTCGGATGTTGGTGGCTTCATTCGGGACATATTCGTCCCGGATGGCAACTACTTTAACAATCAGCTCTCCCGGCTAAACAGGCATATCAACAGCAGGTTTGCGGGATTGGGCGAGTTGTACCAGATGATAGACAGCTTTTTCAAAACATTAAGCAATCCCCCTCCTGTTTCCCTTAGCCTTACCATCCCCAACAACTTTCTGTTTTCCGGTTATCGCGGTACAAGGGTAGCTTTTATGGCCCCTGCACAGCCCTATTTGAAGCTGATCCGGGATGTTTTAACCGCCGCAGTCTGCCTTTTAACCGCGATCGTCTGCTATCATAAGCTGCGCACTTTTTTTACTGAGGAGGGATAGCATGATCGTTGAGTTTTTCTGCAACCTCTTTTTTTCGATGGCTCATTTTTTAATCAATCTGCTTCCAAAATTCCCATCCTTTAGCGGCCTGAACGTTTCCATGTCTCCGCTCTTCTATGTTGTCCGGCTGCTGAATATGTTTGTGTCCTTCCCAGTGGTCAGTAAGTGTTTGTTGATCGTCCTTGTGGTTTATAATCTCAAATTTATATGGTCAATCTTTATGTGGCTATTACGTAAAATTCCGGGGGTGTCATAATGATAGATTTTGGTGCCATTTTCGGCAAGATGTTTGCTCCAATCGGTGCATTCTTTGGGCTGCTGTTCAAGTGTGTTTTCGGCGGCGCCCTGCTCCTGATCTTCGGTGCATTGGTCTATTTCTTTGTCCGGTACAAATTCAATCCCTTAAAGCTCGTGCCGGATGATCTGCGACAGCCGTACATACACAACAAGTGGCTTGATCTGTTCCGCTGGCTGCTGGTGGATTTTCTTGAGCGCGACCTACACCGAGGGGAATTTAACGAGTATGGTTTTACTTTTTACGTTGGCCGGCAGGGCGCGGGAAAAACAATCTCAATGGTGCGTTACTTGGAGTTAATGAAAGAACGATACCCCAAGTGCATCATTGTGACCAACTTTGCGTATTACCGGTCGGATCACATCATGACCGACTGGCGGGACATGCTGACGCTCCGCAACGGCACAGACGGTATCATATTTGCAATTGATGAAATCCACTCTGAGTATTCCGCGAAAAGCTGGAACGATGTCCCGGAATCGCTCTTATCCGAGGTATCCCAGCAACGCAAACAGCGGGTAAAGATCG
>CANAQK010000124.1 GCA_947363605.1 uncultured Clostridia bacterium | reverse complement strand
GGTTAGTCCCCGCCTTTTGTTTTTATTATGGCTGGAACAATTAAAACTGCCTCAAAAATACGTTGGCGGGAGCAGGATAAACGGAAGCTGCAACGTGTGGTAAAGAATTTTAACGCAAAGGTTACTCGCGTTGCAAAAGCCCATCCTGATTTAGCTGCAATTCAGCCAGCCAGACGTAGCGCAAAGCAACTGGAGGAACAGTTGAAGCAAATGACCCGAGCCGATTTTAATCGAACCATTCGGGCATTGCAGCGTTATAGCGGCACAAAAGGCAGTGAAGCGGCCAGAGTAACGAAAGGCGGCGTTACGACGACCAAATGGCAGTTAGATCAAATGCGTTATGATTTAGCGTATATCAACAATCGTAGAGAGCGGAAAGCAGCAGCATTGAACGCCCAGGAGGGCAGCGGCTTAGTTCATCGTTTGACGGATGAAAATTTGTATAAAATAAAAGATAATACGCAGATTGCAAATCAATATGATTTTATGAAATTTGCTCGTATGATCGAAACAAAATTATTCAATGAGTCGGACCCTGTGGCGATTGCTCGTTATAAGGAAAATATGCTTAAAGCGATTGACGATCAACTCGGAAAAAATAGCACAGTTTATTCGATAGTTGCGAAGATGTCGGAAACCGCCGTTTTTAATTTATCATGGAAATTCAGCGAGAAATTTTCATTTGAATTTATTTATGATAAAAATAGTAGCGTTCTGGACCGTGAAAAAGCGGTTCTTGCAGAATTGGAAAGGTTGGGAATTGTATGACCTTTGCGGCGGATTTTGAAACGACGACAGACGCGAAGAATTGCCGGGTTTGGGCTTGGGGAATGTTAAGCATGGATGGCGAAGATTTCGTGTTTGGGACGCAGCTGCATGAATTATTTGAATATTGCGAATATTATAAGACACTTACCCTTTACTATCACAATCTTAAATTTGACGGCCAATTTATGCTCGATTGGCTTTTCAAACATGGTTATGAATTTTGTCACAGCACGGAGATTAACGAATATGGCGAGAGATCCCGGCGGAAGCTGGAGCCGGGGCAATTTACCACCAGCATAAGCGACATGGGGATTTTTTATCTCATTGAGATTTGTTTGCCGAACGGATCTCGCGTTACGGTAAAGAACAGCGTAAATCTTATTCCTATGGAACTGGAAGCCATTCCAGCGGCCTTTGGATTGCCTACTCAAAAATTATCGATCGATTATGATTTGCCCCGTGGAGAGGATTATATGATTACCCAGGACGAAGCGGAGTATTTGCGGCGCGATTGCGAAATACTCCGCAACGCCCTGCGGCTTCTGCGGGATATGGGAATGAAACGAATGACCACGTCCAGTAATGCGTTGGAGGATTATCGTAATCGCATTAGTCGAAAACAATTTAATCGTTGGTTTCCTTCCCCTTATTACGATAATGAAATTCGCCGTTCTTATAAAGGCGGTTTCGCTTATGTAAATCCCCTTTATCGGGGAAAGGATATTGAAAAGGGGATGGTGTTGGATATTAACAGTATGTATCCCTATATCCTGCGGGAAAAAATGCTCCCCTATGGCGAGGGAAAACATTTTACTGGACAGTACCAGCCGGACCCGGATTATCCCTTGTATACGCAGCGTCTGCGGTGCATTTTTGATTTGAAGATTGGAAAGATTCCTACGATTCAGATCAAAAACAAATTTTCGCAATTCAGACCCACGGAATATTTGTACAGCAGCAAGGACGATGAAGTGGATATGACGCTAACCAGCGTTGACTTGGAAGTGTTTTTTGACCATTATGACGTCACTGTTATTGAATGGGTGGACGGTTGGAAGTTCAAAGGTGGAACGGAAATGTTCAAAGAATATGTGGATTACTGGATGGATGTTAAAATCCAGGGAGAGAAAGAAAATAAACCGGGCGTCAGAACCGTTGCAAAGCAAATGCTTGTGGGGCTGTACGGAAAGTTTGGAATGAACACATTCATTAAAGAGCGTATTCCTTATCTGGACCATTTCGGCGTCGTCCAATATCGGGTGGAAGACCCGCAGCCGAAAGACCCGATTTATGTGCCCCTGGCGACGTTTGTTACGGCCTGGGGGCGAAAAATCATTGTGGAAGCGATTGAACATTGCGGAGAACGATTTTTATATTGCGATACCGACAGTATTCATTTGATTGGTTGGGAAAAGCCTGCGGGCGTATGGATAGATCAATATGCTTTAGGCGCTTTTAAGATTGAGCGCTATTTTGAAAAAGCGCGGTATCTGCGTCCCAAAAGTTATATTACAGTGTTGCAAGGAAAGCTGGATATTACCTGCTCCAATCTTCAAAAACGAGCGTATAATCTTTACGAAACTTATCGTAAGCAGCCGGAACGTCTGAAGCTGATTCCAAAGCGTTGTCAGCCTAAAGTAACCTGGGATAATTTCCGATATGGGACCAGTTATTATGGGAATTTATCGCCGAAAAAGGTAAACGGAGGAATGGTGCTGGAGGAAACAATTTTTACTTTATCGGATTGATTTTGAGTTTATTTTGGATTATAATGAAAGACGGTAGTTCATAGAGGGTAAATATACGAGATATCCGGGGGCCAACGTTGAAATATACGCCCGGGATCTTTCTGTTGGCAGCAGGCGTATAACCCTCTACGGATTGCCGTTTCTGAGGAGGTGAAAATACGATGAAAGCAGACAAAAAGGAATATTGGGACATTGATCGACCCCTATCGTATAATTGTTTATTCAATTTCATCGTAGGAAGCCGGGGCGTAGGAAAAACCTTTGGGTCGAAACAATGGGCGCTGAACCGTTTTTTGAAATATGGCGAAGAATTTGTGTATGTGCGTCGGTTTCAAACGGAGTTGCGCAAGATCAAAACCTTTTGGGACGATTTAGCTCCTTATTTTCCAAAGCATGAATTAGGGTATGGAAAAAATGAATTTTACTGTGATGGCGAAATTTGCGGAAGAGCAATTGCCCTATCTACAGCGAAAGTAAATAAATCCGTTCCTTTTCCCAATGTTGGGGTGATTATATTTGATGAGTTTATTTTAGATATTGGGTATCATCGGTATTTACCCGACGAAGTTACTAATTTT
>CANAQK010000123.1 GCA_947363605.1 uncultured Clostridia bacterium | reverse complement strand
TATCAAGCATTCCTGGAGGCTGCATCCCGATTGGAAAAGTACCGCCAGGCATTGGGACAGTCTGGCCAGGGCAGACCCAGCATTATCACGAAAGGGAAGATCCCGGAAAGCCATATTATTTGGTTAGACGAGGTCTTCAAGGCAAACGATGGCCTTCTGAACGCTCTTCTCACCGCCCTCAACGAGCGGGAGTATACCAACGAAGGAACAACGATCAAGATCCCCGCCATCTCTTTCTTTGCCGCCTCAAACGAGATCCCCAACTTCTCCGACCCCGCTGAAAGTATCCTTCGCCCCCTCTATGACCGGTTTGAGCTGAAGGTGATCACCCAGTATGTTCAGGACCGGGACACCCGGCTGGCGATGCTGACAAAGAAACAAAAGGGAACGCCGGCGGCTTATTGCTCCACGATCAACTTGGAGGAACTGCGAAAGATGCAGCAGCAGGTGAAGTTGGTCAAGGTTCCCGCCGCCATCAATGAGGTGATGGATGATATTCTCTGCGCGCTGCGCCGCAAGGGTATCCATGTCTCTGACCGGAAGTATTTCGGCTTCACCCCCATTGTCCAGGCACTGGCTTGGCTGGAGGGCCGGACAGAGGTACAGGTTTCCGATCTGTTGGGCCTGGGCGCTTACCTTTGGAGCACTCCGGAGGAACTGGCCCAGATCAATCAGATTCTGAAAAACGTCTGCGAAAATCCTATGAAGGAACGTCTCGACAACCTTCGGACCATGGCTCTGGAATCTTGGGACGCCTTTGAACAGGATCGTGACGCGGTTGGCGTCAAGGCCATCCGAAAATTCCGGGAGGATATGCTAACCATCTACCAGCAGTTTACCGCCATCCAAAACGAGGCCCGCACCGATGCGGACAGCCGCAGCCTGGAGGAATTGCTTTCCTTCCTGGAGGAGAAAAACCGCAGTGCCAGCGGTGCTGTTGGCTTTACCTATGTTCCGCTGCCTGAAATGGCGCAGCTGCCCAACTGATGTTAGGAGGTTTTACTTATGGCTAACATGATCGTCATTTCCGGCTATCTGGCCGCCGACCCTGAAATTCGCACCACCAATTCCGGTATTATGGTTGCTTCCCTCCGCCTTGCTGTCCGCAGGAAGTTTTCTAAGGACAGAGATGTCAGCGACTTCTTCAATGCAGAGGCATGGAGAGGGAATGCGGAGTTTGCCGAGAAGTATTTTTATAAGGGCAAGCCCATCGAGATCGAGGGACATTTGGAGGCTCGCTCCTGGACCGACAAAAACGGCAGCAAGCACGAGGGGGTCCGCATTGTGGCAGAGCGCCTGAACTTCTCCCTGGGGGATAAACCCAAAGAGGAGCAGCAGACCGCTGATTTGGCGCCCGATGTCCCCGTTACCGAGGAGTTTGACCCCTTCGCCGGAGAGGTACCGGAGGATTTGGATTTCTAAAACCAAAACACGGTAAAACAGACAGGGGGGAGCGTTGGCTCCCCTCTGTTTTGACTGACTGAAAGAGGTGTTCCTATGCGGAATGTTTTCTCAAATACCGACGCCCTTACCCAAAGCAGCTGGTTCCAGGCGCTGCCGGACCGGCTGCCGCCCCAAAAGGACCAAGTCCTGAAATCCCTGCGGGTAGAGGATGAGACCTACCGCCAGCTTCGCAAAAATTCTGCCGCCCTGGAGGAGATCGAAAGCGCCGCCGCTGCCAAGCTGCCGGTGGTGGGGAATCTCTGCCGGGATGTGTTCCAGAGTTTTTATGCCCTCACCCTCCGCCACAATGAGGAATCGGAGTTGTCCCCCAAGGTGCGGCGGTTCAATCGCTATATTTTGGATAAGATGATGCAGCAGCCGGATTTTCCGGCGGTAAAGGCCGACTGTGAGGGAAAGGCGTTTTCCTCCATGGAGGCCACCGAGGAGTTTATGAAGCAGATCAGCGACCATCTGGACGAGCTGTTGGAGGCCGCCAACGGGGAGAAAAAGACTCTGGACGCCTTGGAGACACAGGAACAAAAGCAGCGGCAAAGGCTGATCCAGGTCCAGCAGCTGGTAAAGCAACAAGAAAAGGCACCCTTATCTTCCAGTGAGGAAAAGGTGCTACTATCCCAGGGCAACCTGCTTTTCCAGAAGGAAAAGCAGCTGGAACGGCTGGGGCAGATGGCAAGAGATAACCTTTTGGGGAACAAGCCGGCTAATCAGATTATCCTTCAGGCGGCAGAGGCGGCCTTTGACCGTGCCCGGCAGGCCCAGGATATTATCCGGGCCTGGGGGGACGAGCCTGGGCAGGAATCCCCCATGGAGCAGGACCGGAAGCTGGTGGAGCAGGTGCGGCAGAACGCCACCCTGCTGGAGATCGCCCGGTACCTGGGACGGATGAAGGAGATGATCCGCCAAAAGCGGATGAACGGCTTTTCCTACGGCCGGGGCGAAAAGTACGGCCTGGAGTTGGGGAACGATTTCGGCAGGCTTATCTCGTCTGAATTTACCCTGCTGGCCCTGCCGGAGACGATACCGCTGTTTATCCGCAAGTATCAGCAGAAAAAGCTGAAGCAGTACGCCCGCCGGGAGAAGATCTGCAAGGGGAAAGGCCCCAAGATCGTCTGTCTGGACCAGTCCGGCTCCACCGCCGGGGAAAACGCCGTCTGGGGCAAGGCGGTGGCCTACGCCCTCCTGCTGGTGACCCAGCTGGACAAGGCGGCTTTTGCCCTGATCCGCTTTGCCCACCGAGGGAATTTCCATACCAACCACTACCCCGCCGGGCAGGTGACTACCCAGCAGATTATGGAGGACGCCCAAAACTGCGGTTTCCTGGGTGGTGGCACCGACTACGAAACGCCCCTTTCCGAAGCCATCCGGCTGATGGAGGAGAATGACTATCGGAATGCCGACGTTGTCTTTCTCACTGACGGGTACTGTAGCCTTAGCGAAGAATTTATCCAGAACCTGAAGGTGAAAAAGGCGGTGCTGGGCTTTCGCATCACCGGCATCCTGATGGACCAGGGAGACCCCGGAATGGAGTTTACCCTCCAGCCCTTCTGCGATGAGGTGCTGCGGTTGTCCCTGCTTGGGCGGGATGCTGTGGCGGAAAAGATCGTGGAGAAGTTTGCGTAACTTTTTTGGAACAGATAAGAGCAGGCAGCTTGGTGTACAACTCACCAAGCTGCCTGCTTTTTTCTATCCTTCCCGAATACCAAGCAAAATTCCGATTGCGCGTTCTCTTTTTTCTGGAGATAAAGAATAATAAGTTTGCAGCAGATCCTGTTCTGATTCTATCGCAGGTTTACTGATAAAGAGTGAGAATGGGTTATTGGTAAG
>CANAQK010000122.1 GCA_947363605.1 uncultured Clostridia bacterium | reverse complement strand
AGCCCTTGTAATCGGGGCTATACCGCCTAATCTGAAATTACTTCCCTCTAACCGTGACCACTTCCGTCACGCCTTTTTCTTTATTAATTTTCCTTACGAACAACAGCCGCCCTTGGGGGATCCTTTTTTCAATTATCCATCCAAGCCCAGACGCTCAAACTGCTCTTTGGGAGCATCTCTTTCTTTCATCAGCTGGACCATCAGCGCTTTCATCCGTTCTTCCAATTCTGGATCTTCCAACGGATGCTCCTGACCGGGATCTGTTTCCAGATCAAACAGCATGGTCGGATACTCATACTGTTTATACTCCCCGAAAGTATCGATTTTCATCACGGGAAGCCCCTTGGTAAAAGCTAGCGGCTCTTCCCGCTGAAAGGTCTTTAACTCGTCGGGATCAATAAACCCGCGGCGGCCGCCATGCCGGGTTGGCATCAGAGTATACTGGTAAAGAGGCCGGTTCCCTTCCCTAGGAGAGCGCATATAGACATAACGTCCGTCCGTACAGCTGACCTGGCCCCCATGGATCCCATACAGCCCGGCTCTGCGCGCAGGCTGGTCTGCCCCAACGGTATCCCGCAGCGGGACTCCCTGCATATCCTTGGGAACAGGAAGCTGGAAATAATCCAGCACGGTCGGCGCGAGGTCAATTGTTTGGACAAACTGCTGAGAATGGACGCCCTTCCTTTTAGAGCGAGGATCCCAGATAAACAGCGGCGTGTTGGCAATCTCATTATAGAATGGGAAGTAGCATTTCGCCCAGTGCCCGTGCTCGCCCAGCATAAAGCCATGATCGGTATTGACGATCAGCAGGGTATCCTCCCAAAGCTGATAGCGATCCATCTGATCCAGCAGACGCCCCAGATAATCGTCGCACATACTCAATAAAGCGGCATATTCCATCCGCAAATGCTTGACGGTTTCAGCGTCCTCCGTAACCTTTTGATAAAGCGGCCAGTCGAAAAATTTCCCATGGTATTCATGCGGATACAGATCCTTATATTTCTGATGGGAGAAAAACGGTTCATGAGGATCGAAGGTTTCCAGCTGAAGGAACCACTGATCTTTATCATGGTTGGCGGCAATGAATTCCATTCCCGCTTCGAAGGTCTGCGCCAGAGGCTGTTTTTCCGGCGTATCCATATAACTCCGGTTGACGAAATCCTGCTCCGCCCAATAGCCGTCGCTCCGGCCATGCAGATGCTCCGGCATAGGCACGCCCCCTACCCGGCCTTTCCAAGCGTCGCCTTCCTGCCCGCGGAAAGCCTCATAGGAGCGATAACGGGTATGGTAGGTCGCCCCGCCGTCCTCGAAGTAGTGGTAGTGATCCGTTACCAGATGGGAATGAATCCCATTTTCCCGCAGGATCTCCGGCATGGAATCATCAAAGGGCTCCATCGGGCCCCAGCTGCGATGCAGGAAATTATAACGGCCGGTATGGATTTCGCGGCGGGCCGGCATACAAGGCATACTGCCGATATAACAGCGGTCAAACGTCACCGTATGTTCAGAAAGCCGTTTGAAATTCGGAGTATGCGTCCAATCACAGCCATAAGAGGAAAGCAGCCGCTTGTTCAGTGAATCGAACATGACCATAATCGCTTTCATATGTTTCACCTTGTCCTTTCTGTTTAGTGGGAAAATGAAAGAACTTATTCCTGACCCGGAGCCGTCTTTTTCTCCGGAAGGATCTTATTGAGCAGCACACCGAGAACCGCCGCAATCGACAAACCCGAGACCGTTACTGTCCCGACCGGAAGAGAAAGCGTCGTACCCACAACCAGCAGCACTGCCGTGATGAACAGATTCCGGTTATCTGACAAATCCACTTTATTTTCACCCAAAATACGAATCCCGACCGAAGCGATCATCCCAAACAAAATGATGGACACACCCCCCATAACGGGTGCAGGAATCGTCCGGATCAGCGCGCCGAATTTCCCAATCAGCCCCATCAGGATCGCTACACAGGCGGCAATCCGGATATTAAACGGGTTATAGTTTTTCGTCACCGCCAGCACGCCTGTATTTTCACCATAGGTTGTATTGGGTGGACCACCGAGCAGCCCCGCCGCAATGGTAGCCACCCCATCTCCCAGCAGTGTCCGGTGAAGACCCGGATCCGTGAGGAAGTCCTGCCCAACAACGGCTGAATTGGTGGTGATATCGCCAATGTGTTCGATAAAAGTGACCAGAGCTACCGGGGCGATAATTAAAATCGACGTCAGGTCAAATACCGGAGGAAAGTAGAAATCAGAAGGACGGAGCAGCCAGCTGGTTTCCATAACCAAGCTGAAATCGACCAGTTGGAAGCAGGCTGCCGCGATATAGCCCACGATAATCCCGAACAGGATTGGAACCAGCTTAAAAAAGCCTTTCGCAAATACGCCGACCAGCAACATGGTCAGGACGACAATCCCCGCAATAAGCAGGCGCTGCCAGAGCTGACCTCCGGCCGTATCCTCCATAATATTCCCACTGATAACCCCAGGAGCTAAAGATAAGCCGATGACAATAATAATCGGCCCTGTGACAACCGGAGGAAAAAAGGAACGCACCTTCTGGACACCGAACAGCTTCACAATCCCGGACAGGATCAGATACAGCCCGCCCGCCACAATGACCCCGCCCATCACCTTGGGCGTGTTGGCCGGATCCCCCTGCAAAACCGCCTGAATCGACGCGATAAATGCAAAGCTGGAACCCAGAAAAACCGGGACCTTCCGTTTGGTCACCAGATGAAACAGCAGCGTCCCAATCCCGGCGGAAAGCAACGCAACAGAGGGATTTAAGCCGGTCAACGCCGGTACCAGCACCGTCGCCCCAAACATCGCCAGGACATGCTGGATCCCAAGCAATACGGTTTTCAGCAGCCCCTGCTCTTTCAGGATACTTGTTTTTGTATCTCCCATGAAATCAACCTTTCTTCCCCATAAAGGGACCTTGTTCGGCAGCGGAAACTGACCCGCTAAATCCTACTTATCTTACCACACTCAGGCCTGCTTGTCCATATTTTGTTCATGATTCCTTGGAAAATACTTTTTCACTGCTTTCCCTGCAACTATTCAACGCTTTCGACGATAAAACGTACACACCCTTTTGCCTTTTCACCTGTTACAGCTCCGCTTTCTTCAATTTCAACGTCGAATTTATCAGATACAGAAATATCGTTATTTTCGGCAATAGGTTCATTGCCGTCTTTTGGGATTGGATAAGATATAGTCGGCACACCCTCGAATCGGTGCCCGCTTTGAGGGTCAGGCTTTGCCTGTCCGCACATAAAATGCGCTG
>CANAQK010000121.1 GCA_947363605.1 uncultured Clostridia bacterium | reverse complement strand
GAAGCCCTACCGCATGGCCGCTTCGCGGCCCACTGCGGCATGATATGCCGCAGTGTTGAAAAAGAAGTATTAGCTTCTTTTCAAGTGCGTTGACTATAAAGATTTGATGGGGGCGCGGCGCTGCGCCCCACCCCGTCGGCTGTGATCCCAATGAGGGGCTCATGCCGGAGGAACGCAGCTCGAAGACTGTTCCTCTTCAAAGCCTTCCTTGCATGGTTCCCCTAAATATGCTATAATAAGCGCAAATCGCTTAGTATTATTTCCGAATTAAAAATTCGGAAATAATACATTTGATTTGAGCCGTTTACGGCGGCAACCGCAAAACATGGCAGATATTACTTCCGACCTTTCAGTTCGGAAGTAATATCTAGATGGCCGGGGCAATCCGTTCGCCGCAGGCTCACTGCCGCCCGAATGGCCGATTATACCATTCCGCGCGGGGCCGCCCATACTATCATAAGCGCAGCGTGCCGACCTGAATATGCAGTCCTGCCAAAGCAGGGTAGGAAAAGGAGTTTTTGCATGATTAAACAATTTATTGACATCCGGAGCCGGGCAAAGCTGTTTACCGGGCTTTCGTTTACCATCTCCGGGCTCATGCTGGGCTACACCCTGCTGAACCTGCTGGTGTTAGAGGACATCATCCCCTGGAAAGCTGCCGTATTTCAACAGGAACCAATCCTGGCCAGCAAATATGTCCTGCTGCTCCTGCCCGGCTGCTCCCTGCTGATCTGTGTCCTGCTGTATCTGGACAGCCGCCGATCCAAGCTGCCCCCTCTCTTCCGTCTTGGAGAACCTGATTCCCCTGCGCGGCTGGCAATTTACCGTCAGGGCAGTATCGGCGTCAATTTTATTGCCGCCCTGCTGGCCGCTTTCTGTACCCTCGACCAGCTCAACACCGCCAAACAGCTGCCCGGCTTCGGCTGGTTTGTCCCACTGCTCTGCCTGATCGCCCTGATCCTGTTTGCCGGGTTCCAGCTTCGACGGCTGGCCGCCGTTTCCGAATAAACTTTGTAAAGGAGAAACAAGAGATGAGTTACCGCCAAGGGAAGTACCCCATCCTGCGCAAGGACAACCTTGCCAAAAATATCTACAGCCTGACCCTCCTCTGCCCCGAAATCGCCGCCGAAACCCAGGCTGGGCAATTCGCCCACCTCCGGATCGAAGGGTTCGCCCTCCGCCGTCCGATTTCCATTTGCGAAGCAAACCCCGATGCCGGCACCATCCGGCTGGTTTTCGAGGTACGGGGAGAAGGTACCGCCGAACTCGCCCGGCTGAACGAAAACAGCCTAGCTGACCTGATTGCCCCGCTCGGGAAGGGCTTCACCTTGTTGGATCCTCCCCAAAAGGCAGTCCTGATCGGCGGCGGGATCGGCGTGCCCCCGCTGCTCCAGGCCGCCAAGCACTACGGGGCAAACGCCACCGCGATTTTGGGCTTCCGCTCGGCCAGCGCGGTGATCCTGACCGAGGATTTCGCCGCCGCAGGCGCGGATGTCCGCCTTTGCACAGATGACGGCAGTATGGGCCAAAAGGGCTTTGTCACCACCGCACTGGAGGAACGCCTTCAGATGGGGAAAGCCGATCTCCTCTGTGCCTGCGGCCCTGCCGGGATGCTACGGGGCGTTATCGCCCTCGCGGAACAATACGGCCTGCGCTGCGAGGTATCACTGGAAGAACGGATGGGCTGCGGCGTAGGGGCCTGCCTGGTCTGCGCGTGCAGATCCGTGAAAGACGGCCGGGAGTTCTACGCCCACGTTTGCAAAGACGGCCCGGTTTTTGATGCAAAGGAGGTTGTTCTGTAATGGCTGATCTGTCTGTTTTATTCGCCGGGGTCCCTTTCAAGAACCCTATCGTCCCGGCTTCAGGCGCTTTTGGATACGGCCGGGAATACGAGCCCTTTTATCCGCTGTCCAAGCTGGGGGGCATTTCCTGCAAGGGGATGACCCTCCGTCCTCAGGATGGAAACCCTCCACCCCGCGTGGCGGAGACCCCCGCCGGGATGCTCAACTCGGTGGGGCTGCAAAACCCCGGGATTGACGCCTTCCTGCGGGACGAAGTTCCCAACCTGGCCCAGAAGAATACGGTAATCATCGCCAACGTGGCCGGCCATACTATCGAGGACTGCGTGGAAATCGCCCGCCGGCTTGAAGGCTCGGCCGTGGATATGATCGAGCTGAACATCTCCTGCCCCAATGTCAAGGAAGGCGGTGTGGCTTTCGGGGTCAACCCTCAGATGGCGCATGATATCACCAAGGCTGTGCGGGAGGCGTCCAGCAAGCCCCTGATGGTGAAGCTCTCCCCCAATGTTACCAGTATCACCGACATCGCCCAAGCTGTGGAGGCCGGCGGAGCAGACGCCGTTTCCCTCATCAATACCCTGCTTGGGATGCGGATTGATATCCATTCCCGCCGTCCAATCCTGCACAACAATGTCGGCGGGCTTTCCGGCCCCGCGGTATTCCCGGTGGCGCTCCGGATGGTCTGGCAGGTCGCAGGCGCCGTGAAAATCCCAGTCTGCGGGATGGGCGGCATCTCCACCTGGGAGGATGCCGCCGAGATGCTGCTGGCTGGCGCTTCCCTCCTCCAAATTGGGGCGGCCCTCTTCGCCGATCCCTATGCGCCGATCCGCATCCTTGAAGGGTTGGAGGAATATCTGGATAAAAACGGAATTGCCCGCGTCACCGACCTGGTCGGTCAGGTCAAGCCCTATTAAGGCATACTTATGTGATCCATGCGGCTTTGTCGCGAAAAAATTCCTCCCATCAAGAAAGGATTTTCCCATGAAAATTATGGCTGTTGATTACGGCGCGGCCCGCACCGGGCTGGCCCTTTGCGACCGTACTGAATTCCTGGCTTCCCCGCTGGGGGTCATCCATGAAAAGGACTTCGCAAAAACCATGACCCAGATTGTCTACACTGTTAAGGAATACGGTGTAGAAGCCATCGTCGTCGGCTATCCGCTGAACATGGACGGCTCGGCGGGCGAAAAAGCCCAGCTTTGCGAACGGGTTGCCGATACCCTGCGCAAGCTGCTCGGCATCCCGGTTGAGCTGTGGGACGAACGTCAGACGACCATGCAGGCCGCCGGATACCTGAACCAGACCAACGTCCGGGGTAAAAAACGAAAAGAGGTTATCGACGAGGTCGCAGCGACCATCATCCTGGAAAGTTATCTGGCTTATCGGAAAAATCAAAAAGAAAAAGCAGAAAATGCTTAAACCGGAAAAGGGCTCCATATGGAGCCCTTTTCCGGTTTTTATCTTTAGGAGTAAGAAAAAATGATACGCTTATACGAATTCTTAATAAAACGATGCAGTCGTTTTATTGGGCCGCAGAATGCGG
>CANAQK010000120.1 GCA_947363605.1 uncultured Clostridia bacterium | reverse complement strand
GCTCCACCACTTCATAAACTTGACCTTGCAGGGGATGGAGATAACCAACACCGCCACGATCACCAACCACCAGTACCACTGCAAACCTATGAACATAAAAACCCTCCTTATTTTTGATAAGGAGGGTTTAGGGTTGCGGTGTGAGGCCGCTGTGAAATCCGTGTGAAATTATTCGGCAGCGGGGATAGAGAAATAGAACCGCACTCCGTCTGTAAGGTTTTCCGCGCCGTAGGGTAAATTTTGCATGGACAGGATTTGCGCCACAATAGACAGCCCCAGCCCAGAGCCGCTGTATTCCGCACCGCTGTCCCGATAGAATTTTGTCCAGATTTTGGGAAGGCTGTCTGCTGGAATGGGTCGGCCCTGATTGAAGATGGCAAAATGCAAGTTTCTACCGTTCTTGGTCAATTCCAGCCGCAGAACGCCGCCGGGGAACACATTTTTCTTGGCGTTGACAATCAGATTGCCCAAAGCCTGCTCCATGCGCTGCCGGTCTGCCCGCACGAAAGCCTTTTGCTCCGGCAGCTCATACTGCAATTCAAAATTTGTATCGGGAGCATCTACCAGGAGCCGCCTGGCTACCGTTTCCACCAGCTCTACAAAGTCAAACCGGGTAATGTTCAATTGAGCGGCCCCGCTCTCCAGCGCCGACAAATCCAGCAGGGCCACAACCAGATCGTTCATGCACTCCGCTTCAGAGACAATGACCTGGGCGTATTTCTGCTTTTTGGTTTCGTCTGGTTCGTCCTGCAAGCCCTCCGCATAGGCCCGGATAATGCCCAACGGGGTTTTCATCTCATGAGATAGGCTGTCCACCAGTTCTTGCGCCCTGCCAGCAAAAGCCGTTCTCTCTACATCCTGCTCCGGTTCCTCGTCAAGTATCAGATCGGGGACGTAGTAGTTTCCAACTTTTGTATAGGTTAATTCTGCCATTTTAGCTGTCCTTTCGCCAGTCACTTCATTCTGCCGCAAATGGGCTGACGGTATGTTGTATTTGATGCACTTGAAATATATCCCTTACAGCATACATTGTCTTGCGGTATTTGCAGAGAATTTATGATGCATTTGGGCGGAGATGTGGAAAATATTGAAATTCTATTGGATAAAGAAGGACGGACAATTAAATTGATTGATTTGATGCCCGAATATCCGCGGCATAAATAAATTCCGATTTGTATGGGAGATGCGGTTTTAGAACCTGTATGTACAATCAGAGGATGCCGGATGCCCGAGGGGTTTTTCGGGCAGGCAAGGCCATTTTTGGCAGGCATACTGCCGTATGGCAAGGAAAATGAACGCAGTCTGCCTGAAAAAGCACCCGGCAGATCGTGTTCGATGGTTGTGCATACAGGTTCTTAGACATTCCAAAATATAAAAAAACCTAGAAAAACGCTATTCAAATGTCGAAAGGATGAGCAGAATAAGACAGCCTTAATAAATCCTTATATTTTTAGACAGCAGGATAGCTTTTGCGGTTTCTGCACATTGTGCAAGAAGAATTTCTTTTGAGAAATTCTTCTTTTTTTGTGCGGCTCTGCCCTTATTCCCTTCCGGAAAACATTCTGCGCTAATACAGGAGATAGACCCTCCCATTTTTCCGGGCAAAAGCGAGCATTTTTTTACCGGCTTGGACGTACAATAGAGGTACTGGGGGAATGCAGATGACAACGACGATCTACCTGGATATTTTGATCCTGATCAATCTTTTTGTGACTTATTTTTTGCTGCTTGCCACACAAAAGCTGATGAATCTGCGGCTGAAAAAATGGCGGGTTTTATTGGGGACACTGATGGGCGGAGCCTATTCGCTGCTTATTTTATGGGAGGTTTCCGCATTAGAGCTTGTCCTGGTTAAATTGGGGATGGGGATCAGTTTAGTGGCAGTGGTCTTTTTAGACCTCCGGCATCCCCAAAGGGTATGGAAAGATGGGCTTTGTTTTTTTGCGGTGAATTTTGTCTTTGCTGGGTTTATGGCTGCGTTGTGGATGTTTGCGGCTCCGCGCGGGATGCAGTATAAAAACGGGGTGGCTTATTTTAACATCTCCGCATTGACACTGGCTGTTTCCACGGTTGCGGCCTATTTGGTGATTTCCTTATTCAGCAGCTTATTGAACCGGAGAAACCGGTTGGAGGAACTTCGGGAAGTCGTTCTTAGCTTGGGGGACAAACAGGTACGTCTGACGGGCCTTGCGGACAGTGGGAACAAACTGTGCGACCTGTTTTCCGGGCTGCCTGTTATCGTCTGTGAGTATGATGCGGTGCAGGGGCTCCTTCCCGAGGGGGCAAAGCGTTTTTTTACGGATTTTTCAGAGAAAGATCCTCTGCCGGATTGGAGGGCGCTGCCTGCTTTCCGCATGATCCCTATCCAAGCGGTGAACGGCAGGGGAAGCCTGCCCGCATTCCGGCCGGAGGACGTCCAGGTGGACCGGATCTCCCGGCAGGCGATGATTGCCGTAACGACTCAGCCCTTATCGGATGGGCATTTTCAAGCTGTTTTACCCACCGCGCTGATTTAGGCGGAATTATTTTTGAAAGGATGGATATCTGTGCTCACCCTGTTCATGAAAAAGTGGAAGGATTTTTTATTTGTTCTTCATACCCGGTTGATTCGGCTGTTTGTTTCCAGGCATTTCAGTAATCCTGTTCATTATATCAACGGGTCGGAAACGCTTCCTCCGCCGCTGAGCCGGGAAGAGGAGCAGATTATTTTTCATAAGCTGGAAAATAACGAGTCTGATGCGCGGGATATCCTAGTGGTACATAACCTGCGGCTGGTGGTTTACATTGCCAAAAAGTTTGAATCGACCGGGATCGGCATTGAGGACCTGATCTCAATCGGCACTATTGGGCTGATTAAGGCGGTCAACACCTTTGCCCCCAGCAAAAATATCAAACTAGCGACTTATGCTTCCCGGTGCATTGAGAATGAGATTTTAATGTTCCTTCGAAAAAATACCCTTTACCGCAACGATATTTCGATTGACGAGCCGCTGAATGTGGATTGGGACGGGAATGAACTGCTGCTTTCCGACCTTTTAGGAACGGAATCTGACACCGTGAATAAGGATATTGAAAATGAAGTGGAACGGGAGCTCCTCCGCGCCTGTGTGGAGAAACTGGATCCCCGTGAACGGCTGATTATGGAATTGCGGTTCGGGCTGAACGGGGGGAAGGAACAAACCCAGAAGGAAGTCGCCGACCAGATCGGTATCTCCCAATCGTATATTTCCCGGTTGGAAAAACGGATTATCAAGCGCCTGAAGGTCGAATTCGAGAAAGTGATGTAACCGTTTGGGGGAACTCTCGTTTCAGATTGGTGCTGCTGAAAGCGGCTTCACCAAACTATTCGTTAAAATATCCAAAGTGGGCAGCCATTCACTGGTGGATGACTGCCCAATAAACCAAGAAGTTAACTACTTCTTAATTAATCGTTTAATTTTGGGAAGTATGAAACTCCCTAACAAATAGTAATTACACAGATATACAAATAGATTTCCAATATACGAATAAAGAGTAAATCGCCCTTTCGTGATAACCTGTGCTGATAATGTCTTTGTATCAGACTGAAAGTAATCGGTCTGTGCCAAC
>CANAQK010000119.1 GCA_947363605.1 uncultured Clostridia bacterium | reverse complement strand
CTTCCATATCTCTATTTTACCACGTTCTTTTCTCCTTGTGAATACAGGTTCTTACTGACCGAACGACGATGGCGGATACTCCCATAAGGAGCATGGTGGCAAGAACCACCCATTTTGCTTTGCGGAATTTTTTCATCCTTTTTCCTCCTGTTCAAATTGGTATTCGATGAGTGAACCAGGGCTGGCCCTGATTTTCTCCATGATGTGGACCGACGCCTCCAGTGCCTGCATGGTGTTCCGGTCGTGCTTTTTCACAAAGGGATAGAGCAGGATAATATCCCCGTTTTCGTCCAGGGTGAAAATCACCCGCACCAGGATGCGGATGCGCTCCCTGTACTCATACAGCCGGTTATACCGCTCGATGGAAAAGTGCTTCACATGGGGCTCGGTCATGTACTCCGGGAAACAGGCCAGGCAGCGCAGGCCATATTGCAGCTTCTTCCTCATTTTGGGCTCTGTCCCAGCGAGGAATCGCAGGAAGGGGACTTCCTCTCCCGGCGGTTTATAGAGGTATATCTTTTTCACTGTCCTGTCCCGCCCTTCACCAGCTCCCGGTACTGGTTCAGAAAATGGCCTAAAAACTGGTGGGAGACCTCCCTGTTTGCCATCGCCCAGAGTAGCAGGTCGGGAATGTCCAGCCCAGCCATCCGGTATCGGAGCAGCAGGTAGAGGGCGGCTTTCTCCGTTTTCTTCTGGCCCAGCAGTTTTTTCAGCTCCCAGGCGATTTTCCTGGCCGCGGCGGGACGGGAAGCAACGCTGCTGTAAAGCTCTCCCGCAAGGCATCCTGCCAGGACCGCGATATTCAGTTCCTCCGGTTCCCCGGAAAATTCCGTTACCCCGATCTGGTAGAGCCGGGGCTTCAGGCTGGCGCAGCTGGGGGCCAGCCAGGGGCTTTTTTCTTTCATGTTGACAGCCTCCTTCATTGGATTTTGAGCAAAGAAAAGTGCCTGGCCCGAAGGACAAGCACTTTTGATTTTGAAAATGCGGTGAGATATTAAGGCTGGGACTGCTCCTGCCGATTGGAAAAGTAAAATTCCAGCGCAGCGGCGATGGTGTTTTCAATCTCCTTTGCGGATTCCCCCTTTTGGAAATACTTTTTCAAAACGGTCGGTTTTATTTTAACTGCCGTTCGCTTTGGTGTCTTTGATGGAAGCAGCTGGCCGGACAAAATGCCGTCCACCACCTCCTCGGTGAGTTCCCCGGATTTGTGCTTTGCTTTGAGCAGCTCCGCCTTTTCAATATCTACCTTGCAGCCTCCCTGAGTGATCCGGTGATAGAGGAGCAACTGGGTATCTGCTGGCAGGTAGGTAATGGGGACTGCCACATAGACAGGGAGTTTAGCGTCGTCTACCAGTTCCAGAAGTTCGGGACACAGGTGGGTCAGGCGGATCAGCCGCTGGATTTCGGTGGGCTTCAGCCCGTAGTGTTCTGCCAGAGAATCTCTTGTAAACTCTCCCTGTTCAAATTTGAACAGCTGCCCGGAAACCGCCTGTTCATCAGCGTTTACGGCACTTTCAAGCTGTGTGATGAGGTCTACCTTTTGCAGCTGTTTTCGGGTTTCTTTCAGCCCTTCCAGTTCCATCTTGAAGGCAAAGGCTTTCTCGCTGGGGAGCAGTTCATCCAGGCCCCGCTGGCGGTTGGAATGGGTGATGATGAGCTTGGCCTCACCGTCGCTAATCCCCTGCCGGACGACTGCTGGTATCTGTTTGTTTCCGGCCACCTGGTTACACCGGCGGCGGTTATAACCGGCCAAAAGGGTATAGCGGCCATTCTCCTCCCTGCGGAGGATCACTGGGGTAATCACGCCCAGTTCCTGGATGCTCTCCAATAAATCGGTGTAGCGTTTGCCGGTGTAGAGCTTATAGGGGTGGCCGGGAAACTCGTCAATCAGAGCGTCATCCACCATTACCACCTGCTCCCCGGAAACCGGCTGCGGTTCCTCACCAAAGAGGGCGTCTAAGCGTTTTAGTTTTCTCTCACTCATCCTTCTCACCCTCCAGATACTCGCTGCAGAAGGACTGGTATGCCTGGGCTACCTTCCCCTGGGGAGCGTAGTGGACGATGGATTCCGCGGCGTAGTTGGCTTCATCCACCTGGACGGAACGGGGAATCAGCGTCTTATAAATGGGGATAGCCCCCTCAAAAGCCTCAGCGGTCATCTCGTAGATTTTTTTGGCGATGCGGGTGCGCTCCGCATACATGGTAATGAGCATCCCGTCCACGCCGATGTTGGGATTCAGCCTCGCCCTGGTCCGCCGGATGGAGTCGATCAGAAGCTCCAAGCCCTTGGTGGAGAAAAACTGCGGGGTGGTGGTGATAAGCACACGGTCGCAGGCGGTCAGAGCGTTGACGGTCAGCAGCCCCAGAGAGGGCGGGCAGTCGATAATGATGTAATCATACCGGGAGCGCAGAGGGGCAAGGACCTGTTTTAAGATGTGTTCCCGGCTCATTACCCCCACCAGGGAGATTTCCAAGGTAGAAAGCTCGATGCTGCTGGGGATCATGTCTACCGTATGCTCGTGGAGGATACAGGCATCGGTCGCCATCTCTTTCTCCTCGGCGCAGGTTTTCATCAGGTCACAGATGGTAAATTCCAGCTCGTCCGGCTGGTCGATACCGTACAGGATGGTCAGGCTGGCCTGGGGGTCGAGATCCACCAGCAGGACACGCTTGCCGGCTTCGGACAGGCAGGCAGCAAAATTGTAGGAAGTTGTGCTTTTGGCAACGCCGCCCTTCTGGTTGGCGACAGCAATGATTTTACAGGCATTCATTTTATAGTCTCCTTTACAGATTTTTAGCAAAGAGCTTTGTACTGCGGTGCTGATCCAACCCCTGTTTTGACTGAAAAAGCCTCTAAAGACTCGTTGGGAATTGTTGCAATTTGGGGCGTTTTTTGTTGCAGTTTTTTTGCAAATAGAGATAAAGAGAAGAAAAAATCCGGTAAAATTGATAAGTAAAGGTTCATTGGGAATCGTTGCAGCTTTTTTGTCTGGATTCCGCTCCATTTCTTTGCCAAGGCTCGTAAGGCGATAGATTGACAAAATTCCAAAAAGGCTGCTAAAATAGCTGTATAACAAAAAAAGGAGCGAAAAAATTGTTGCAGTAAGCTGCTCCAATTTTTTCGCTCCGCGATATTTTCATATTCATGCACATTGATATTTTTTGATGGTTTTTTCATCAGATACCAGGCCGGTTTCTCGTGGCTCATAACCCGAAGGTCAGAGGTTCAAATCCTCTCCCCGCAACCAAAAACCCGCATGGCAAGCCGCTTTGCGGGTTTTCTCTTGCCATTTTTCTCTCACAAATTTGTTGCAGTTGGGATTTTTTCACTCGTTAGGAAGATGTGCAGCAAAAGTGGATAAATTCCGGGCGGTTTTCAGTGTAATTTGGATTGTTGCAGTTTTGTTGCAGTCCTATTTTTTTGCCAGAAAAAATCTTCCCTACTGTGGCGTGTCCCTCTTTGGTTCCTCTGTTCCCGGCAGGAAACCGCTCATTCGGTTGATGGCCTTGCGCTTTTCATCGTCCAGCACATGGGAATATTTCTCTGTGGTGACAATGGAGGCATGACCCATCAGGTTCTGGATGATGCGGATTGGGACATTCTGTTCCATCAGTCTGGTGGCGAAGGTGTGCCG
>CANAQK010000118.1 GCA_947363605.1 uncultured Clostridia bacterium | reverse complement strand
CCAATGCTTCTTTTCAACACTGCGGCATTATGCCGCAGTGGGCCGCGAAGCGGCCATGCGGTAGTGCTTCATAGACGGCGCACAGCGCATTTTATGTGCGGACAGGCAAAGCCTGACCCTCAAAGCGGGCGCCGATTTGAGGATGTGCCGACTATATAAAAGGATCAAGCTATAAAGAGGAGCCGCCTTCGAGCTGCGTTTCTCCGGCGTTAGACCGGGGCGGCATGGGCTCCGCATTTGGATTGCCATCGGCAGGGCAGCTCAGCGGTTGGCCAGCTTGGCCGGCATCTGGACCGGCGCGTAGAGGGCGTCGGCAATCTCCTGGAAAACCGGGGAAGCGTCCTGGTTGCCGCTCCGGGCCTCCTCTACCACGACGGACACGACATACCGGGGGGATTCTGCCGGGAAAAAGCCGGCGAACCAGCCTAAATATTTTTCTTTCCCGTTTTCGTCCAGCTGTCCGGTCTGAGCGGTACCGGTTTTCCCTCCCGCCGTTACATACTGCGGCTTGGCATATTGGTTTTCGTTTTCCATGACGCAGGCAGTCAGCATTTCCTGGAGCAGCGCCGCGATTTCGGGTGTCATGGCCTGAACCGGCAAAAGCTCCTCTGCCGGTTCATCAATAACCTGGCCGGAGTCCGTGTATCCCTCAACTAAACGGGCGGCGGGGGTACTGCCGCCGTTCACTACCGCACAAACCATCTGGGCGACCTGGATGGGCGTCGCTGAAAGCGAGCCCTGCCCAAATGAAAAATTGGCTGTTCCCGCAGGCCTTTCCAGCTCTTCGGCATCCGGCAGGCTGCCGCTGGACGAAGTGTAACCCGGCAGGAATTCCGCTTCCCGCCCAAAAGAGAGGTCACTGGCCAGATTGCGGAGTACCTGCGGGTCAAACTGCTGGGCCAGCTGGATGAAATAGGGATTACAGCTCACCTTGAATGCGTCATCCATCGTAATCCAGCCGTGTCCAGCCAGGTCATGGCAGCGGAAGGTCTGGCCTTTTACGGTAATCCAGCCCTTGCATTCGAACATGGTTTCGGCCGGGAGCCCCTGCGAAAGGGCCGCAGCGGCGGTTGCAATCTTAAAGGTAGAACCTACACAGTAGGAAGCAAAGGTGCGGTTCAGGAGGGGGGCGTTTTCGGTGTCCTGCATCGCCTCGGTAAGATGGCTGGCCGAATAGCTGGGAAAGCTGGCCGCCGCCCGGATTTTTCCGGTGGAGGGTTCCATGACGATGACCGCACCCCGCTGGATTGATTTTGCCCCGATCCGCTCAATCACTTCCTGGATGCGGTTGTCCAGCGTCAGTACAACGCCTGCGGTGGGGATGGGCGCGAGATCGGTTTGGATTTCCGCACCAGCCAGCACACTGCGGCGCCCGTCTGCCGCATAGGTGACGCGGGAGGTCTGGGAATCCTCGTTGAGATAGTCGTTCAATGCCTTTTCCAGTCCGCTGACGCCCTCCCCGTCCTGGGTATATCCGATGATGTGCGGGGCCAGCTGGTTTTTTCCGGTGCGTATCGGCACTTCGAATACCTGTGTCAGGGGGATGCCGGTCTGAGGCAGCCGTGATTCGGCCAGGAAAGGCTTTCCGGAAGTCAGCAGGGCGCTTTTTTCCTCCGGGGATTCTCCCAGCAGCAGGGTTTGGTTGTTTAAAAAGCGCGGCAGGGTTTCACTGGTCGGCAGGCAGGCCGCCAGATAGCGGGTGTCTTCGTCAACGAGACGGTTCAGACGGCAGTCATAGATCAGACGGCGCGTCCGGTTGAAGGTCAGGGTATAGCGGGATTGGGTTTGTGCGGTTTTGGCCAGCGGCTCGTCAACCGACAAACTGCCTACCCGCAGGAATAATAGTACGGATGTCAGCATGAAACTGAGAAAAACCAGGATCAATCGCTTGTTCAAATGGACTCCTCCTTCCGGTTTTTGGGCCGGGTTTCTTCTTTGAAAATCTGCTCCTTTCTTAGTTTGGCGAACTTTTCTAGAAAAAACCGTCCCCACTACAGACCCTTCTTTCATAACGGAGAAATTCTGCCGGAAGTATTGAAATTTGACAAAAAAAATGCCATAATGCAATAAACAAATGGTCAGATCAAGTCTGGGTTTTCTCTTCCGGACAGAGGGGGAGCGGAGATTGGGCTTTACAGTGTGATGGAGGTTTTTATGGAAAAACAAACCGTATTGATTCTGGATTTCGGCGGGCAGTATAACCAGTTGATTGCACGGCGTGTCCGTGAATGCAGCGTTTACTGCGAGGTGCATCCCTATAATAAGCTATGCGTTTCGGAAATCCGGGAAATGGCGCCGGCCGGTATTATTTTCACCGGCGGTCCTAACAGTGTTTATGCCGATGGGGCGCCCCGGGTAGACAAAGAGCTTTTTGAATTGGGGATTCCGGTTTTGGGAATCTGTTACGGGGCCCAGCTGATGACTTATGTGCTGGGCGGCAAGGTTTCTTCCGCAGAAGCACGGGAATATGGGAAAACGGAAACCGTATTTGAAACGGAAAGCCTCCTGTTCCACCGTCTTCCCCGTGAAGCAACGACCTGGATGAGCCATACCGATTCGATCGAGCAGCTGGCCGAAGGGTTCCGGATTTGTGCACATACGGCAAATTGCCCGGCTGCGGCGATCGAGAATCCGGAAAAGAAGCTGTATGGGATGCAGTATCATCCGGAGGTACTGCATACGGACAACGGTACGGATATGCTCAAAAACTTCCTTTATGAGGTTTGCGGCTGCAAAGGCGATTGGACCATGGGGAATTACGCACAGGAGGCGGTTGAGCAGCTGCGTGGGAAGATCGGTGAGGGCAAAGTGCTGCTGGCCTTGTCCGGCGGTGTTGATTCCTCGGTTTGTGCCGCACTGCTGGCGAAAGCCGTGGGCAGCCAGCTGACCTGTATCTTTGTGGATACTGGGCTGATGCGTAAAAACGAAGGGGACGAGGTGGAAGCCGCCTTTGCTCAATGGGGGATTCAGTTTGTCCGCGTGAATGCGGAGGAACGCTTCCTAGGCAAGCTGGCCGGTGTGACGGACCCGGAGCGCAAGCGGAAAATCATCGGGGAAGAGTTTATCCGCGTATTTGAAGAAGAGTCCAAAAAGATTGGCGCAGTGGATTATCTTGCCCAGGGAACGATTTACCCGGATGTGATTGAATCCGGAATTGGTGATGCTGCTGTTATTAAGAGCCATCATAACGTGGGCGGACTGCCCGATTATGTTGATTTCAAGGAAATTATCGAACCGCTCCGTCTGCTCTTCAAGGATGAGGTGCGGCAGCTAGGCCTTGCGCTTGGCCTTGCCGATTATTTGGTCTGGCGCCAGCCATTCCCGGGCCCGGGCTTGGGCATCCGGGTAATCGGGGAGATTACGAAGGAAAAATTGGATCTGCTCAGGGAGGCGGACTTCATTTTCCGCAGTGAAATTGCGTCTGCCGGGTTGGACCGTCATATTCATCAATACTTCGCTGTCCTGACGGATATGCGCTCTGTAGGTGTGATGGGGGATGAACGCACCTATGATTATACCCTGGCTTTGCGTGGCGTCACGACAACTGACTTCATGACTGCGGATTTTGCACGGATCCCTTATGAGCTTCTGGAGAAAATTTCTTCCCGGATTGTCAATGAAGTACAGCATATCAACCGCATTGTTTATGATATTACGACAAAACCTCCGGCAACGATCGAGTGGGAATGAGATTTTGAAGTCCCAGACCCGTTGCGGCGCAACGCTTCCCCGGTCTTACGCCCCTCTTTTGATAACGATTTGATAACGTTCCCCATAGGCCGTATCATTCTGTATTCCCGGTGGATTGCAGGTGAAAAGTGTTC
>CANAQK010000117.1 GCA_947363605.1 uncultured Clostridia bacterium | reverse complement strand
ATTTCCCCAATCAAAGATGTGGATGGTTTCCATCCTGTCAATGTGGGGAAAATCATGACAGGAGCTTTTGATTTCCTGCCTTGTACCCCTGCCGGATGTATGGAACTGCTTCATTCTGCGGGTATTACCGCCGAAGGAAAACGCTGTGTAGTCATCGGGCGGAGCAATATCGTCGGAAAGCCTATGGCAATGCTTCTGCTGCATGAGCATGGAACTGTCACGATCTGCCATTCCAAAACCCCAAACCTTGCGGAAATCTGCCGCACCGCTGATATTTTGATCGCTGCCGTGGGGCGGGCGAAGCTGGTTACTGCGGATATGGTACGTCCTGGTGCAGCAGTTATTGATGTGGGGATGAACCGGCAGGATGGGAAGCTTTGCGGAGATGTTGATTTCGATCAGGTAGAGCCAATCGCTGGAGCTATCACGCCAGTCCCCGGTGGGGTAGGGCCAATGACGATTGCCATGCTGCTGAAAAACACCTTGAAAGCCGCAATTTTACAGAATAATCCGTAAATAATCTTGCTTTTTGAAAAAGTCTGTGTTATAATATAAAAGCGTTTCGAGCGCATTACACACGTTCTTTCATAAAACAGCACGGTGCTGTCTGATACAGTCGCTGTGGATCGAAAGACGGAGGAATTTTTAACCAAATAAGGAGGATCTACCATGGGCGTAGTATCAATGAAACAACTTCTCGAAGCAGGGGTGCATTTTGGCCATCAGACCAGAAGATGGAACCCTAAAATGGCTAAGTACATCTTCACTGAAAGAAACGGCATTTACATTATTGACCTTCAAAAAACTGTAAAGAAATTGGAAGAGGCTTATATGTTTGTCCGCGATGTTGCTGCTTCCGGAGAGGACATCCTATTTGTTGGCACCAAGAAACAGGCTGGTGATTCTGTAAAAGAAGAGGCAGAACGCTGCGGGATGCACTATGTAAATGCAAGATGGCTGGGTGGTATGATGACCAACTTCAAAACCATCCGCCGCAGAATCCAGAGATTGGAGCAGCTTCGCAAAATGGAAGAAGATGGAACTTTTGATCTGCTTCCGAAAAAAGAAGTTACCAAACTGAACCTTGAAATTGAAAAACTGGAGAAATTCTTGGGCGGTATCAAGAACATGGGCCGTCTGCCAGGGGCTCTTTTTATCGTTGACCCGAGAAAAGAGAGAATTGCTGTTGCAGAAGCCCGTAATCTGGGCATCCCGATTGTTGCGATTGTTGATACAAATTGCGACCCGGATGAAATTGATTATGTTATCCCAGGTAATGACGACGCAATCCGCGCGGTTAAGCTGATCGCAGGCACTATGGCTGATGCTGTAATCGAAGCAAGACAGGGCGCAGAAACAGCACCGGAAGCGGAAGAAGCTGCTGAATAAAAAGGAAACATTATTAATTGCCCGAGCTTTTAAAAGCGCGGGCAATTCCAAAGTAAATTGAATCATAGATTATTTAGGAGGAATGATTTCAATGGCATTTACTGCTGCTGATGTAAAAAACCTGCGTGAAAGAACTGGCTGCGGGATGATGGATTGCAAAAAAGCATTGACCGAGTCGAACGGCGATTTCGATAAAGCCGTCGAATATCTGAGAGAAAAAGGGCTGGCTGCAGCTGCGAAAAAGGCTGGCCGTATTGCAGCAGAGGGCCTGGTTTTGTCGATGGTAGACGAAGCAAAAAAAGTCGGCGTTGTTTTGGAAGTCAATGCTGAGACGGACTTCGTGGCTAAAAACGCTTCTTTTGTGGCATTTGTCAACGATGTAGCAAAAACTATTATCAATGAAAATCCTGGCACGGTCGAAGATCTGATGGGTAAAAAATGCATCGGCAGCGACCGTACTGTAGAAGAAGAACTGCGCGATAAGATCCTCACTATCGGTGAGAATATCAAGATCCGTCGTTTTGAGCGTTTGGAGGGAGACCTCATCTCCTATGTTCATGGAGATGGCCGGATTGGCGTTATGGTAAAATTCAAAACCGATGTATTCGCCAATGAAAAATTTAATGAGTTCGGTAAAGATATCGCTATGCAGATCGCAGCGGTAACTCCTGAATACTTGAATGAAGCTGCTGTTCCTGCTGAACGTGTTGCTAAAGAAAAAGAAATCCTGACTGCTCAAGCTATGAACGAAGGCAAGCCGGCTAATATTGCGGAAAAAATGGTTGTTGGTCGTTTGAAGAAGTTCTTTAAGGAAATCTGCCTGGTTGATCAGATTTTTGTCAAGGACAACGAAAAGACTATTGCGGATTATGTTGCTGCTTCTGCAAAAGAAATGGGCGGTTCCATCGAAATCGAATCCTTTATTCGTTTTGAAAAAGGTGAAGGCCTGGAAAAACGTGAAGAAAACTTTGCGGATGAAATTGCTAAAATGGTTCAATAAGACAAGAAAATTTTTAAACAGGAAGAGATGCAAAAGCATCTCTTCCTGTTATTTTTTAGCTATTTTTGGAAAACATAAGAATACCGTCCAAAAGAAAAGAGGAGTGTCTATGTTCCAGCTCATTGTTTATGGCGACCGGAAGGATCATGAAATTACAGAATCATTGCTCAATTTGCTTCAGCAATATTATCATATCCATCTATTCGAAGACCATGCTCTCTTTTCGGTAGGCAAGGGGCCTCCCATTAGCTTATTTGATATTTCAGAATTACAGGAATGCCGGGTAAAAAATGGGGTTCTCATTATGAAAAAGAACAGCCGAACCAACCATTTGGGAGATTTGTCCGGGTTGCCTCAAATTTTAATCTCATCGGAAAATACCCGGGCGATCCGTGCTTTTGCCAAACGTCAGATCCCAATTTATACTTGCGGTTTCGGCACAAAAGACGATATCACATTTTCAAGCAGGAGCACAGGGAACACGGTCGTATCTTTACAACGTGAAATCTTATTAGGAAAAAAAGTCATTGAACCTGGAGAAATTCCCTGTGAAATCCATCGGCCATTAGACGATTATACCATTCTAACCTGTTCCATCATCTGGATGCTGTTAAAAGAAACAGAAGAAGAGGGAATTTTTCCAGACAAAATTTTCTTTTCATAGTTATCTGATGAACGTCCATAATAATAGAGCAAACACAATACAACAACTTTTCAAGGAGTGTATTAAAAATTATGGCTAACAAATCTTCTATCGTCGTTCCTCAGGCAAGAGAAGCAATGGATCGTTTTAAAATGGAAGCAGCAACAGAAGTTGGTGTAAATCTGAAACAGGGCTACAATGGTGACCTTACCTCTAAACAGGCAGGTTCTGTAGGTGGCCAGATGGTTAAAAAAATGATCGAAGCTTACGAAAATTCTGTAAAATAAAAAATAAATTCTCAAAAATGGCTTCTGCGGAATACTGCAGGAGCCATTTTTCTATTTTTCTTTCGGCTTTGTTGGAAGTGGCTTTATTTGAGAAAGAGGAGAACTCTGCACAGCATCTTCCATTTGCTTACTGGAAATATGGGTATAGATTTCCGTAGTTCCTAAATTAGCATGACCCAAGATATCCTGAAGAACCCGGATATCCACATTGCCATATTGATACATTAAGGTTGCTGCTGTATGACGAAGCTTATGCGTTGAGAATCCGTATTGTTCTAAACCTGCACGTTTAAGGTTTTCGTCAATAATTTGCTGAACGCGGCGTGTACCAATCCGACTGCCCCTGCGGGTAAGAAATAGGGCATTGCGATGCGCTGGCTGAACAGGATGACTGTTTCGTACAGACAAGTATTTTCCTAAAGCTGATTGGCAGGCTTCATTTAGATAAACAATCCGCTCTTTATTTCCTTTTCCAAGCAGGCGGACAGTTTGATCGCTGATATCATTCAAGTTGATTTTCACCAGCTCCGAAAGCCGCATCCCACAATTCAA
>CANAQK010000116.1 GCA_947363605.1 uncultured Clostridia bacterium | reverse complement strand
CGCCATTTCCAGCAAAACCGCCGTTTCCTCTTTCGTGTAATACTTCGCGATATACCGGTTTTTCTTCGGCCTCGTCACCAAATCTGCCGGATTGGATGGGATAAGCTGCATTTTCACCGCACAGGCAAGCGCTTTCCGGATAATGGCATGGTAGTGGATCACCGTATTCGTGACACAGCCCTCGCTTAAAATCTCATCATAAAGCATCTGGATATGCTGCGGCTTTATCTCTGAAAGCGCCAGGTTCAGCTTCTCAAAATGCGGCCTGATGCGGCTTTTATATAGCTGTTCATAGCTCCCATAGGTCGCCCGCTCGATGGTCGGGCGGATCGTTTTGAACCACTCCTCCATGAAATCAACGAACAAAATGCTGTCCCCTCCGAGATTTTCCATCTGCTCTTTTTTCTCATATTCCTGCTTCAGGTTTTCTAAATACTCCGTTGCTTTTCTTTTGTTCCCCTTGACCGGCAACTTAGTGCTGACGGATTTCTGCTTCCGTTTCCCATCTTCATAGTAACTGATTACGGCGTAATAAATGCCGTTCCTCTCGTAAAGGTTTCCCTTAATCATCGCATCCTCCTTCCTCCGGAACACCCAAACGCCAAACCGTTTGGGTATGTTACCATTGGTTTCCCGTCAGTTCAAGTCGTTTCCCTTATCTTCACAAAGATATTCGATTACACAAATTTTCGGAATCAAGTATTTCCTCCCAAGCCTGACCGATTTGATTTTGCCGACGCGCAGGAGTTTATAAGCCGTTGTTTTTCCAATCCCGCCCAGCATTTTTTGCAGTTGTTCCGGGCTGACTACGTCCGGATATTCCGAAAACATTTTCCTTGAAGCCTTCTCCTTGCTGAAACTTTTCATTTTTCTTTCCCCCATTTCTTGACAAACCTTCATCTTTCTGTTTTAATATCAGTAATAGGCTTTTCATTTCTATCTATTACTATTATAAAGACGGTGGGAAAGCAAAAATCGGTACCACCCTGCAAAAAAATTTTGTGAAACAGAAAAAATTCGGGCACGGACAGAAAGTCTGGGCTTGTGGTTCGTTGAAAAGTAAATATTACAGGGAGAAATGCCATTGCGTAAGACAGTAGAAGCATTGCTGAGGCAAAAAAATTTAACCCACGCCCAGCGAAATGAAATATTAAAATGGGAAACTGTATTGGACGAACTAGACCATGAAGATGAACTCAACGAGCGGCGGCACAGCGAAAAACGCGACCTGTTAGACTTGGGTTTAATGGAGTGCGAAAACAGCGAAGAATATATTGCCACGAAAATTTTGCTGAGGATCTGCCGCTCCGATACCGGCTGGCTGGAATGGATTTTCTCCAAAAAATGTTCTGACCTGCATCAGCTTGTCGGCAGTAAATGTATCTCTGCCGCCCTGAAAAACCTTACATATCGGCAAAAACAGGTTTTATTTTTGCTCTATGTCCACGGTTTTTCTACAGAGGACGCTGTCGCCATGCTGGGCAGCAGCGCGAGGAATATCCGCAAGCACAAGGAACGCGCACTCAAAAATATCCGAAAATACTTATCGGGAAAGGAAGAATGAAAATGGAAAATTCAAATGCAATGGCTATGTTCAAAAATAGGATCTCACAATGGGTGAAATACTCTGATTACATCATCCTAGAACAAAATGGCAAGAAATACATCTCTCCCGCCCCCGGTTCCCGCATGAGCATATACGACCCGCTCGCGGATGCCGAAGAGCTGGTTACCGACTTCCTAAACTGGGGAAGAAGATTTTATGGAAATGAATTTGATGAACCCACTGATAAAATTGCTATGGAAATTGCTTCCAAATATGGTCTGGCCGGCTGGATGGTCGCCTTGCCAAAAGACAGAAAATTCTCTTCTTACGAAGAAACCTATCTGGGTGCCAGCGGCAAAATTTTCGGCAAAGGAAACAATATGAAGACAAAAGAATACATCCAATGCTTTACTGCGCATGATCCTTATGAAGATGATCCCAAAATCGCATATATCATGCATCGGGAAGATATATACAACATCGTCTTTTCCAGCCGCTACCGTGAACCTTTTCTATGGAGTACGATATTTGCAGCTATCCTTTATGCGCATTTTACATCTATCATGGACAACGGCGATAGCAGAACCCCTTCCAGCAAACGGCTGTCATCTGAGCATATGGCGATCGCATCCAACAATTCCGGCCTATCGCTCCAAATGTGGTCTGGGGATTCCCCCGAAATGTTCTGGTGCTTTGACAGCTTAAAAGCTGCTGTCGAAACTGCATATTGCGCTTTTTTGACTGCCAATACCCACCCGCTCCGCGTCTGCAAACATTGCGGCAAGATATATTACCATACCCACAGCCGGAACGAGTTTTGCTCTCCCCAGTGCAGGAACCAGTGGAATGTTTACCGCTCACGCGAGCGGACAAGCATAAAACGGGAGAATTCCCCCGAATAAGCCCTTGTCCGCCCCTGTGTCGACTCCTTCCCTGCTTGGCGGGGTTGCCAGAAACGGATGAAACCGCACAGAAGGGCAGATTTGACGGCTGTCGGCAGGCTCGCCATGCCAACGGCATTCAAAGGGCCAGAGAACCTCTTTCGCTGCCAGATAGCTACAGTAGCCGTAACCCGCCCCGTCAAGCCCCCTGTCTGCCCCTGTGTCGGTTCTTTGCCTGCTCAGCGCGTATTTATGCCGGAAGCCCCAAAACCGCCCTGACGGGCAAATTTGGCGGCTGTCGGCAGGGCACTAAATGAAAAGGCTCCCTGCCTGTTTCTGGCGGAAGCCCCTTCATTTTTTACGAGCCTTTTCCGCACAAAACCCTCAGATTTCGTAATGCAAAAAGTGCTTGCTGGTTAAATTTCGGCGCTGGAACGCCGAAAAAAGCTCCCAAATCCCCGCAGTGCGGGGATTTTCTGCCGACGCTGGTGAATGGGCATAGGCGCTGGTAACCGTGCTGGCTAGGTGCAAAAAAGAGGGGAAAGCCCAAAAGCATCGGCTTTGCCGCCGACGCTGGTACCGACGCTTTGAATAAAATAGCCCCCACTTGAGCGCTTGGTTCCCAACATCTTCGAAAGCCAATCCTTGTACAATCAACATACTACTGAATCAAAAATTTTAATAAGCTCAAGTACATCAAAATAGTAGTTTTTGATATCACTAAATGTAGCTGTTGGAGCCTTTCCATGCGCAAAAGAATGTCTGTTGCTTACTAAATGAGTTTGATGCAGAAATCAACCTTTCTTTATCCGGTCTTACTTTTACAGCATTCTGAAAATTCTTTTTCCATTGATCATCAAATTTCCCAAGCAAACCCTGCATCATTTCATATTTTGCACTCATAGATCCTCCCCTGACCGCTGCATCAAGATATGTATCAATTCGACTGTCTGACAGCATAGAGAAATAATCAGCAACGATTGAACGATACACAAACTCAGTTATACCAGATGCTTTCATAAGCGCATAATAGGTTAAATATCGTACACCTTTATCCAAGGCAGGCATATCAGCGATACGCGTTTCTATATCGTTGATTTCAGAAGTACATTCATCAATCAAATCTTGCAATTCACTTTTCATCGATATCAACCCCAAAAAGAATTTTACCTGCCAGTTGTATTCTTTTCTTTATATTTTCGATATTGGTTGTTTGTTTACTAACCGCATTTTTGAAATCATTATTGCTAAATAATTCCTTATGTTGTTCCACCGTTATCGCACAAATATCATGTTCCTTTTTATTCGCCAGAAATGCTGATACCATAATCGCATCGAAAATAGCAGGATGAAATTTTTTAGAGAATCCATTTTTAGTGAAATTTCTGAAGGCATTCTCTCCAATCAAGCTTTCGACTAACTGTATCGTACTCAAAAATTCCGCTTT
>CANAQK010000115.1 GCA_947363605.1 uncultured Clostridia bacterium | reverse complement strand
AACTTTTCAAATATTTAAGCTATACTTACATTAAGAAGTTTTTAGAGAGTGAGGGATCTTGATGAGTCTTCCCAGCGTCCGCCCCTTCAGCATTCTGACCGAGGTCAGCAGCGATCTTCCCGCGTCCTACCTGAAAAAGCATGGAGTCATCCCCATCCCTATTCTGTATACCATCGAAGGAACGGACTATGACGGAAGCCCGGAGCACAGCCTTCCGCTGGATCTTTTTTACGACAAGCTGCGGAAGGGCGCTTCTGCCAAAACCGCCGCCGTATCCATCGAAGCCTCCCGCCAGTGTATGGAAGGGGAACTGAAAAAAGGGAACGATATCCTCTATATCGGGTTCTCCTCCGGGCTTTCCAGCAGCTTTCAAAACGGCTGCCTGGCCGCGGAGGCGCTGCGGCAGGAATATCCGGATGCGCAGGTCCGCTGCGTGGATTCCCTCTGCGCCTCACTGGGACAGGGCCTTTTGGTCAACTATGCGGTTCAAAAACAGCAGGAGCTTTGCTCACTGGAGGATACCGCACGGGCGGTGGAGGAGATCCGGCCCCATCTCTGCCACTATTTCACCGTAGATGACCTGAATCATCTTTACCGCGGGGGCCGGGTTTCCAAAACAGCGGCGATTTTCGGCACCATGCTGGGCATCAAGCCGGTCATGCATGTGGATGACGAAGGGCATCTGATCCCTCACGCCAAGGTGCGGGGACGCCGTGCCGCACTGGATCAGCTGGTCAAGAATATGGAGCAGAAGCTCAGCCCGGAATATCCCAACCCTTATGTCTTTATCTCGCACGGGGACTGCCTGAGCGACGCCAAATACGTCGCCGAACAGGTCAAATCCAAGTTCAAGCTGAAAACGGAAATCCTCGACTTCATCGGGCCGGTCATTGGCTCCCATTCCGGGCCGGGGACAGTCGCGCTGTTTTTCCTAGGCGAAAACCGCACGGAAAAGAAGCTATAAGCCCGCCCCGTCCACAGCGGAAAAAGAGAGTTGGAAAAACAGTGAACCCCGCAGGTTTCCGAAGCCTGCGGGGTTTGTTTTGCAGGAAAGCGCTCAAAAGGCCGTCTTTACGCCTCTTCCAAAACACCATCCTCTTTAGTGTAGCTTTCCAAAGAGTTTTCCTGAACCTGGATGCAGATAAAGCGGAGCGCAGTGTCTTCTGCCGCTGAAAATTGGCGCTTGGCTGCCGGAGCTACACAGATCCAGTCACCGGCCGTCAGCTCCACGGTTTCCCCATCAATGACCGCCCGGCCTTTTCCGGAAAGAACCGCATAGATCTCTTCATTTTTCTTATGGGAGTGGACAAACGGTACGCCAGCCCCCGCCGGAAGGTTGTTGATGCTGATCTCTGCCCCAGTCAGGGAAAGAAGATCGTGCAGCTCCACTCTCGCTTCCGACGCCACGTTTACTTTCTTAAAATTTGCCATAGGATAAACCTCCATTCGTTGTTGTAACCATAGTTGGTACATAACGCTTATACCACAAAAAGATGTAATGTCAATAGTTACATCAAATTTCCGATCCCGGCTGAAGCCGGTTCTGCATCCGGTTTAAGAGATCCAATAAGGTTACGGACTGCATTTCATCCTCCATCGCCTTTTGGATTTTTTCCAGCCTTTCATCCAAAACAGCATGGATGTTTTTCCCTACCGGGCAGAGCAGGTTCGGGTTTTCATGGAAGTGAAACAATTCGCCCGAATCCACGCATTCCACCGCATTATAGACATCCAGCAGCGTAATTTGATCCAGGGGTTTCGCCGTATCCGCCCCGCCGCTCCCCCGTACAACGCAAACAAGCCCGGCCTTTTTCAGCTGCTGGATCAGCTTCCGGATTACAACGGGATTTACATTGACGCTGGAGGATAAAAATTCACTGGTGATTTTATAGTCCTTTTTAAATACCTCAATGCATACAAGCACATGAACCGCAATCGTAAACCTGCTTGAGATCTGCATGATATCCCTCCATTACACTCTGCTTTCCGGCTGTTTCGCCGCCGGGCGCCAGCTTCCGAATTGGTAAAAGCAGACCGACAAAACCGCAGCCACGGCCCAGCCCAAGGGAATCGCCCACCAAATCGCTTCATAGCTCCCCGTCCAGCCAGCCAGAAGATAGGAAAACGCCACCCGGATCACCAAATCCAGCAGGGTAGCCGAGGTAAAGCCGACCATATACCCGGCCCCTCTCAGAATCCCGTTGTGGATCATCAGCACCGCCATCACCGCATATCCGGCGGATACAATCATCATATAGCCCGCGCCCACAGCCGCCGCGTCCGCCCCGCCGGCAGAGGAATCCACAAACAGGCCGATCAGGGCTTTTCCTGTAAACAGGATCAGGACAAAGGAAACTGCCCCATAAATGATCATACTGACCAAACCGGTCCGCCGGCCCTGGTTGACCCGGTCATACTTCCGCGCCCCGATATTCTGGGCGGTAAAGCTGGAAACCGCATTGCTCATGCTGATCAGGGTCATCTTAAAGAAAGAATCCACCTTGATGGCGGAGGAATATCCCGCTACAACCACCGAGCCGAAGCTGTTGATCAGCGCCTGTACGCAAAGCTGCCCGATCGATACGATCGACTGCTGCAGAATGCTCGGCAGTGCGATCCGCCCCATCCGGAGCAGGAGTATCCCATCAAAAAAACGGGTTTCCCCCTCCGCCTCGGTACGTTTCAGGCGCAGGAGGAGTACGCCCACCGAAATCAGGGAGGATATCCCCTGGGCAATGAAGGTCGCCCAAGCCACACCGGCCACACCCATCCGGAACACCGCAACAAAGAGCAGATCCAACGCGATATTCAGCAAAGAGGAGAAGACCAGGAAATAAAGCGGGGTTTTGCTGTCTCCCAGCCCATTAAAGACAGCCGTGGCAATATTGTAAAGGAACAGGAAAACCAATCCCCAGACATAAATCCGCAGATACAGGGCCGAATCGGAAAAGATATTTCCCGGCGTGTTCATCAGCCGCATCAACGGATCGCAAAATACCCAGCCGGCCCCGGTGCAGACCAGGCTGAGCACGAGCATGGAAAGAAGGGAAGTGGAGATCGCCGTTTTCATGAGGGCGTATTCCCTGGCGCCGAAAAGCTGGGAAATGACCACCGAACAGCCCAGCCCGGCCCCGGTTGCCACCGCAATGAACAGCATGGTTATCGGATAAGAAGCGCCGACCGCCGCCAGCGCATCCACCCCCGCAAATTTTCCGGCCACCACACTGTCCACGACGTTATAAAGTTGCTGAAACATCCCGCTGAGGATCATCGGCGCGGAAAAACCCAGCAGGATCCTGGACGGGCTTCCGACTGTCATATCCTGAATCACAGGCAACCATCCTTTCTGTTTCTTTTCTGTTTCTCACAGGGAAGCCTGCTTCAGGCTTCCGGACTTTTTTCTTTTCATTTTAACATAAAACCACCGGAAATATCAGAGTAAATCTGCCCAAAAACTTTCCACACTCCCTTGAGAAATCCCCTATGCCGCATTCACGCCTCTGTTTCCTTCCGCATAGACTGAACATGAGAAGCCATCCGGCTTCTTCCCTGAAAAAATCTCTTAAACGAGGTGGAATGGAATTGTATTACTTTGAACCTGAAGAAAAACGGTGGAGCAGGCCCCAGCATCCCTGCTGTCCACCGGTCTGTCCGCCGCCTGAGCCTCCGCCCTGCTGTCCGTGCGAGCCCTGCGACTGTAATCCCTGCGATTGCGGTTCAAGCGAATATCGTCCGGGCGTTCCCGGCCCCACGGGTCCCCAGGGTCCTGTCGGACATAGGGGGCCCCAAGGTCCGACAGGGCCGGCAGGTCCGCAAGGCCAAGCAGGCCCACAGGGTCCCACTGGCCCGCAGGGCCCAATAGGCCCGGCAGGCCCGCAAGGAGCACAAGGCCCCATCGGGCCTATGGGTGGATGCGGCCCTAGAGGTTGTCCTGGCCCACAGGGTGCAACCGGAGCGCAAGGCCCGCAAGGCCCTATCGGACCTACCGGCCCGACCGGCCCAACCGGTGCAACCGG
>CANAQK010000114.1 GCA_947363605.1 uncultured Clostridia bacterium | reverse complement strand
CATGTGCACCTAATTCAATTTTTTATGTGTCCAGAATTCTGGGTACATATCACAGATTCCCCCCGCTTTATTATGTATTTACCATCTTACCTTCCAACGGGGAAGATAAGAACAGATGTCTTTCGATTCCGGCCCACCCGTATGGAAACGCGAAGTTTCTGCCTTTTCCGCCAACCGTTTGTCGAAATCCGTCGGATCAAACGGAAGCATAACCTTACGGTTCCCCTGCCATTCTGAAAGATAGGCCGCATTGGAAATCATCAGCTCATAAATCCCGTCAAAGCCCGGCGCCAGCAGCTCCCCGCCCTTCAAAACGGCGTCAGTAAAGTTTTGAAGGATCCCCTTATGCCCGGGTTCGTCCGCCGCCTGATACTCCATGTATTCGGTTGGAACCATGGCGAACCCCTCCAGACTCTCGGCGGAAACCCTGCGTTCATCCTCCGACAGCTGCCAAAACCTCAGCACCCCGTTTTCCAGGACGATTTTCCCCCGTGTACCGGTAATTTCCAGCCGGTTCGTACCAGGGTAGTCGCCGGTTGAAGTGATAAACACACCGGTTGCGCCGTTTTCATATTCGGTATAGAGGGTCGCTTCGTCCTCCACTTCGATTTGATGATACTTGGCCATATTGCAGAACGCTGTTACGCTTTTCGGCATCCCGCAGATCCACTGCCAAAGGTCCAGGTTGTGGGGCGCCTGGTTAATCAGCACGCCTCCGCCTTCCCCTGCCCAGGTCGCGCGCCATCCGCCCGAATTATAGTACGCCTGCGTCCGATACCAGTTGGTGATGATCCAGATACTGCGTTTCAGCTCGCCGAGCTGGCCGCTTTGGACCATTTCGCGCGCCCTGCGGAACAGGGAATTGGTGCGCTGGTTGAACATAATGCCGAATACCTTCCCACTCTTCCGTGCAGCCTCCTGGAGCCTTTGTGCGGCTGACAGAGTGATATCCACCGGCTTTTCCACCAGGACATGGCGCCCTTTTTCAAAAGCAGCAATGGCGGTTTGGGCGTGTAAGGGATGCGGGACGGCAATAATCACCCCGTCTACCTCTGGATTGTCCAACAGCTCCCGGTAATCCTCATACAGGGCCACCCCGGAGGATTTTTCCCGGATTTCTTCCAGCTTCCGGCGGTCCGTATCGCATACCGCTGTAACCCTCATACCTTCAATTTCACCGCTGTAAATGCAGTTGAAATGCGCCGATCCCATGTTGCCGGCGCCGATGATCCCCACCTTTAAACCATCCACGGCAAGCCCTCCTTTTTATCGATCCGTTCCTGAATAGGTGCTGCTGGTATCGGCAAAAACCGTTTTCCCGCTTTCCTTGCGTTTGGAGGCCTGCACCCGTTTCATCAATTCGGTATAGAATAATTCCTCATCGAACGGGATCTCAACCGCTTTTCCCAGCCAGGAGGAAAGGTGCATCGCGTTGGAAAGGGTCAGCCCGAGGATCCCCTCCGCACCGCCTGCAACCAAGGGCTCACCCCGGAGGATTGCCCCGCCCCAGGCGTTGACTACACCGATATGCTGTTCGTTCTGCCCGCTGGTATCCACTTCGATTTCCTTGGCCCGGACTGTCCCGAAAGGCTCGGTATTGGTTCTGGAAAATTCCTGTTCGGTCATCTCATATTCCAATACGGAAAGCCTGTCGTCCTCCGCCACCAGCTTCGCCTTATCCAGTTGGATCTCAAAACGGTTCGTCCCATGGGCATCACCGGTAGAGGTGACAAAAACGCCGGTAGCCCCGTTGGGATATTCCACATAGGTGGTGACATCGTCCTCGACCTCGATCTGATGCCAGCGTCCATAATGCAGGTGGGATTCCACCCGGGAGGGCATCCCGCAGATCCACTGCCAAAGATCCAGGTTATGCGGGCACTGGTTCAGCAGGACGCCGCCGCCCTCGCCCGACCAGGTGGCGCGCCAATCGCCGGAATCATAATAGCACTGGGGGCGGTACCAGTTGGTAATCAGCCAGTTCGTGCGTCGGATCCGGCCATACGCGCCCGACTGCACCAGCTCCCGCATTTTTTGGTAAACCGGGTTGGTGCGCTGGTTGAACATCATGGCAAACACCGTCCCGGGATGCTTTTCGGCTTCGGCATTCATCTCCCGGACCTGCTTGGTATAAACGCCCGCCGGCTTTTCCACCATTACATGAATCCCCCGCCGCAGGCATTCAACCGCATATTTGGGATGGCCGTAATGCGGGACGCAGACCATGCAGGACTCAATCAAACCGCTGTCCAGCATTTCCTCTGCCGCGGCAAAATAGCGGATATCAGCGGACAATTCCTTCTTCGCCCATTCGACCCGCCCGGCGTTGATCTCCGCCACAGCCGCCAGCTCAAAATCCGGGCATTTGCCATTTAAAATATTTTTCGCGTGGGAGGAACCCATATTCCCAATCCCGATAATCCCAAGTTTTATTTTTCTGCTCATTCTGTCCTGCCCCGCTTTCCGTTAATTAAATCCCAGTGAATGCAGATAGTCATAGCTGCGCTTCAGGCAGCTAAAGGGGTTCTCCCCATCGCATTCATCCTGCTCCACCAGCATATATTCAGTACCCGCCTCCTGCGCTTTCTCAAACACCCGGTCGAAGTTGATGTTGCCCTCGCCGACCACGGCCATTTTACCGCCATAGGCATAATCCTTCAGGTGGATGCAGGGCACCCGCCCCTTGAGGAATTCAATCCACCAGGCGGGGTCGCCGCCCCCTGCCTGAACCCAGTAGGTATCCAGGGTAAAGCCCATTTCATCCGCCGGGATATCTTCCGCCATCGCCCGCAGTATCAGCCGGCCGGCCGCCTTCTGGAACTCGCCGCTGTGGTTGTGGTACATAAAATATTTGCCGAGCGCTTTCAGCTTGGAAGCTACCGGCTTATACAGGCGGAGGAACTCCGCATAGCTTTCACTTTCCTGCCCGCCGTTGAATGGGAAGCTCCCCAGCCCGACATAACGGCAGCCGAATACGTCATGTTCCTGGGCTGCTTTCTCGGTCTGATGCAGCAGCTTCTCTGCAGGCGTATGCGTAATCACACATTCCAGCCCGTTTTTGTCCAGCTCCGCTTTCAGCCACTCTGCCTCAAACGCGCAGGTCCCGGAGATCTGAACGGTTTTGTAGCCAATTTCCGCCACCTTTTTCAACGATTCCGAAAAGGAATCCAAATCCTGGCAGAAATCCCGCAGCGTAAAAAATTGCGCCCCTAGTTTCATCACAGTCACCCCTCTAATAATTTTTTCAGCGCCTGGGCAGCGGCCTCAAACGCTTCCATATTGGAACGGTAGACGCCGCCATGAACCATGCTTTGATCCGTTTCCCGCTCAAGCTTGGCAAGCCCGTCAAACACAGCCAGATGCGGCTCCAGCGTCACGCAGCTCCCGCCGTTTTTCCGGTATTCCCCCAGCAGGAAAGGCAGGTTCCCATCCCCCATTCCGGCCGGGACTACCCATCCGTCCCGCTTGGCGTCCTTGATATGCATATAGCAAACGAAATCCTTCAGCAGCTCCCAGGCCTGCCGGGTATCCACGCCGCATTGGACAAAATTGGCGGGATCGAACACGCCTCCAAGCTCGGGAAGCGCCTGATGGAGCGCCAGGCAGCGTTCCGGGATGTCACCGTAAATCCCCTTTTCATTTTCGTGGCAGAGCCGGATTCCGAATCCCTTTGCCATCTCACACAGGGAACCCAGGCGGTCGATCACTTCATTTTTACAGCGCTCCGCCCCGCCCTCAGGCATATAAAAAGAGAAAACCCGGATATTACGGCTGTCAAGGATCCGGGCGATTTCCAGCGTATGTTTGAAGGCCTCGGTATGCACGCGGAAATCATCCTCTTGAATATGGATTTTCCCGATCGGCGAGCCCACCGACCAGACCGCCAGGCCTTCGGCATCCAGCCTGCTTTTGATTTCCCGGGCCTTCTCCAACGGGATCTCCGAGACCGCCGCGCCGTCGATATTCCGGATCTCCAGCCCATCCAGCCCGTTTTTCTTCAAGGCTTCGATCTGCCCGTCCAGCTGGGGGGACGCTTCGTCCGCAAAAGCGTACAGGTTGATTTTTTCCATTTCCCACACTCCTAGTACTTAAAAAGATTTTAATCTTTTTATCGCGGCGTGATACGCCGCCATGCCTGCGGCGCACCAAGAAAA
>CANAQK010000113.1 GCA_947363605.1 uncultured Clostridia bacterium | reverse complement strand
TATTTTCGCACTTACCATCGATTTGTGCAATATTTATTTTTCAAACAAGCCCTAACATCAATGGCACTTCTTCAATTATCACCAGTGCTCAGACAACTGAAGCGAAAGACGCTTACCAGACCTGGACTCCGGCAGATGGTGATGAATTCACCATCGATGGCAAGAAGTTTGCAATCCAGACAGATGCGGATATGGTTGGCGACTATGACAGCGATGTAACCGTTATCAGAAGCGCTGACGTTGCAGATGTTCTCGCTGAGATCAACCAGGTAACGGGCCTGAATCTGAAAGAAGATGCTGCTACTGCTGGTTCTATCGCTCTGGTCAGCGGCGGCGGTAAAGCAGGCGCAGCAGGCGGCCTGGTTCTCCAGATCGGTGATACCGATGAAGATTACCAGCAGCTGAGCGTTTCGATCAACGATATGAGCGCAAAATCGCTGGGTGTTGCTTCGGTTGACATCTCCTCGCTGAAGGGCGCACAGGGTGCAATCGACACCATCCGTACCGCGATCGACACTGTTTCCGCAGAGCGTGCGAAACTCGGTGCCATCCAGAACCGTCTGGACTACACCATCAACAACCTCGACACCACCGTCGAGAACCTGAATGCTTCCAACAGCCGTATCCGTGATACAGATATGGCGAAGGAAATGATGGAATACACCAAGATGAACGTTCTGGTTCAGTCTGCACAGGCTATGCTTGCTCAGGCAAACCAGCAGCCGCAGTCGGTTCTCCAGCTCCTGCAATAATTGCAAGCGTGATAAAAAAACCGCTCCGAAAGGAGCGGTTTTTTGCTATTGAGCCGAATCACGGCTGGAGGGAGGCCTCGCCGCGCCAGCAGCCCAGCGCGCGGGAAATTTCCATCAGGTGGTCAACGTCGGCCTCGACCAGGCGGCCCTGCGTATTGGGGGGCAAGTTGATTACCACGACGTTGTCCGCCTCAAAGGCGGTGCGGCAGTCGCGCACCACGGCCGAAACATCCTGCAGCGGCTGCTGCTCGTAAATATTGGAGTAAAACCAGGAGCTGCGGGAGCAGATGGTCATCTCAAACGGCAGATAATAGACCTGCCCGCTGAAGGTGTACAATTTGGGGTCGTCCGCCCGGCAGGGGTAGGGATCCAGCAGGCGGAAATCGGAGGGGAACATCCGCATCGGGTCCAGCTCCTGATAATTTCGGGGCAGATAGCGTTGGTTGGCGGCGCAATTGCCGGGCAGATCCACCCCAACCGTGTGATTGACACCAATCTGACAGTTGGGCTGCAGGCGTTTGACGGTATCATAGACCAGGTCCAGACGCCATTGGCTGGCGGCCTTATCCCAGCCGCCGTCCAGCCACAGCTCAACGATCTCGCCATAGCGGCCGTCCATAAGTTCGGTCAGCTAGCGCAGCATATAGGGGATATAGTCGCCGGCCAGATCCTTCTGGTAGCCGGGGTAGCTGCGGTCCCACAGCGAATAATACAGCCCCAGATGGATGCCGTACCGATGGCAGGCTGCCGCCACCTCGGCCACGACGTCGGTTGGGTTGCCGGAATATTCCACCGAATATTGGGTCTGTTTGGTGTGCCAGAGACAGAAGCCCTCGTGATGTTTGGCGGTCAGCACCACGAAATTCATGCCGGCCTCATAGGCGGCGCGTACCCACTGGTCGGCGTCGATGGCCGTCGGCTGGTAGGATCGGGCCGCTATGCCCCCGTCCGACCACTCCACGTTGCCAAACGTATTGACCCCGAAGTGCAAAAACATCCCGAATTTCCGCTGCATCTACAGCAATTGGCCTGCGTTGGGCTCTCTGCCCGGTTTTTGTGCGATCATTTCTGATTTCCTCCGTATGTTTTTTGATGTCCCTGTTCAAGGCTGCCCGATGGTTTCAGGCTGTGGCGCTTCATATACTTTTACCCCGTTTTTGCTGGAGTTCTTTACCTGATACAACGCCTGATCCGCTTTTTCGTAAAGATCGTTGAAGTCCTGCCCATCCCGAGGGGCTAACGAAATTCCTATGGAGGCAGAGATATGTACGGCTTGATGATCCTTTTGATAGATATGGTCCACTTTTTCCAGCAGGCCTTTTACCAGTTCTTCGACATAGTTTTCTTCACGGATTTCTTTCAGGAAAATGATGAATTCATCACCGCCAAGCCGGCCGACAATATCGGTTGACCGGAAATGCGCCCGGATTTTTGCCGATACATCCCGCAGAACATAGTCACCCTCCGAATGGCCCAGCGTGTCGTTCACCGCTTTGAAATTATCCAGGTCCAAAATTAGGAACGCGTGCTTTCCGCCCGATGTCTGCGGATCCTGCAAACATTGATTGACAAGGTAAACCGTGGTAACCCGATTATAAAGCTGGGTCAGCGCGTCGATTTCAGAACGGTATTGCAGGGACAGTTCATGCTTTTTCTGGGCGTCAATATCCTTGGTAAGGATATATCCTTTGATCTCCCCATTTACCGGTTTTTCCAGCAGGTGGACACTGGACTCCAACCAGCGTTCCCGATTGCCGTCTATCAGGCAGCGGTAAACCAGCTTGAGGTCCCGTACTCCCTGCTTATAGGCGTGCAGCAGATTGCCAATATCAAAAACTTCCCGTACTTTTTCTATATCTTCCGGGCAGATTTTTTTGGACAAAAGTTCCTCTGTCATGACCGAATAGGGTTTTGGCAGGAGAGTAACGCTTTCGGTTGACTTGTTGGAATTCTGCACCTGGAAAATCTGGTCCTGGGTCAGGTTCACTTCGTATCCGTAGGTCGCTTTGGCTAAAAGGATACGGCGGTATTCCTGTTCGCTGTTCTGGAGAAGCTCGTTTTTCTTTTGATCGGTGATATTTTCGAGCAGGCCGATGCTGCGGAGGATCTGACGGTTATTTCCCCGGATATTGGTGAGGCTTAAAAGGGTCCAGATGCGGCGGTCCGGCTGGAGTTGAAGTTCCAACTCCTGGGGAGGGACATCCCCGCCTTTATGCAGCTGGTCAAAAATCCGGCGCCATACCGGGACACTGCCGGGGCAAACGGTCCCATCTTCGATCAATTTTTCGGGAAGATCAGAAACCAGGGCCGGTAAATCACTGCTATAGGCCCCCCGATTGCGAAATTCCAAGGTACGCTCGGTAATATTGTATTCAAATACCAGATCATGGGATTTGGACATCGCGATCTGAAAGGCCTCATCCTGGATCTTCATTTCCTGATAATTCTGTTTGAGCCGCCGCCAGATCTGGGAAATATAAATCCCGGTCATCAGCGCACAAAGCAGGAAGCCGATGATGACTTTGCCGGTCAGCATTAAAGAGATCTGCCCTAACCAATCAATATGCTGGCCGGCATCATCCTGTGTTACATTAGAAAGGACATACCAATCGCTGATGTTCAATGGAGAATAGTAGGAATAAATGTCCTGGTTCCCCGCACGGTAAAGGATATATCCGCTTTTCCCGTCCGCAATATCCTGCTGCATTTGTTCAATCGAAAATTTCGGATCAAACTCGCAGTCTTTCAGGCTGTCCCAAATCGATTCCCTGTCCGGGATAACGTGTTCCGGTGAGAAGAGGATCCATTCGCCCGAAGCGCTGAAAATATGGGTGTATTTATTGTGGAGATGGTTCATATGGAACTGTTCCCTCATGCGGGCCAGGTCGTAAGCCCCATAGAGGGCGCCGGTGATTTCTCCATCCTGGAAGACGGGGACCGCAACAGTGAAAACCTTTTCATTTTCCAGAGAATCCTCCAAAATTCTGGAAGCCGTCGGGAGGCCGCTCAGAATATCCTGTTCCAAATCCTCCTGCTCCAGCCGCAGGATACGGCCGTTAGTCGTCTGACCAAAGCCGCTATCGGCATTGATAATACCGAAATTATGGAAATTGGTGGTTTCTATGAGGCTTTGCAGCACTTCCAGATTGGCGGAATCCTCCGGCTTATCCGGACAGGGCAGCGACGCCGCGATTGCATCGAGTGTTTCGATTGAAGCATTGACCTGCGCATACAGGGAATTGCTGCCCAGAAGCGCAATTTCCTGCAGCTGATCCTGGGCGCTTGCAAGTTCCTCTTCCTTTAGTTGAGCCGAAAAAGTCGTAAAAGAATAGATGATCAGCACAAAAATAGCGCAAACCCCAAAAGCAAGGTAAAAAACGGAACTCTTCTTTTTGACATCAACATCGGACGGCATAGGGAATCCACTTCTTTCTTCAAATAGCTTGGCTTGAAACGGGCGGTATCAGGGGCCCGATATAGTCAATACATTTCTCCAAATGTCATGGGCGTTTTCTTCCATTGATAACTAGTGATGTATCCGGCCAGAAAGTGAACCGGAGGCCGGAGCAGAATTTTTGCAGGGCAAGGCGGCGGACGCAGATGGGCTGTCGCCCGTCAAGGACAACAACGATGCCATGCGGAAATTTCGCCCGGGAT
>CANAQK010000112.1 GCA_947363605.1 uncultured Clostridia bacterium | reverse complement strand
GTGCTGAAAAGAAGCCAATGCTTCTTTTCAAGTGTGTTGACTATAACAGAAACGCCCGCCTCTCCTTAGAATAAGGAGAGGCGGGCGTTTTTAGACGGGAAGCCCCGCCCTGCCGTCAAATGATCTGCCGGTTCTGCCACTTCCCATTGAAAAACCGAACCCCGAAGAAAATGATCCGGACGACCCAGTCAATCGTCATGGCTACCCAAACACCGAACACACCCCAGTTCATCCACTGGGCAATGACATAACTAAGCGCAATGCGGAAAACCCACATGGAGAAAACCGACACCAGCATCGTAAACTTGACGTCGCCTGCCGCGCGCAGCCCATTCGGCAGGACAAATGCGCCCGGCCAGATAAAAATGGAAACAATGCTGTGATAAACCAAGATTACCCGGGCCAGCTCTGCTGTTTCCGGCTGGAGCTGGTAAATCGAAAGCACCGGGTTCAGGATCAGCAGAAGCAGGATTTCCAACGCTCCCATAGCCGCATAGGTCAGCCCTGTCAGCTTGAGGGTGTATTTTTTCGCCTCGGGATAATTCTGCGCGCCAACGCATTGGCCCACCACGGTAATCATGGCCAAGCCGACTGCATTCCCGGGGATCAGCGGGATCCCGGCGATATTGCCGGCCACCGCATTCGCGGCAATCGCCGCCGTACCAAAGGATGCAACCAGGCTTTGTACCAGGATCTTCCCAATCTGGAACATCCCGCTTTCCAACCCGTTCGGAACGCCGATCTGGAGGATCTTTTTCAGCATATCCGGGCGGAACTCCGGATAAAACAGGCGGTCGATCTGGATGATCCCCTGCTGCCTGAGCAGGAGAATAGTAATCAGCACCGCCCCCAGGATCCGGGAAACCAGCGTGGCTGTAGCCGCACCCGCTACCCCCATCTGGAAACCATAAATCAGCAGGGCATTTCCGCCGAGATTCACCAGGTTCATCAGGATAGAAGTCAGCATGGAAATTTTAGAGTTCCCCATCGTCCGGAACAGGGCGGCGCCGGCATTATAAACGGCCAAAAACGGATAGGAAAGGGCAGAAAGCCAGAAATACGTCTGGGAATTCGCCATGACCTCCGCTTCCACATCCCCAAAAATCAAATGCAGCAGGGGCCCCCGCAGGATCAGGCAGAATACCCCGATCAGCAGCGCCAGCAGCGCGGAGGCATAGATCAGTGTTTTCGCTGAAACACTGGCATTTTCCCGGTCATCCCGCCCGATATACTGGGAAGAAACAATGGCGCCGCCGGTAGCCAGCGCCGAAAAAATGTTGATAAGCAGAATATTGATGCTGTCTACCAATGATACGCCGGAAACGGCCGCTTCCCCGCAGCTGGCCACCATGATGGTATCAGCGATACCGATCGTCACAGCCAGCAGCTGTTCGATCACCAGGGGGACAATCAGCCGGGTCAGTTCTTTCCGTGAAAACATGGCGCATACCCACCTTTGCTATTAGAACCTGTATGTACAGCCAGAAAACACCATCTGGCCGGGCCTTTTCCGGGCATACTGCGTTCATTTTTCTTGCCATACGCCCGTATGCCTGCAAAAAATCGCCTTGTCTGCCAGAAAAACCCCTCGGCCATCCGGCATCCCCGGCTATACATACAGGTTCTCAAAATTCGTTTATTCTTATTTTGCACCTTTTCAGATGAAATTGCAAGATTCCGAAATGAAAAATTCACCCCTTTCTTTAAATCCAGTTTTTTTATTCCTCAAATGCCGGATAAATGTAAACCTTTATTAAAATATAGGTTGACATTTATCCTTCCTCCTGTTATACTAATTCCCAATAAAACGATCGCATCGTTCTATTGGGCCGCATTCTGTGGCCCGGCGGCATATCACGCCGCGATAAAAGAGTTTCATCTTTTTATCAAGAAATAGGATTATACCAGGCTCCTATTTTCCATCATCCAAGGCGGAAAACCGCCGGAAAGCGAGGACAACATGCAAATCATCAAAGGAAAACCGGAACAAGCCCCAGAAGAAAACAATCTGCTGCTTGAAGAGGAAGGCAGTCTGTCATTCCAGAAGGAGGGCAGCGCACAAATTGGGAAAAAATTCTCCGTCCAGGCGCTGACCCGGATGAGCCTTTGCGCCGCACTGCTCTGTGTATCAGCCTTTATCTCCATCCCGCTGCCCTTTACAACAATCCCCTTTACCGCACAGACAATCGCCATCGTACTGACGGGCCTGCTCCTTACCCCGAAACAGGCGGCCGGGGCCGTCGGCGTCTACCTGATGATGGGCGCCTGCGGGCTTCCGGTTTTCTCGGGCGGAGCCGGCGGGCTGGGCAAGCTGTTCGGCCCAACCGGCGGGTTTATTTTCGGCTTTTTGCTGATCGCCCCGCTGATCGCTTGGCTGAAGGGAAACCGCAACCAATTTTGGCGGCTGGCTGTGGTATCAATCCTGATCGGGCTTCCGCTGCTTTATCTCTGCGGCGCGCTCTGGATGATGTTCTCACTGAAGATTTCCTTCCCGGCAGCTTTGGCAAGCGGCGTCCTGCCTTTTATCCCGCTCGACCTGTTGAAATGCCTGCTGGCCGCGCTGATCGCCAAGACCCTGAATCAAACTATTTTACGGGACTCCCCCTTGAAATCCTAAATGGGATATGTTATTCTAAGTTCAAAACAGGAAGGCGGGATGCAGGATGGTTGGAGCAGGAGTTTTATGGGGTCTGGCAGGCGGGATGCTGTTCTCCCTGATTCTCCCTTTCGGAGGGCTGATCTGGATGCGGAAACGGTTCTGCCGTTCCGTGAAGCCCTTTTTTATCGGGATGGCCGTATTCGCCGTGTTCCAGCTCTTCACCCGGATCCCCCTGCTCCAGGCTGTGCTCCCGCTGACCGGATGGTTCCAGCAAATGGCACAAATCCCCTGGCTGTACAGCCTGTTCCTAGGGCTTACCGCCGGCATTTTTGAAGAAACCGGGCGATACCTGGCTTTCCGCTTTGTGCTGAAAAAAGAGCGCCGCTTTGAAGACGGCCTGCTTTTTGGATTGGGCCATGCCGGGATGGAAATGATCGCTCTGCTGGGGCTGACCTACCTGAACAACATCCTGCTGGCCCTTATGCTGAACAGCGGGATGCTGGACACCCTCCCCGGCTTGGATGCCGCAGCTATAGAGCTGCTGACCCAACAGCTGAGCGGGATTACCCTGCCGCTGATCGGGGTGGCGCTGTATGAACGGCTGGTCACGCTGGCCCTCCATATGGGCTTCAGTGTCCTGGTTTTATACAGCGTGAGGGCGAAAAGGCCTGTGCGGATGAAAGAAAAATCGGACTCCGGCGTTCAAGTTTCTTATGCTGTGAAGGAGGGGAACCCGTTTTGGTTCCTGCTCGCTGTCCTGCTGCATGGGGCTATCGACTCTATGATCGGCCTGCTGCCTTACTATTTCAGTGTAGAGGCCTGGGGCCTGGAACTGGTTTTCACCCTCTTTACCGCCTTGCTCGCTGGAGGGGTCTTCCTGTTAAAGCGCCGCTTCGACGCGGAGGATGCCGGCGACGCTTTTTTACAAAATAATCATTGACAAGAGGATTCCCATCCGATATAATAGGAAGGCATATGATTGAGGTGTTAAGATGGTACTGGAATTAAAACAGCTTTTTGAGATTGCCGGCGAGGTTCAGACATTTAAATATGAACTGGATCTTTCGGGGTACGAGCTGTTCTCGCTCCATCCCTTCTGCTCCCCAGTCCATGTAACAGGCAGAGTCTTCAACACTGCCGGGGTTGTCGAGCTGGACTATTCGGTTCAATTTTCGATGAAACTCCCCTGCGACAGATGTATGGACGAATTCCAAAGCGATTACGCGTTTTCTTTCCGGAATACGCTGGTCGCCCAAAACGCCGCCGATCGTGACGAGTATATCGAGGTCCCGGATTTCCGTTTGGATTTGGACGAGCTCGCCCTTTCGGACATCCTGCTTCATCTACCATCAAAGTTCCTGTGCAGCGAGGACTGCCAGGGCCTTTGCCCGAAGTGCGGCGCAAACCGGAACCGTACCCCCTGTCAATGTAGCGAAAAAGAGATAGACCCAAGGCTTGCAGTCTTGGGCGAACTGCTGAAATAAGCCCCGGGGCGGCAAACGCTTTCCCGGATCGTTAAAGGAGGTGCCAAAATGGCTGTTCCAAAGAGAAAAACATCCAAAGCAAGACGGGACAAAAGACGTTCCAGCGTATGGAAGCTCGATATGCCCGCGCTTTCCAAGTGCACACAGTGCGGCGAGCTGAAAGCCCCTCACAAGGTTTGCGGTAACTGCGGTTATTACAAAGGCGTGCAGGTGATCAAAAAAGAAGCATAATTGCAAAATGCTTCTTTTTCGTTTCGACGGTTCTTCCCCACCGGAAGAACCGTTTTTCCTTTCTTCCGGCGAACTTTTTCGGGGAATGGTTGACGATTCCCAAGAAAAATGGCATAATAGAAATAAGTATAGTCGGCACACCCTCAAATCGGATGCCGATTTG
>CANAQK010000111.1 GCA_947363605.1 uncultured Clostridia bacterium | reverse complement strand
CCGCTGGTAATATGATAATGCAGATCAGGGTAAGACTCCTTGAATCTTCTGATTGTGGCGGCGAGGCATCTAATCTGGTAAGATTCCGCCAAACCGAAGTAAACATCCCCTCCCAGAACATCATCCAAAGCAAGAAATTCTGTTGTAATTTTGTCAGCCATTTTTATCAAGTCTTCTGCCCGTTTTCGAAGCAAAACACCTTCCTCAGTCAGCTGTATGCTGAAGCTATGGCGCGTGAACAGTTTTTTCCCAAGTTCATCTTCAAGGGCTTTTAACTGCTTGGAGAGTGCGGGCTGGGTAACATGAAGCAGCTCTGCCGCACGGGTCATATTTTCTTCTCTTGCCACAGCGAGAAAATATCTCATTGTCCGCAGTTCCATATTGTCCTCCTATGATATTCTAAAAATTTATATCATGATATAAATTATAACTATTAGCGAAATGAACGTCAAGAGGATATAATACCGACATAGCAGAAAGGGGGGCGGTCATACGGATGATCTTATTCAGAATCTAAAAGATGCAGGCTGTGGCGCTCAGACCATTGAGAAGGTCTGCAGGCTATATGATAACGGTCAGATTCAGGATGCGATTAAAATGCTGCGTAAGCATCGCTGCGGCCTGATGGACAGCCTGCATGAAAGTCAGTGGAAAGTTGACTGTCTTGATTTTTTAGTATGGCGGATGGAAAAGGAAAAGTAAGCATTAAAAATAACAAAAAAGAAAGAGAGGCCTTACAAAATGGAAAATACTATAAAACTGGAATTAACAAAGGAATGGGATAAGACTTTCCCGAAAAGTGAAAAGGTGGCCCACCGCAAGGTGACATTCCCTAACCGTTACGGGATCACGCTGGCGGCAGATCTTTATGAACCGAAAGGAGTGGAAGGGAAGCTGGCTGCGATTGCGGTATGTGGAGGAATTGACGGAGTTTTTACCACAGGTGGACACTGTCCCGGCAGTGGTTCAGAATGAAATCCACCCGTATTATCAGGAAAATGATGTAATCCCATTTATTCAGGATTTAGGGATTGTGGTGCAAGGCTGGTATCCGCTGGGTGGCAGAGGGCATACGGGAGAGCTGCTTGGCGATTCTGTGATTTCTGAAATAGCCGGGGCGCATGGCGTGTCTTCCGCGCAGGTGATTTTACGATGGAATCTGCAAAAGGGAGTGGCGGTCATCCCCGGTTCCAGTAATCCCGATCATATCAGGGAAAATACGGAGTTATACCATTTCAGCCTGACCAAGGATGAAATAGCACGGATAGATGCCCTTGACCGGGGCGAAAAACATGATTGGTATTAGGAGGAATGACAGTGAAAAAAATATTTGATTTATGTTTATCTTTGCTGCTTGTGGCTGCCATGTTCAGCGGCTGTAGTGTTTCTCCTTCCAGCAATCATTCTACTGCTGGTTCAGGTAAGCAGCAATCGGAGGAAAATACAGGAACGACACCTTCAAACGGAACAGAGGACTCTGAAAATATGAGTTCCAATTCTACAGCAAAAAATCTGGTTGTATATTTTTCCATGCCGGAAACTACGGAGCCTGAGAATATGTCGAGGGAGGAAGAACTCAGCACTGTTGTTATTGACGGTGAGGTTTTGGGGAATACCCAGTATGTTGCTTATATCATTGCAGAAAATACGGGGGCAGATATTTTCCGGATTGAGCCGGTTACACCATATCCGCTGGATCATTCGGAGCTTGAAAATATTGCGCAGAAAGAACAGTCAGACAATTTCCGTCCCGAAATTGCCGGAACGGTAGAGGATATAGACCAATATGACACTATCTTTTTGGGTTTCCCCAACTGGTATTATGATATGCCGATGATTATGTACAGTTTTCTGGATCAGTACAATCTGGCAGGAAAAGCAGTAGTTCCCTTTGTCACATCCGGCGGGAGCGGCTTTTCTGACGCAATCAGCACAATCAAAGATATGGAGCCGGATGCAGATGTAGTTACAGATGGCCTTTCCATTTCACGCAATGTGGTTCAGGATTCGGAATCTGATATTATCGAATGGCTGACAGAAAAAGGGTTCATTCAGTAAATTGTCATAGGGAGCGGGCAGCATGAAACATAAAGCGATTTTGAAAATAGTAGTGGATATTGGAATGACAGTCATGCTGTTGTTTCTGATGGCCTATGAACTGATTGGTGAAGCCGCCCATGAATGGCTTGGAATCGGAATGTTTGTTTTTTTCGTCATTCACCATATTTTAAACCGGAAATGGAGCCGGAGTGTTTTCAAAGGAAAATATACATTGTTCCGTATCTGGCAGACAATTCTTGTTATTGGAATCCTTCTTACAATGGCTGGCTCCATGTATAGCGGAGTAATTCTTTCTAAACATACAATACCATCGATTAACAAGGGGAAACACGCCTTCCAGCGTCCTAAAGCGTTGCTGGGCTGGCGCCCAGCAATGAGGATAACGATGTCAGCGGCAATTTTAGCCTCGAAAAACCGTATTGCCCCTTGTCAATCGATGGTAAGGATCGCGGATAATATCGGCTGAGTGTGCGATTTCAATTCCCTTTTGGGCCAGCGAGAGAACCTTTTCTTTGTTGGCGTCGCCGCCGGATAATAAAAGACGTTCATACAGGGAGCTTTCAGGCTGCCGCTTCAGCTCCCGTACCGACCCGGAGTTGACAGCCTCTTTTTCATAAAAGCTGCGTTTGCCCTCATCCGAGACCGTCAAAAGCTCACCGTAATGGGACCACGCCAATTTGCCAGACGGTGTCTGGCATTTTTCATACGCCAGATAGAACGCCCTCATATTTTGAAAATTTGAGCGCGAAAAGCCTTTTCCAAACTCCCTCAATAACGATTGATCTCCACCTCAGCGCATTCGCACCAAGGTGGAAATTTTTATACACTGGTAGGTTTGACGCCTACTATGATACTGCTTTTTTCAGGTATGCCCTGGGAACAGACAGCAAAACGCAGACCGCCTATTGGGGCAGGCAGTCTGCGTTTTGAATTTTCCGATGATTCGGCCAAGCGCACAAAATCAAGGCCGCCAATATTCTGTCACGCATTCCCGCATAATTTCTACATAGCGACGCCCGCGGTTGAAATCGCCGAAAATCGTGCCGGCTTCCCGCTGGGCAATCTCAAAAAGGCACCCGCTGGCAGCCTGGCAAACCCCCTTGAAATATTCCCGCAGAGCATCCTCGTCCATCGGGCCGGGATTGGTGACAAATTCCGCACGGGGCTTGCTGTAATAAACTACGTTGCTTCCCCGCAGATATTCGCCGACCTGGGGCTCGTTGTTGAAGGGGGAAACCGACAGCTTCCTCAGGTTAGCCCATTTGGACAGGTAGTCCGGCCAGATCGCGTCCACCCGTTCACAGCAGCCGTAGGAAAGCAAGCCGAAACGCTTGACCAGCCGGTCCTGATACGGGTAGACAAATTCCCCATAGGTTTCAGGGGACACGGCCGTGGTTTCCTGAGACTCCAGAAACCCCCAGCATTGAGTCGTCTTCGTAACATTTTCCACAGGGAGCTCCTGGTTGAAAGCAAAACTTTCCTGGGGCAGAGGGCTGATGCCGCAGGTCGGCAAAAGGACACCCTCTTTTTCCAGGAAGTCGTAGTAGTCCTCATAAACCTTCGTCGCCATATCCATCGCCTGGTGAAGCAGCTCCGGATAATCGTACATGGAGCAGTAGTAGGCTTCCATCCCCATCAGATGAACCAAAGGGTTCGTAATCGCCCCGCAAAGGGCATTCTGCACCATCCTTACCGACAGGATATCCCCCAAAACACTCTGCACCAAATCCATTGTCTTACGGGTACCTTCCCGATCCAAACCAAAGCTTCCGCCCTTCAGCTTATCGAAGCCTTCCTCCAGATCCTCCATGACCGGCTCCACATGATAACCGTTCCCGGCTTGGGCCCGGGTAATTTTCGCCGCCGTGCCGAAGGGGGAAACCCAGGTGCGCCAGGAAATATCATAGGTCGGAGAAATAGGGGTATCGTCGTCGAAAAGCTCCCGGCCCACCAGTGTATTCAGGAGGGTGTATTCGATTTTCCGGGCAGCCTCACCAGTACACTGCATCCGTGGAGTGATGACCTCATGGGTAAAATTGGAAAAAAGCAGGCGAACCGTAGGAGCTTCCCGCCGGCCCTGGGCTAAGGCCTCCCACTGCCTTAAGAGGGCGGCATTCCTGGGGGAGTGAGCGTATTCCAGCTGCTTGCGGGCCAGGTTCCGGAGAATCTCCCGATCCTGTCGGGTTATGGTTTCCATTCGTTGTCATCCTTTCTGTAACGCCGCGCCAAAAACGGGAGCACAGGCCGTTAATCCGCTCTCATTATACCAGGTAGGAGTACGCAAAACAACGGGGAAAGCGGAAAAACGGCGGCTGATCTCAGGAATATTTTTCAAAAGGCCCTGTACCGCAATCGGGAACACAGAATGATTCTCAAACCTGCCGGGACTAGGGGCTGTTTGAAAAATCGAAATTTTCGTCTTTTTCTACAAGCAACGGTGA
>CANAQK010000110.1 GCA_947363605.1 uncultured Clostridia bacterium | reverse complement strand
GTATGCCTGCAAAAAATCGCCTTGTCTGCCGGGAAAATCCCTCGGTCATCCGGCATCCCCGGCTATACATACAGGTTCTGAATCCCATGGAATCCGCATAAGAATGGACAAAACGAAAGGACTGAACTGCGATGAAAAAACTGTTTGCAATCCTGCTGGCAGCGGCTCTTTTTGCCAGCCCGTCCGCCGCTCTGGCCAGTGATTCCGGTGAAGCGGAAACAACGCAGGAAACGGCGGCTCCCGCCGAAACCCCGCTTTCGGAAATCCCGGCGAAATCCGGTGTATTGATGGATGCGGCGACCGGGACGGTTTTATTTGAAAAAGAAGCGCATACCCCCATGGCTCCGGCTTCGATCACTAAAATTATGACCATGCTGCTGGTGATGGAGGAGATTCAGGCCGGGAATCTGACTATGCAGGACCGTGTGACCTGCTCTGCCAATGCCGCTTCGATGGGCGGCACCCAGATCTGGCTGAAGGAAGGCGAGCAGATGACGGTACAGGAGCTGATGAAGGCGACAGCGGTCGCCTCGGCCAATGATGCGGCGACGGCGCTGGCCGAGCACGTGGGCGGGGGCAGCGAAGAGGCCTTCGTTGAGCGGATGAATGCCCGTGCGGCGGAATTGGGGATGAACGATACTTTGTTCTGCAATCCCACCGGGCTGGACGCAGAAGGGCACGTTTCCTCTGCTTATGATGTAGCCCTGATGTCCCGCGCCCTGCTCCAGTTCCCGGAGATTACCCAGTTTACGACCATCTGGATGGATTCCCTGCGGGAGGGCCGCACCGAGCTGGTGAATACCAATAAGCTGGTGCGTTTTTATAAAGGCTGTACAGGGCTGAAAACCGGCACAACCTCGGACGCGGGTTCCTGTGTAAGCGCCAGTGCGGCGCGGGGGAAGCTGCATCTGATCTCGGTGGTGATGGGGTGCCGGACATCGGCGGAGCGGTTTTCTTCAGCACGCCAGCTGCTGGACTATGGATTTTCCCACTACACCATGTTTGAAACCTCCGTGTCTAAAGAGCAGTTTACCCCGGTCAAGGTGAAGCATGGCGTCCTGCCGGAGGTTTCCGTGGAGGTTGACGCGTCCAGCAGTGTGATCCTGGAAAAGGGCCGGGAGAAACTTGTCGCCGAGGAAATCACGCTGGAGCCTGAAGTGGAAGCGCCGGTGGAACCGGGCCAGGTTCTGGGACGCGTCCGCCTGATGCTGGAGGGCGAGGAACTGGCATCGTTCGAGATACGGGCGGCGGAAAAGGTGGAGCGGATGACTTTCGGCCGGGCTTTCGGGATGCTGTTTGAGCGGATGGCTGGGCTTTGATTTCCCGGTTCTGTCCCGTATGGAAAGAGGCTTCGGCGGGACGATCCATTTATAGTCAACGCGCTTGAAAAGAAGCATTGGCTTCTTTTCAACACTGCGGCATATCATGCCGCAGCGGGCCGCGAAGCGGCCATGCGGTAGGGCTTCATAGACGGCGCACAGCGCATTTTATGCGCGAACAGGCAAAGCCTGACTTGAAAATCAGCATCCGATTTTCAAGTGTGCCGACTATACACTGTCCACTTCCGTGAGGAGGGGCTGTCGGGACGTTCCTCCGGTGTCAGACCGGGGCGGCCCGGCAGCAGGGAAGCTTCCCCACTGCCCGCTATGTGGGGGTTTCCAGGGGGATCCCACCCTGGGCGGTTTTCTTTTTTCCCCTTTTTTTGAGCGGTCAAAGAAAAGGGGACGGGGCGCGGGACGCGGAGTCCCGCATTCGGACTGCGTCCGGCGGGATGGTGCGGGAACCTTTGAATATTGAACGGATGATCTCTGTTTGTGCTTTTTACAAAGTTGTGATATAATCAGAGAAAATTCTACTTTTTGAAAGGAACCTCAATGGGATGACACAGCAAGAAAAACTGGATAAAATCCTGCTCCGGGTGCAGAAGCCGGCCCGTTATACAGGCGGGGAGCTGAACAGTGTAATCAAAGAGAAAGGCCAGGTCGCTGTCCGCTTTGCTTTCTGCTTCCCGGATACCTATGAAATCGGGATGTCCCATCTCGGGATGAAGATCCTCTACTCCCTTTTAAACAGCCGGGAGGACACCTGGTGCGAGCGGGTTTTCGCCCCCTGGATCGACTTTGAAGCGGAGCTGGTACAGGCGGGGATCCCGCTTTATGCCCATGAAAGCCTGGATCCGCTCTCGGAATTTGACATCATCGGCTTTACCCTGCAATATGAGCTTTCCTATACCAACCTGCTGAATATGCTCCGGCTGGGAGGCGTACCGCTGCTGGCTTCTGAGCGGCAGGGGCTGAAAAACCTGGTGGTAGCGGGCGGGCCCTGCGCCTGCAATGCCGAGCCGCTGGCCGATTTTATCGACCTTTTCATGCTGGGAGAGGGCGAGGAGGTTATGCACGAGCTGATTGACTGCTACCGTGCCAGCCAAGACGCCGGGGATACCAAGGAGGAGTTCCTCCGCAAGGCGGCCCGGATCGAAGGCTGTTATATTCCCAGCCTGTACGACGTTGCCTATGAGGAGGACGGCCGGGTGAAGTCCATCACCCCGAAGGAGGGGGCTCCCGCCAAGGTGACCAAACGGATCATCCGGGATTTTGACCAGGTCTTTTATCCGGAGAATTTCGTGGTGCCTTTTATCGAAACGGTGCATGACCGGGCGATCCTCGAGGTGCTCCGGGGCTGTATCCGGGGCTGCCGGTTCTGCCAGGCGGGGTTTATCTATCGTCCCCTGCGGGAGAAAAACCCCGGCACCCTGGTCGAGGAGGGAAAATCCCTCTGCGGTTCTACCGGGTATGAGGACATTTCCCTTTCCTCCCTCAGCACCAGCGACTATTCCAAGCTGGAGGAGCTGCTGAACCGGCTGATCGAATACACCGACGATCAGAAAATCAGTATGTCCCTGCCCTCGCTCCGGATTGACAATTTTTCCGAGGAACTGCTCAACCGGATCAAAAGCGTGCGGAAAAGCGGTTTGACTTTTGCACCCGAAGCGGGTACTCAGCGGCTGCGGGATGTCATCAACAAAAATATCACGGAAAAGGATGTGCTCCGTTCCTGTGCGCTGGCATTTGCGGGGGGCTATACCACCGTGAAGCTGTATTTTATGCTGGGCCTGCCCACCGAAATGGACGAGGATATCCGCGGGATCACCGAGCTGGCCCGGAAAGTAGTGGATTTGTTCTATAGTATGCCCTCCCGTCCGAAGGGGAAGGTCAGCGTCAGCGTGTCCTGCGCCACCTTTGTCCCTAAGCCGCACACCCCTTTCCAGTATGAGCCTCAGATCACCGGGGAGGAAATCGCGCATAAACAGGATGTGCTGGTGAAATCGAATACCAACCGCCGGATTGAGGTACACTACCATCATTCGGATACCTCCTTGCTGGAGGGCGTGTTCGCCCGGGGGGACCGCCGTCTGGGGAAGGTTCTGCTCCGTGCGTTTGAAAAGGGCTGCCGGTTTGACAGCTGGGATGAAACCTTCCGGTTCCCCCTTTGGGAGGAGGCCTTTGCCGAATGCGGGCTGGATCCGGCCTTTTATGCGAACCGTACCCGCTCCTTTGAGGAGATCCTGCCATGGAGCCATCTGGATTATGGCATCACGGAGGAATTTTTGCAGCGGGAAAACCGCAGGGCACACGAGGCGGTTCCCACGCCGAACTGCCGTCAGCAGTGTGCGGGCTGCGGGATTCAAGCCCTGATGGGAGGTGCCTGCTTTGGGAAATAATACACTGGGCCGGATTGACGCACGGATTTTTTACCGGAAAACCGGCCGTGCTAAATACATTTCCCACCTGGATCTGGCGCGCTGTATGCAGCGGGCCGTCAAGCGGACAGGGCTTCCTGTCTGGTATACGGTGGGATTCAACCCCCGTCTTTATCTGGGTTTTGCCCTGCCGCTTCCGCTGGGGCAGGAGAGCGTCTGTGAAACGGTGGATCTTTGCCTGATGGAGGACATCCCTTTTGAGGAGGTGCTCTGCCGGATCAATCAGGCGCTGCCCGTCGGTATTGAGGGCTTTGCGATTGCGGCTCCGGTGCATAAGCCGGAAGCGATTGCCTGGGCGGAATACGGCCTGCGGCTGGAAGCCGATGGCTGCGCCGGTGAAGTGCTCCGGGAGAAGTTTGAACGGTTCTGGGGTCAGGAGCGGGTGGAGGTGGAGAAAAAAACCAAGAAGGGGAGCCGCCGGATTGATTTGAAATCTGGGATCCGCCTGCTGGGCCTGGAGCCGGAATCCGGCTGTCTTTGCCTGCGGATCCAAACCGAGGCGGGAACCTCCCGCAATATCAACCCCACCCTGCTGACGGATGCGTTTATCCAGGCAGAGGGGCTGGAATCGCCCTGTGTACAGGTACTCCGCCAGGCGATCCTGATGGAGGACGGGACATCGTTTTGTTGAAGCAGCGTAACCCAATGAACCAATCAGGAGCGGTTCCGTAAGCAGATTGGAGTTGGCTATGGAGCTATATTATTTCCGAATTAAAAATTCGGAAATAATATAGCTGATTTGAGCCGTTTCGCGGTTGCCGCCGT
>CANAQK010000109.1 GCA_947363605.1 uncultured Clostridia bacterium | reverse complement strand
TTGAAAAGAAGCATTGGCTTCTTTTCACCACTGCGGCATGATATGCCGCAGTGGGCCGCGAAGCGGCCATGCGGTAGGGCTTCATAGACGGCGCACAGCGCATTTTATGCGCGAACGGGCAAAGCCTGACTTGAAAATCGGCATCCGATTTTCAAGTGTGCCGACTATAAAATGGCGGTTGTTTTTTGAAAGATGGAATGCTAAAATGAAATCATCAAACTGGGAAGCAGGACGATTGCTTTCATCGGGCCAGCCAAAGAAAGGTGGAAACAGAATGGTAGCGTTACAGGGAAAAGGCGTATACGGCGGAATCGCGATTGGAACAGCAGCTCTTTACCGCAGAGGCAGGCTTGAGGTGAGCGCGGAACCAGCCTGCGATCCTGCTGAGGAGCTGGCCCGCTTTGAAGCGGCAAAGCAAAGCGCCCTTTCCGAGCTTCAAGGCCTATATGATAAGGCTGTCCGGGAGGTCGGAGAGAAAGATGCGCAGATTTTCCAGATCCATCAGATGATGGTCGAGGATCTGGATTATCAGGATGCCGTGATAAACCGGATCCAAAACCAGAAGGCCAGTGCGGCCTATGCTGTTTCTGAAACCAGTAAGGAAATTTTCGGCATATTCGCGGCGATGGAAGATGAATATATGCGGGAGCGTGCGGCGGATGTCCGGGATATTTCCGCCCGGCTGCTGAAGTTTTTAACCGGTGTTTCGGCCGGAGGGCTCCGGACGGAAGGAAAATGTATTGTTTGTGCGGATGACCTGGTTCCCAGTGAAACAGTCCAGCTGGATAAAGAGAACGTCTTGGCTTTCGCCACAGCGTATGGCTCGGCCAATTCCCATACGGCTATTTTGGCCCGTACGATGAATATTCCCGCGGTAATCGGGCTGGGGGAGGAGTTCCTCCGGGAAGAATTCGAGGGTAAAACCATGGCGGTGGACGGCTTTACCGGCCGGGTTTATCTCGACCCGGATGAAGGGGCTTTGGAGGAACTGCGGCAGAAACAGGCGGAGGAGGAACGGAAAAAGGCGCTGCTCCAGCAGCTGAAGGGAAAGGAGAACCGTACACTGGATGGACGGAGCATCCAGGTGTATGCCAACATTGGCGGGCTGGATGATCTAAACGCCGTGCTGGAGAACGATGCGGGCGGCATTGGGCTGTTCCGCAGTGAGTTCCTGTATCTGGAAAACAGCGATTATCCCAACGAGGAAGAACAGTTCCGGGTGTACCGTCAGGCAGCAGAACGGATGGCGGGCAAACGGGTCATCATCCGGACGCTAGACATTGGCGCGGATAAGCAGATTGGCTATTTTGGGCTGGAGCCGGAGGAAAACCCGGCATTGGGATACCGGGCAATCCGGATCTGCCTGACCCGGAAGGATTTGTTCAAAACACAGCTCCGCGCGATTTGCCGGGCTTCAGCTTATGGGAATCTGGCGATTTTGTTCCCGATGATTATTTCCCGGCGGGAGCTCCGGGAAGCCAAAGCGCTGCTGAAGGAAGCCCAGGAGGAGCTGCGCCGGGAGGGAACGGCATTTGATGAAAAGATGGAAATTGGTGTAATGATTGAAACGCCGGCGTCGGTAATCATCAGCGACCAGCTGGCGGCTGAAGCGGATTTTTTCAGCGTGGGTACCAATGACCTGACCCAGTATACCCTGGCGGCAGACCGCCAGAATCCCAAGCTGGAGCCTTTCTGCGACCCGCATCATGAAGCCGTGCTTCGTATGATCCAGATGGCGGCGGAGCAGGCGCACCGTCATGGTGCTTGGATTGGGATCTGCGGAGAATTGGGAGGCGATTTGGAGCTGACAGAGGTGTTCCTCGCCATGGGGATTGACGAGCTCTCGGCTGCGCCGGGAAAGGTGCTTCCATTGCGGGAAAAAATCCGCAGCCTGGATTTAACCGGGCGGGAACAGCAGATCCTGGACCGCGCGCTGGTCTGCGAAACGGAAAAATAATGCTGTTTCTTGATAGAAAGATTAAAATCTTTTTATCGCGGCGTGATACGCCGCCGTGCCTGCGGCACACCAAGAAAAGTATTGACCACATTTTCTTGGCGGCTCAATAAAACGGCTGCATCGTTTTATTGAGAACTAGAGCCTGTCTTAAAACTCCGAAAAACCGTCTTTTTGCCCAGTGACAAACGGTTTCTGTGTTAAGAACCCTCGAAAGGCGACAGCCTTTCTTGCGGTTTTCGTCTTGAAACCGCCTGCCCTGAACAAAAATACTGGCATTTCTCTGGTTTTAAAACAGACTTTAGTATAAACCGTAAAAAGAGGGGGGGAACCGCGTTCCCTCCTCTTTTTATTTGAGGGGCAGGCAGTATTTCGAATGTATTGAAGAGAGATTTTGTATACAAGAAACGGTTTTTCCTCTGCCTTCTATCGCCACAAATTTGTCATGTTTCAGCGTTAAACGTATATCATTTTTCAAAATAATGTGTTATAATAGGCTTAACCAAAAATGAGAGTTATTGTGCTGGGCTTTGATTTTTTGCAGCAGTTACAGAATAATTGACAAAAGGAGGGTTTCTCCGTATGGATTCAACCTCAAAAGTCCTATTGATTGTAGATGACAGCCCATTAGACCGGGCCGTGTTATCCGGAATTTTTTCTGACCTTTATGAAATTCGGGAAGCAGACAACGGAAAAACCGCTCTGGAAATTCTCCAGAAGTTGGAAAAAGGCCGGATCGCTATGATCCTGCTGGACGTTGTCATGCCTATTTTGGATGGTATGGGGTTATTGAAAGAAATGCGCCGGCAGGAACTGCACCTCAATGTTCCGGTTCTATTGCTGACGGCGTCGCCCAGCCCTGAAATCATCCGGCAGGGCTGTGAGATGGGTGTCCACGACATCCTAAATAAACCTTTTAACCGGGATATCATCCGGCGGCGTGTGGAAAACCTGATCGAGCTTCAGGAATACCGGTTGGATTTGGAAAAAACCGTCCAGCGGCAAACGGAAAAAATTGAATTGCAGGCCCAGAAGATCCGGCGCACCAGCCATTCGATTATTGACACACTTAGTACGGTGGTGGAATTCCGAGACGGTGAATCCAGCCAGCACATCCACCGGATCCGCCAGATTGTGTATCTGCTGCTGGAAGATATTTCAGCAGACCCAAAGGTTCCCTATACTTTTACGCAGGACCAGATTGACCTGATCTGCGACGCTTCCGCGATGCATGATATCGGGAAAATTGCAATCCCTGACGCCGTGCTTATCAAGCCGGGGAAGCTGACCCCGGAGGAGTTTGAGATCATGAAGGGGCATACGCTCAAGGGCTGCTCCATCCTGGAACAGCTGGAGGCGATCCATTCCGAGGACTATTACCGGTATTGCTATGATATCTGCCGCTCCCACCATGAGCGCTTCGATGGGAAAGGCTATCCGGATAAGCTCAAGGGGGACGAGATCCCTATCTGGGCGCAGATCGTTTCAATGGCGGATGTCTATGACGCCTTGGTAAGCCCGCGGGTATACAAGCCGGCGTTTACGCACAAACAGGCGGCAGAGATGATCCTGAACGGGGCCTGCGGTGCGTTTAACCCGATCCTGATCGACTCCTTCCTGCATATCCAGGATACGCTGGAGCACTCTTATACTGAAGTGAACTTCCCTAAGCCGGCAAAAAGTGAAACGCCGTTCCTGCGCCCGCAGGTACAGGAGCTGAAGCCCTCTGCTTTCCCGGGCTATACCCCGCAGGATGAAGCCATGATGACCACGGCCCGGATGTATGAAATCCTGGAGCAGGAGCGTAACCGCTACCGCACCATTATCGAGGCCGCCGGGGACATTATCCTGGAATATAACCTGGAAAACAATACCCTGACCTTTTCAGAGAATTTCAGGGAAATCTTCCATGGCAGCCTGGTCATTCCAAACGCCAATTATTTCCTGATGCACAGCCGTTATATCCATGAGGAGGACCGGCATTCCCTGCTGAAGGTGATCCTTCACTGCACCGACAGCCGGACTACAGCCTGCATACAGCTCCAGTTGTATCTCCCCACCAAAAAATATGAATGGTTCCAGCTTACCGCAACCCCTTTGCGGGAAGGGGACTTCTGCCGTTCGATCATCGGGCGGCTCACCAATATCCAAAAGCTGATGGCCAACCAGGAACGCTGGCGGCTCCGCACAACCCTGGACCCGCTCACCATGCTTTACAATCAGGATGAAATGTGTGAGCTGTGCGAGGAAACCTTCCAACAGCGCCCGCAGTCCCTCTGCGCACTGATTTATCTGGATATTGACCATTTTAAGGCGATTAACGACCAGTTCGGCCATTCCTTTGGGGACGAGGTCATCAAAATGTTTGCCTGCCGGCTGAAGCAGTCCTTCCGCCAAACGGATCTGGTCGCGCGGAGCGGCGGGGATGAGTTTACCATCCTGATGCTTGATCTGCCCTCTAAAGAGATTGTTATTGAAATGCTGGAACGTCTCCGGGAAAACCTGGATACCCCTTACCATGGGCAAAACCTTCAGGGCCAGCTTTCGGTTTCCATCGGGATTTCCATCTTCCCGGACGGCGGCTCTTCTTACCGCGACCTGCTTCAGCAGGCGGTTGAAGCAATGTCCACCGTGAAAAGCCTTTCGGGATACCGCTACGCTTTTTACGGCCAAGACGGTTCCGGGGAATCCGTTTGATCCCGAGGGGTCCCATAGGAAACAGCGCCGTATAACAGTCCCTTTACAGGCGGCATCTGTGTGTTTTGCACACCTAGTGGTCCATCCGGCCGGAAATCAAATCATATCCCGGGCGAAATTTCCGCATGGCATCGTTGTTGTCCTTGACGGGCGACAGCCC
>CANAQK010000108.1 GCA_947363605.1 uncultured Clostridia bacterium | reverse complement strand
GAAAACCCAGCTATATTATCCGAGCTGCCGGTGGAGGAACAGCTGGAATTTCTTCGTGAGCAAGGGGTAGAGATTTCCCCTGGCCCTGAGGATGCCGAGTATGTTACAGGCTTGATTCCCCGTATTGAAATGGACCCGGACTTTTTTCCTTACGGAATCAACAGTCCCGGAACACGCGAGCTTGCCGCGCAGGTAAGGGACGCGGTGAACCGCTATTATCAGCGGGGCAACCGTCCGCTCCCGGAAGCCGCCCTCGCCGCCCGGTATACCCTCCAGGACAGTACGGCAGCTGGAAGCTGGAGTGAAGATTTCCTCTATTATAATTGCTATGCTTATGCACTTGGGCGTACGGACGGCCATTATTGGCCGGGAAAATTCTCAACTGTTCCGAACCCTAGTGATTTTAACCTCAATGACTCCATTTACAATTTAGCCTGCGACGTCAAGGCGGACTTAAAGTCGGCTTCATTTTCGAACCGGTGCGTATCCATGACAACGGCAAGGCCGGCCTCTCTTTCCTCCGGGCAGTCCTGCATTTGTATCCGAAGGGGACCTAAAGATTTTCACCTTATGAAATTAAATTCCTCCTCCTGGTATCATAAGCCTGGTGGAACCAATCCGCTGAGATATAAATATACGCCTTCTGTCTCAAGAAACTGGACAGACGAGGTAGTTCTGAGAGGGGAGACCATTGCGCCAACGACTTATTATGACAGCACCATTTATTACTTTGTATACAGTAAAAACCACGGTTCTACCACCTATACATGGACCGGTAATCATTATCATTCCGGTTCCCGTCATTATTATGAATATGGATATAAGTGTAAAAATTGCGGCGAGTTCACCTCTACAACATGGAAGAATGAAGCTTGCTCCGGCCCTCCTTGTTCAACCCCATGGAGCCTGACCCCTTCTTCTGAAATTTCATAAGCCGCCCTGTTTGCAGTTCAATGAATAAATCCCCCCTGATGCAGGGGGGATTTTGAGCCATTTTGATAAAATTTAACGCTTGCTGAACTGCGGAGCGCGACGGGCCGCTTTGAGGCCGTACTTCTTACGCTCTTTCATTCTTGGGTCGCGGGTCAGGAAGCCCGCTTTTTTCAGCGCCGGACGGAGCTCATCGCTGTACTGCAGCAGGGCGCGGGACAAGCCGTGACGGATCGCGCCGGCCTGGCCGGTAACGCCGCCGCCGGAAACATTGCATTCCAAGTCAAATTTGCCGACTGTGCCGGTCAGCTCCAGGGGCTGGTTTACGATCAGCTTGAGGGTTTCCAAGCCGAAATAATCGTCAATATCGCGGCCGTTGATGGTGATTTTACCGCTGCCTGCATATACGCGAACTCTTGCTACAGAGCTTTTTCTTCTGCCTGTTCCATAAAAATATGGGCGTGATTCGTACATCTAAATTGCCTCCTATATTGTAAAATCGAAATTTCTTAGTACGGATAAACTTCCGGTTTCTGAGCGGCGTTTACGTGTTCAGCGCCTTTGTATACACGCAGACGGCGGAGCTGGTTTCTGCCCAGAACGGAATCAGGAAGCATGCCCTTCACAGCCAGGGTAAGGACTCTTTCCGGAGTTTTAGCAAGCATTTCGCCGGCGGTGGTTTCCTTCAGGTTGCCGATCCAGCCGGTGTGGCGGTAGTATTTCTTCCCCAGCAGCTTGTTGCCGGTCAGGGCAACCTTAGCTGCGTTCAGGATGATTACATGGTCGCCGCAGTCCACATGAGGGGTGAAGTCCGGTTTGTGTTTGCCGCGCAGGATGGTTGCCGCTTTTACAGCGACACGGCCCAGCGGAACGCCGGCAGCGTCCAGGATATACCATTTACGGCTTACGTTTTTCGCATTTGCCATAGTAGTTGACATAGATTTTACCTCCAGTTTTTTTGGGGAGCGTCCGGCTCCCGACAAACAGGACGGCGCTCAAGCATGGGTTTTATTATACCGGGCGGAGGGAGGGTTGTCAAGAATGAAAATGCCAGTTTTTTAATTTAGACCCCTTATTCTCTTAAAATCTCTTGTTTTTACTCATTTTCTCTTGGTTTCTTATGAAACATTTCATTTTTTGAAAAACTGTCGAAATGTCCGCAAATCGGGAATTTTTCTGCTGTTCTTTAGCCAAATTATCTTCAAGCGGGGGAGTGCTGCGCATGATATTACTTCCGAACTGAAAGGACGGAAGTATAGTCGGCACACCCTCAAATCGGTGCCCGCTTTGAGGGTCAGGCTTTGCCTGTCCGCACATAAAATGCGCTGTGCGCCGTCTATGAAGCCCTGCCGCATGGCCGCTTCGCGGCCCGCTGCGGCATGATATGCCGCAGCGCTGAAAAGAAGCATTGGCTTCTTTTCAAGTGCGTTGACTATAATATCTGCCATGTTTTGCGGTTGCCGCCGGTTACGGCGGCGAGCAAAACGGTTCAAATCAAATAATATAACAGGATCCAGATTTTAAGAGGAGCAGGCCCCGAGCCGTCGAGATGTTCCCGGGGCGGCCGAACAGCAGGGAGGTTCCCCTGCTGTCCACCATGTGGGATCCCCCTGGGTGGTTTTCTTTTTCCCCCTTTCTTTGATCACTCAAGGAAAGGGGGGCGGGGTTCGGGACGCGGCATCTCTTCCCCCATAAAATCTTCATGTTGGATACTCCCTTCAAACGGAGGAACCCTTCGCTTCAAAAAGAGGAAAGGGCTTTCTGCAAAGCCCTTTCCTCCGATATCCAAAGCGGTTAAATTGCTTTTTTCAATTCGTATACCAAACGTCCCTCGACTTGACGGGCAATTCCGTCCATATGCCGGGCGATTGCGTGGAAATCCGTGGTGACCGGGCGGGGGTTTTCCCGCAGCAGCTCCTCAGTTAAGCGGAGCTTCAGCTCCATAATTTCCTGTTCCCGCTGGTGCAGCCGCGTCATCAGGCTGCCGTCGAAGTTATACAGCCAATATTGCTGGGAATGGTGTTCTTTCATATTTTTCATCAATTCCTGGCCGTAGTGACCAAGCGGGGCGGATTCCCCCGTATGGACATACAAACAAGGGAGTGTGCTGCGTTCTTGAGATAACATAGGGGACTCTCTCCAATCTGTAAAGGATCATTTGGCCTTTTGAAAAGCAGGAAATTTGTTTTGTCTGCTGTTTCCTGAAAGCCACAATGGCATTATATCAGATAATTTTGAACAAACTATAACCTTCGTGCCGATATTTTGTATCCCTTCTGTAAATCTCTTTTTTCATTTGGATTCCGATTCGGTAATCCCCATCTTTTTAAAATATTCATAGGTGGAATAGTGGTGTGCGCGGTTGTAGCGCCGCAGCTCCAGCGGAGGAGTTTCATCGCCGGCTAAACGGTTGACCTTTTCCTCACAGGTCAAGATGACTTCAAACCCCATCTCCTCCAGGATCGGACGGCTTTCCTTACAGAGCGCACCAAAGGGGTAGGCAAAAATGATGGGCCGGATCCCGGTTTCTTCCTGGATTTTCTGATTCAGTTTCCCGATATCAGCATAAAGGGCGCGGGCATATTCCTCGGCGGACTCCCCTTCACGGATCCGGATGCCATACCGTTCCGAATCCGGGCCATTCCGGTGGAGGTTATAGGTGTGGTTGCCCAGTTCAAATACGCCGCTTTCGGCCAGCTCCTTCAGCTGGGCCCAGCTAAGATAGGAATAGCGGATATGGCGGGGTTCATCCGGATTGGAAAACTGATCGGCCGAACTGCCGATTACGGATACCACAGCCTTCATCCCATATTTTTTCAACAGCGGGTAAGCGTACTGATAAACGCTTTCATACGCATCGTCAAAGGTGATTAAAACGGGTTTTTCAGGAAGGGGTGCGTCTTCGGACAGGTAATCCAGCAGTTCCTGTACCGAGATGGAGGTGTAGCCGCACTGCTGGAGATAGCGGAGGTCTTCTTCAAATTGAGCCGGGGAGGTGATATAGTCGTTCCACTGGGATGGCTCCTCCAGCAGATGATGGTACATGACAACCGGCAGTTCAAGGATGGTTTCATCCTCTTGATCCCAGACGCGCTCGGCTTGGAGCACGGCCGGGGCGGATTTTTCTGCGGCCAGCAAAGCCCCAAACAGGCAGACAGCAAGAAGAACGGCAATAATGCGATAGTCCATTTTGATAACCATGAATCAGGATTCCCCTTTCCCAGACCGAACAGATTCACCCACAGTCTATTCCGGGAAATGGGGGATTATACGGGATTCTTTAGGATTCCACAATGCTTCCATCGCTGACCCGGATCCTCCGGGGGATGCGTGCCGCGATGCCGTTGTCGTGAGTAATCAGGATAATGGTTTTCCCCTGGCGGTTCAGCTCGCAGAGGATTTCCATGACGGCATCTCCGGCCTTGGTATCGAGGTTCCCAGTGGGTTCGTCTGCCAGCAGCAGCGGAGGGGAGGCGGCAATTGCCCGGGCAATCGCGACCCGCTGCTGCTGCCCGCCAGACATTTCGAAGGGGAGGTGGGTCAGCCGGTTCCCCAGCCCGACCCGCCGGAGGGCATCTACAGCCAGACGGTGGCGTTCGGCGCGGCGCATCCGGCGGTACGCCAAAGGAAGCTCCACATTTTCAACGGCGGTGAGGCTGGAAATCAGATTGAACCCCTGGAAAATAAATCCGATCTTCTGGTTCCGGATGACGGAAAGTGCGTCGTCCGACAGGGTAGAAACATCCTCCCCATCCAGATAATACTGCCCGCTGTTGGGGACATCCAGACAGCCGAGCAGGTTCATGAGGGTGGATTTTCCTGAACCGGAGCTGCCGACAATCGCGACAAAATCCCCGGTACAAACAGAGAGGCTGATTTGTTTGAGGGCTTCGACCTGGTTTTCCCCGGGATTATAGGTTTTACAGACATTGCGAAGTTCAATGAGCGGGGCGGCGGGATGGGTGAGACAGGGCATGACGGTCCTCCTTTATGGGATTGGTTTTTTAGCATAATACGATTTCCCGATAAAAACTTTTTAAGAGCGTGTCCAAGATCTCAGCGTGTACGGGATGGCGGATGGATTTTTACCCGGCAAGGCCAAAAACGCAGGAATCCTTGCCGGATTCTGTGGATTTTGAACGCAGCCAGAGCGGAAAATACACCGCCAAGACCTACGCCGAGAGATTTTGAATAGGCCCTAAGTTTTTATAGTCAACGCGCTTGAAAAGAAGCATTGGCTTCTTTTCAACACTGCGGC
>CANAQK010000107.1 GCA_947363605.1 uncultured Clostridia bacterium | reverse complement strand
TTATAGTCAACGCGCTTGAAAAGAAGCATTGGCTTCTTTTCAACACTGCGGCATAGTGCCGCAGTGGGCCGCGAAGCGGCCATGCGGTAGTGCTTCATAGACGGCGCACAGCGCATTTTATGTGCGGACAGGCAAAGCCTGACCCTCAAAGCGGGCACCGATTTGAGGATGTGCCGACTATATCAGGCCGGCATTCCAGGAGAAGTATTGACAACATTCTCAGCGGCGAAGCCGCTGGGCCTCAGAATGCGGCCCAATATAAAGAATAAAATTCTTTTGTTAAGAATTAGAACCTGTATTCACAACCAGAAAACGCCATCTGACCGTGCCTTTTCCTGGCATACTGCGTTCATTTTTCTTGCCATACGTCAGTATGGCTGCAAAAAATCGCCTTGTCTGCCGGGAAAATCCCCCGGCCATCCGGCATTCCCGGCATGAATACAGGTTCTTAGTATATCCCAAAAAGGCGGCTGGCTTCCGGAATTGTTCGCCGTGCGAGGAATTGAAAAATTCGCCAAAGGGTGCTATACTGTTAAAGGATTTTTGAAAATGCTGTCAGAATCCGTCCATTCGCCCTTTTCAAATTTTCTACGATGAACAGAAAGGATATGGAATTATGGAACCTGAATCGACGCGCCGTCCTGCCCTTGAGGTGGATGGCCTGACCAAGCAATATAAAACGGTTCTTGCCGTAAATCAGGTGCGGTTTGAGGTGTGGCCGGGAGAAATTTTTGCGCTGATCGGTCCGAATGGGGCCGGAAAGACTACCACCATCCGGATGATTTCCACCCTGCTTCAGCCAACTTCGGGCGATGCCCGGGTAGACGGCTTTTCTGCCGTGCAGGAGGCTGCCCGGGTGCGGGAACGGATTACCTATTTGCCTGATGAGGCCGGGGCCTATAAAAATATGACCGGGCGGAAGTATCTCCAGTTTATGGCGGCCTTATTTTCAAACGACCGCGCAGAACAAAAACGCTGTGTAGAGATGGCCGAGGAGATCTGCGGGCTGGGCGCCCGCTTGAAAGAGAAAATTTCCACCTACAGCCGGGGAATGACCCGGAAGCTGCTGTTGGCGCGGGCGGTGATGACCCGGCCCAGCCTGGCGATTCTGGACGAGCCGACCTCCGGGCTGGATATTCTCAACGCGCTGGAAATCCGCCGGATGATCCGGGGATTGGCCGATGAGGGGATGGCTTTTTTAATCTCCAGCCATAATATGCTGGAAATCGAATACTTGTCGGATCGGGTCGGCATCATCAGCAAAGGGGTGCTGCATTGCGTGGGGCGTCCGGATGAGCTGAAAGCTTCTGCGGGAGCGAAGAATCTGGAAGAAGTTTTTGAAAAGGTGGTGCAGGAATATGAAGTTCATTAATCTGCTGAAAAAAGAGCTGCGGGAATTGATTACCCTGCAAACGGTCCTTTCGCTGGTAATCAGCATGGTGGTTTTCGGATTGCTGGGCGGAACTATTGGGACGCTTACGGATTCGATCAATGAAAAGATGGGCAGCGTCGCGGTGGCAGATCTGGATCAAAGTGAAGCTTCTGCCCAGCTGCTGAAGGATATTCAGAGCGCCGGCTTTGAGGTAGTCGCGCTGGATCCGGAGGGTTCGGAGCCTCCCGTGGATCAGGCGGAGGATTATGCGCATTCTTCCTGTCTGGTGATTCCCAAAGGGTTTGGGACAGCGCTGGAGGAAGGGCGTCCAGCCTCGCTGGAGGTTTCCAGCAAGATGGCAGGCTTTTCGATTTTTTCCGGTATGGATCAATCGGCTTCAGCGGCGGCAGATGCGGCGGCATCCCTTCTGTCCTCCCGTTTGCTTCAGGAGGGGCTGACGGAAGGGATGGATCCGGCATTTGCGGTTCAGCCGCTCCAGATTACCGAGACAACCTCTGCCAACGGGCAGACGGCGGAAATCAGCGGGCAGGTGATCCAGTCCATGGGGATGCAGCAGGGCTTTTTCATCCCGATGGTGGTATTTATTATGATCACCTTTGCCACCCAACTGAACATCTCCGCGATTGCGAATGAAAAAAATGATAAGACACTCGAAACGCTGTTGTCTGCGCCAGTATCCCGGCTTTCGGTTTTAGCGGCGAAGATGTGCGCTTCCGGGCTGGCTTCGTTGGCGATGTCGGCGGTATATATGATCGGGTTAGGCAGTTATATGGGCGGCATGATGGGCAGCGCAGATTTATCAGGTGATGCGGAGGCGGCCCAGTCGGTTGCAAATGCGATGCAGAAGCTGGGGCTTTCCATGTCAGCAGGGCAGTTTTTCCTGCTGGGTGTGCAGCTCTTTTTGACGATTCTGATTACACTGGCTGTCAGCATGATTCTGGGCGCGCTGGCGAAGGATGTGAAATCCTCACAGGGGCTGATTGCACCGCTGATGTTTGCGGCGATGATTCCTTATATGGTTACGCTGTTCGCGGATATTTCTTCCCTTCCGGTAATCGTGCAGGTGCTGCTGTATCTGATCCCGTTTACCCATACGTATACCGCTTCGGCGAACCTGCTGTTCGGCAATATCGGGGTATTTTATCTGGGGCTGGCTTATCAGGCGGTTCTGCTGGCGGCGACCCTGTTTTTAGCGGTGCGGATTTTTTCGAGCGATCGTATCTTCACTATGACACTCCAACTCTCCGGGAAAAAGAAAAAGGCGGCCCGGGAGGAATAACGGCCTGCACGGCGGCTTTATGGATGGAATAAGCTCCTGGCAGGGCGCTGAAAGGAGGGGCTGAATGGGCCTATTCAAACCTGCGGTGAGCCGGCCGGAGCATCATCCGGTTTACCGGATCATGCTTCCGATGGAGCGCACCGGGATTCCCGCCTTGCGCACGTTTGGGCATACGGCCGGGCCTGAAGCAGGGCTGCCGATGATCGAACACCGGCATAAAGATAAATTTGAATTTGTCCTGCTGGTAAAAGGGATCCAGCAGCATATGGTTTCCGGTGTCAGCTATACCCTGTACGGCGGCCAGGCTTTTGCGGTGCGCCCCAATGAGCCGCATAGCTGTGTGCAGAATTGCGGCGAATACAGCGAACTGCTCTGGTTCCAATTGGACGCTTTTGGCCCGGAGGGATTTTTGGGGCTGTCCGGCCGGGACGGGCAGACGCTGTATGACCTGCTGACCGGTTTTTCTGCCCGGCAGTTTGAGCTTTCCCGCCGGCTGATCCGGCTGTTCCTGGAGGCGTTTGAGCTGCTTTCCGGGCTGGACTGCCAGATGCGGATGAAAGGCCGCGCCCTGTTTTTGTTCTGCCTGCTGAATCTGCTGGAATCCAGTGCGGTAGTCACGGCACTTTCCGACCCGATTGACAAGGCCAAGCAGTATATCCTGCGCCATATCCAGGAAGCGATTGATATGGACGAATTGCTGCTGGCCAGCGGGCTTCCAATGGCGGAATTCCGGGAAGAGTTTTCCGCACAGATTGGAATGACGCCCCGCGAGTTTATCCAGGTTCAGAAGGTCGAGGCATCCCGTCCGCTGGTTGCGGCGGGGATGACGCCGGCAGATGTGGCGTATGAGTTCCATTTTTCTTCCCCTTCTTATTTCAAATTGCTGTTCAAACGGGTTATGGGCATGAGCATGAAGCAGTATTACAGGAAATCTCAGAAAGAAAAGGAAGAAAAGCAGCTGCTGGTGAAATAATAAGAACAGGCCGGCAGAGTGCAGGGCCTTTTGAACCCAGAACCTGTATTCACAACCGGAAAACGCCGTCTGGCCGGGCCTTTTCCTGGCATACTGCGTTCATTTTCCTTGCCATACGCCAGTATGGCTGCAAAAAATCGCCTTGTCTGCCGGGAAAATCCCTCGGTTATCCGGCATCCCCGGCTATGAATACAGGTTCTTAGGCTTTAGAGAAAGCAGGTAAAATGATGAATTTGTATGAAAAAATCCTCCATGGAGAAGAGCAGATGTCCCTGGTCGGGCTGGGCTATGTCGGGATGCCGATTGCGGTGGCCTTTGCCCGGAAGGTGCCGGTGATCGGGTTCGATTTGAACCGGCGCAAAATTGAACAGTATCGGAGCGGTGTGGATCCCACCTGCGAAGTGGGGGATGAAGCCATCCGGGCCTCTAAGGTGCAGTTTACCTCGGAGGAATCGGATCTGAAAAAAGCGAAATTCCATATTGTAGCAGTACCGACCCCGATTAATTTGGATAAAACGCCGGATCTTTCCCCTGTGGAGAATGCCAGCCGGATCGTTGGCCGGAATTTGACAAAAGGTTCGATTGTGGTTTATGAATCCACGGTTTTCCCAGGGGTGACGGAGGATGTCTGCGTGCCGATCCTGGAGCAGGAATCCGGCCTGAAATGCGGCGAAGATTTTAAAATCGGCTATTCTCCCGAGCGGATCAACCCGGGGGATAAGGTACACCGTCTGGAAAATATTGTGAAGATTGTTTCGGGCATGGACGGGGAAACCCTGGAAATTGTGGCCAAAATGTATGAGCTGGTCGTAGAGGCCGGGGTGTATCGTGCGTCGTCGATCAAGGTAGCCGAGGCGGCCAAGGTTGTGGAAAACTCCCAGCGGGATATCAATATTGCGTTTATGAACGAATTGGCGCTGGTGTTCGACAAGATGGGGATTGATACGCATGAAGTCGTAGAAGCCATGAATACCAAGTGGAACGCGCTCCGGTTTTATCCGGGGCTGGTGGGCGGGCACTGTATTGGGGTGGACCCGTATTACTTTATTTATCAGGCGGAAATGCTGGGATATCATTCGCAGATTATTGCGGCCGGGCGGAAGATTAACGATTCTATGGGCAAATTCGTTGCAGAAGCGACGGTTAAACAGATTATCCAGGCCAATAAACGGGTCAAAGGCGCGCGGGTCGGGATCTTCGGCTTTACCTTTAAGGAAAATTGCCCGGATACCCGTAATTCCAAGGTGATTGATATTATCGAGGAACTGCGGGAATACGGCGTTTTTCCCATGGTATTGGATCCGGCGGCGGATGCGGAGGAGGCCCGGCAGGAATATGGCATTGAAATTTCGCCGTTTTCCGAGGCGAAGGATTTGGATGCTGTATTATTGGCGGTAGCACACCGGGAATTTACCGCGCTTTCCCTGGAAGAGATCGGCCGGTTTTTCCGTCCGGAGGATCCGGCTTCGGAGCGGGTCCTTATCGACGTTAAATCCATCCTGAACGCGGAGGAAGTCCGTGCGGCGGGATATCGTTATTGGCGGTTATAGCCAACGCACTTGAAAAGAAGCATTGGCTTCTTTTCAACACTGCGGCATATCATGCC
>CANAQK010000106.1 GCA_947363605.1 uncultured Clostridia bacterium | reverse complement strand
ATTTTGGCAACAGAAAATCAGCAAGCCATAATAAATGATGTAATTGAAGTAAAAATAGGTGTGTATTTGCATAAAACTTAAACAAAAATAGTTAAGAACAACAAAGAACACGCCGAGTCCGTATCTTAAAAAACTAAAAGAAAAACGGAGGGTTCTCTATGAAATTCGGCTCTTTTTCCCCCAGAGCAGTTACCTGGATCCTGTTTATCGCCGGGCTGGTCCTGCTGGGCGTCTTGTCCGCCCAATGGGCCTGGGATTTCTCTGCTACTGTAGAATGGTCCAACGTTGCCCGAGACGGCTGGGAGGTGCCAATCACCCATCACAATACCCCGAAAGCAATCGTCAGCGGCGTGCTGGCCTTTCTTGGCAGCGGGGCTGTGTGGCGGATTTTCTGCGACTACTTTTTTCTCAAATATTCGTATTGGTATAAAAATAAATAATATAAAGTAAAAAATACGGGCAGTTGAACCGCCCGTATTTTTTTGCTTTACTTCTGATCTTCTTCGCCTGTATCCGGCGGGGCCTGCATCCGCGCCGCTCTTTTCCTGCGGAAATGCCGCCGGATCAGCAGGAATACCACCAGCCCGATCAGGATATAGGGAAGGAGCAGGATCAGGCAGGAAACCAGCCATTTCAGCACCTGGACCAGGCTTTTGCCGGAATCCTTGACCGTTTCCCACAGCCAGCTGAAAAATCCGTCGTTTTGAACGGTATAATCCCGGGTCTGCTCCAGACGGACGTTCACCGTCGCATAATCGACCTGGTTATCGTAATACTTCAGCCGTCCGGTCAGCTGCTCGATATCTACCCGGAGCCGGCTCAGTTCGGTTTCGATCTGGAGGATTTCCTCCACGGTCTGCGCCCGTTCCAGCAGCTCCAGCAGACGGTTTTCCTGCGCTTCCAGCACTTTCAGCCGGGTGTCCAGATCAAAATAATCCAGCGTGACATCCTCGGAGCCCTTTGACGCACGGGTGACGTTCCCGATCTCATCCAGAAGCCCGGAGGTTTCCTCCATCTTCCCCGCCGGGATCCGCAGAACCAACCGGGCCGAAGCCGTACCCTCTTCTGCATTCCCCCAGGTTTCGGTATATTGAACATACCCGCCCCAGGAAGCCGCCTCCGATTCCAAACGCTCCAGACTGTTGTTGAAGTCCTTAACCTCCACCACATAATCTGCTGTCCAGATGATTTTCCGTTCCTCCGGCAAGGCGGCCGCACCGGAATCCTCCAGCGTGCTCTTTTCATTTTCCACCGTATCAAACATGGGCGCATCCGTCCCCTGCCCGGCGCTTGGGGCAGCAGACGCGCCGTTTTCCTCAAATAAAGCCAGACCGTTTCGTCCGCCCGATACGGCGCCGCAGGAACTGAACAGCAGCGCAGCGGCAACCAAACAACTCAATAATCGTATTTTCATCGAAAACACCCCTTTCACTGGGAATACCCCGCAGCAGCAGGATTTGCTTCATTCTTCAAAAAATTTTTCCATTCGTCGGGCGTTCCCTTCGGATTGCTTCTGCAATCCGTTCCAGCAGCGCCGGAGTTTGTGCTTCCCGGGGCAGGATGACATTCCGGCGGCTCTCCTCCCGGAGGGTTTCCCCGTAGCGCTCCCCACAATCCACCCGGACGCCGCAGCGCTCGGTTTCAAACAGCTCCGGGAAAAGCGCATAGAGCACGGCGGCAGAATCGTGCATGGTCGAGCCTTTTTCACCGTAATTCACGCAGGCGTGGTAATTCATCCGAAGGATCTGCCCCATTGCGCGGCAAAGCGGCGTATCCGGCTGAGTCATTTCGGCAATCTGTTCCAGGTCAAACGCCACTTTATTGGTAATATTCAACGGGATCAGCGCGATTTCCGGTAATTCGGCGAAAACAAAATCCGCGCTTTCCGCGTCGCAATGGATATTGAATTCCGCCCACTTAGTGACGTTTCCCACGCCGAATCCGCCCCCCATACAGACTACCCGGGCAATATGCGGCCGCACTTCAGGGAAACGCCGCAGCAGCGCCGCCAGGTTGGTCAGCGGCCCCAGGGTGATATACTCCACCGGGCCCAGCGTACAGATCATATCCCGGACCCGCTGCAGGAAATCGCCGTCCTCGGCTTCACCCAGCTCCAGCGGCTCCTCCAGCCGGAGCCCTCCCAATCCGTCCGCACCGTGAATATGGGCCGCTTCCTCATAGCGATTGTTTTCCGGGCATACACTCCCCTTCACCACCGGGACTTCCCAGCCCAGCAGGGCGCGCAGGGTCTGTGCATTGCGGGTGGTTTTCTCCACCGAAATATTCCCATAGCTTGTCAGGATCAGCCGGACCCGATCCGGACAATAATAATTCAGTACAGCCAGCGCGACCGCGTCGTCGATCCCCGGGTCGGTATCCAGAATAATCGGACAGTTTTCCATCGTTCATTCCCCTTTCCTTCTGCGGCCAATACCGCTTTTTCCGCCTATATAGTCGGCACACCCTCAAATTGATACCCGATTGGAGGGTCAGTCTTTGCCTGGCATAAAATGCGCGGTGCGCCGTCTATGAAGCCCTACCGCATGGCCGCTTCGCGGCCCGCTGCGGCATGATATGCCGCAGTGTTGAAAAGAAGCCATTGCTTCTTTTCAAGAGCGTTGACTATAGTATAACATACCTGCCCCCCTTTCCGCAAGGATCGTTCCGGCCGGCCGAACCCAGGCGGTATTCCCCAGCCGACAAATTCCCTCAGAATCCTTGCACAAAAATGAAGGTTGTGATAAAATAAAATTCATACTAACTGAATAAAAAGGAGTCCTTATTGTGAGCAGCCCCAGCCGTTTGCTGAAACGCTTCTTCTCAGTCGAATCCATGATCCGCCCTTCACAGCGGATCGGAGAGCCGCTGCCGCCCACCCGGGAAGTTTACCGCCGCCAGTTCCAGCTGACATGGCCCTGCGCTATCGAATCCGTGCTGGTCAGCCTGATCGGCTCGATTGATACGATGATGGTCGGCGGGATTGGTCCGGCAGCCATCGCCGCAGTCGGTATCACCAACCAGCCGAAATTTATCCTGTTAGCCATGATTTTCTCCCTGAATGCCGGCGTTACGGCCATTGTCGCCCGTCGGCGGGGACAGCAGGACCAGGAAGGCGCTAACGGATGCCTGCGCCAATCCCTCATCCTATCGGTTACTATTGCGCTGATTATGAGCAGTATCGGAATCCTGTTCGCCCGTCCGATCCTGATTTTTTCAGGTGCGGAGGCCGACACGATCGACGACGCTGTCGGCTATTTCCAAATCCTGATGATCAGCATTGTTTTTATGGCTATTTCGCTGACCATCAACGCCGCCCAGCGGGGAGCGGGCAATACGAAAATATCCATGAAAACCAATATTGTCGCCAACATCTTCAACGTCATTTTCAATTACTTTCTGATCAACGGGATCTGGCTCTTCCCGGAGCTGGGTGTCCGGGGCGCCGCATGGGCCACTGTTATCGGCAATATTGTCGGATGCGGGATGTCGATTGCCTCCCTCTGCCATAAATCGAACTTCCTGGATATCTATTCCCGCGCCAGCTGGAAATTCGACCGAAAAACCCTGTCCTCCCTGTTCAGCATCAGCGGCTCCGCCATGGTGGAACAGGTCTTCATGCGGATCGGGTTCTTCACCTATGCGAAAATCGTCGCTTCACTGGGAACCATCGCATTTGCCACCCATCAGATCTGTATGAATATCATCAACATTTCGTTTTCCTTCGGGGATGGGCTGAGCGTCGCCGCCTCCTCGCTGGTAGGGCAAAGCCTGGGGGCAAAACGTCCCGACCTGGCGATTATCTACGGAAAAACCGGCCAGCGGATGGCCTTTGTCGTTTCAACCGGATTAGTTTTCTTCTTCATCTTGGGTCGGGAAATGCTGATGGCCCTCTTTACGGAGGACGCCGAGGTCATTGCGCTGGGCTCGCTGATTATCCTGATTATCGCCTGCACCACCCATTTCCAAACGGCGGGCGTGGTCTTTTCCGGCTGTCTGCGGGGCGCGGGAGATACCCGTTTTGTCGCGCTGGTATCCTTTATCAGCATCGCCATTATCCGCCCCCTGCTTTCCTGGGTGCTTTGCTTCCCGGTCGGCTGGGGGCTGGTTGGCGCCTGGATCGGGCTCTGGGCAGACCAAGCTATGCGAATGACCCTGAACATGATCCGTTTCAAGAACGGACGCTGGACAAAAATCGAATTGTAAGGCAGAAGCCGCCGGCACTGTATGGAATAGAAGGAAACCATGAAAAACCGCACCCTGTATTTGGCCGCTTCAATCCTATGGCTGTTCGTGACGGCAGGCTGGACCGTTGCCATAGGGGTAGAAATTTATACCGGGGTTACGCCGGTACTTTTAACCGGCCTGCAAATCCTGACGGTGATTGTTTCTTCAGCAGCCTCCGCAGTCAATTTTTTCCGCTATAAGCGGTACAATGGAAAAATAAGCAGCAATGACCCTGAACCAAAAGAAAAGGAGAATACACCATGAGCCAAATGAAAGACCGGATGCATACCGGAGAACTCTACCTCCCTGGGGAAGCGGATATCCTGGAATGGCAAACCCAATGCCTGGAGCGCTTGTATGATTTCAACCAGACCCGGCCCTCCGAATTTGAAAAACGTCGGGCTATGCTGAAAGAAATGTTTGCGGAAATCGGGGAAAACTGTTATATCGAACCGCCTTTCCATGCAAATTTTGGCGGGAACCATGTCCATTTCGGCAAAAATATCTACGCCAACTTTAACCTGACCTGTGTGGACGACACCCATATCTATGTCGGCGATTACACCATGTTCGGCCCGAATGTCACCGTTGCAACCGCCGGGCATCCTCTCCTGCCAGAGCTGCGGGAAAAAGCCTACCAGTATAACGCGCCCGTCCATATCGGCAAGAACTGCTGGATCGGCGCGGGAGCGATCATCCTGCCCGGCATCACCATCGGGGACAACGTCGTAATTGGCGCAGGAAGCGTTGTAACCAAGAACCTGCCCTCCAATGTCCTGGCGGTCGGCAACCCCTGCCGGATCCTGCGGGAAATCGGCGAAAAGGATCGGGAATATTACTTCAAGGAGCGGAAAATCGACTGGGACAATCTGTAGTATCAGCTCAAAAAAGGAAATGACAATGAATGGAAAAGAAGTGCATATAGGCGCTTGACTGCCAGTTGGAAGCATGGACCATATGGTCCCATTTTACAGGGATATACTATAGTCAACGCGCTTGAAAAGAAGCCAATGCTTCTTTTCAACACTGCGGCATATCATGCCGCAGCGGGCCGCGAAGCGGCCATGCGGTAGGGCTTCATAGACGGCGCACAGCGCATTTTATGCCAGGCAAAGCCTGACCCTCAAATCCGGGTATCGATTTGAGGGTGTGCCGACTATA
>CANAQK010000105.1 GCA_947363605.1 uncultured Clostridia bacterium | reverse complement strand
TCTCTTAGTGCTTCCGAACGCTTCTTGCCCGGCGTGCCAGGAAATAGCCGCCCATCAGGACAATGCCCATCAGCAGAGCCAGGGAAGGAGTTTCAACCCCTGTCGGTGCGTTCGGAGTCGCGTCCGGTTTGATCGGATCCGCCGGCTTGGAGCTTTCATTTTCAGCCGCCGTATCCTGTACGAAAATAACCGTTAAGGTATGCGGATTGGTAATATTCCGCAGGGTATAGCTCTTGCCGTCGGTTGCTACTTCTTCGCCGTCCAGCAATACCTTGCCGACCTTGTGCCCGGAATCCGGGGTAAAGGTGAAGGTCTTATCGTCGCCGTCATAGGCGGTGCAGTCACCCGGGGTAACTGTACCCATCCCCTGCGGGCGGACAAAGATCCAGTTTTCATCAATCCGGGATGGATAGTAGCTGCTTCCGCCGCTGGTAGACGGACGGCTCGGTGCCGGGTCGATTCCACCAGCTTTATCGTAGCCGATTGCATAGGTGGAGAACTTGCTGGCAAAGATCGTCACCATACCGTCACTCAATTCATAACGTTCTCCGGAGCCGCCTTGTTTCAGCGCCGTAGTATCGTTATCATGTGTCCGGTAAACCGTAATCCCGCGTTTGCCTTTGGTTTCAAACGGAACTTTGATTTCAATTAAATGGCTATTGTTTCCGCCGATATTCTCCGGTGTGCCCGAGTCAATCTGACGCAGTAAGCTGATGTCCAGATAAAGGCCGACTTCTTTATTATCCTTGGCTGCCAGATCATCGACCGGCGCTTTCTGCTCCGGATCCTTCTGCGAAGCAATATCCAGCTTAACGGTGATGGAGCTGCTGCCTTCCGGGATTGTCAGACTTTCAGCAATATCGTCCAGACCGCCCGCCACGATAGCAGGCACATCGTTGTTTACGTTCACTTCACTGTTTTTGGGCTCTTTCGGCAGGCGGATCTCGACCTTAGTGACATTATGATCTACAATCTCCACCAGGGTGGTCTTAAAGCGGTTTTCGCCTGCCGCCTGTGCCTTGACATTGTAGAACCCAGGTTCTATGCCGGTAAATTGGTATTCCCCGTTGGCATCCGTAACCGTTGTGGCAATCGCGCCGCCCTGCATCAGGGTAACGGCAGCGCCCACTGCCGGGGTGCCGTCATGCTCGAGAATCTGCCCGGAAATGCTGTAGGTGTCGTCGGGCTCTTCCGGAGGATTCGGCTCATCAGGATCCGGTACGTATGGGGTAACCGTTACTTCTGCCGTATCAAATTTGGATACGTTTTCTGTAGAGGTTGCTTTCACAGTCAGCTTGGCAGAGGTTTCTTTTGCACCTACTGTCAGCAGGCCGTTTGCATCAATCTGGGTAGTCTTGTCTTTATTTCCGGTTACAGTCCATCTTACGGTTTCAGGCGCACCGTCTTTCACGCTGACTGTTGCTGTAAACTGCTTCGTTTCACCGAATTTCAAAGAAGCGGTTTTCGGGGATACCGCAACGCTGAGCACAGAGGGATCCAATACCGCAGGAATTTCTGTAAAGGTTACCGAAACGGTAATCGGAGCATCCTGGCTGCCCCTCGGCATAGTGAAGGAATACAGCTGCGAGGTCAGCTTATCCGCATCCGCTGCCTGAGCCGCGATTCTTGCTTTGACAGCTGCGGAAGTGATGCTTTTTGCTTGTGCCGCATCTACAGGCGCAAATTCAACCGGAACAGCGCCATCCATTACCTTGACGGAATCCGCTGCAAACTCATAGCCTTCCGGCGCTTCGACGGATACGAGAACCGTATCTCCAATGGTTGCGTCTGTAATTTCAGTTACGCCATCTTCAGCAAGGAGTTTCAGCGCGGTTTCCATACCTGCCGGATCCACGTTCTTTTCAATCGTGCGGTAAGCCGGCTTGCGGACCATCGCATCCACTGCAGCCTGCAGCTCATCGCAAAGCGCATCCAGCTTAGTCTGTTTTTCCTCATAGCCCGCGCCGGTAATTCCATTTGCCAGCGCTTCCTTCGCTTTTTCCATTGCTGCGGCGTATCCGTCATAGCCTGCGCTGTATGCGGATTCTGTCCGGCCATCGTATTTGTTAACCAGATCTTCCAGCTTGGTCATGTCAATCGAAAGAGTATCAAGCGCGCCGTAGGTCAGCTCGAAACGTTCGGAGATCTGTTTGCCGTTCCGGAAGATCTCCACCCAGATGGAACCGCCGTTAACATCCAGTTCTACGCGGTTCTGGATAATTTTTGCATTCCCGTTCCGCATAAGACGGACTTCCTGCGCAACGCTGGAGGTCAGGGTCGGGAACAGGTCATTCTGAGCCGCAAAGAACTTCGCGCGGGAACCTACCGGGATATTTTGAATCACAACAGTACCATGGTACTTATTGTTCTGAATATGTACCGACTCGGCAGGGATCTGAACTTCTGCTTCCGGATCAGTCACTTCAGGGACAAAGTTTCCTGTTTCCGCATTATATGGAATGCCGATCCGCAGGCTTTCATCTTTACCGCTCTGGGAGTTCTGTACGGTGAAGTAGAGGACCCCGCCTTCCGGTTTCAAGGTAAAGTCATTAATGGTAATGATGCCGCTTGTATCTGTTGGAGATACCGTTTTCACCGGGGTCTGAGCTGTCAGACTGTCGTAAATCCGGACAGTACCTTTCGATTCAGTCGTTACATTACCGCTCATGCCCATACCAGTCATGGTTTCAAAGGGCACGTTGATAATCTGAATAAAATCGCTGCCATTTCCGGAATTATTTCTAATGTAAACATTCTCTGTATTGATATTGGTATCATACAGTTTTCCGGGTTTGGAATAAACCTCCATCTCCGGAACACGGACAGAGTTCCATTGGCTGTTGCACGACCGGGTAATTTTCAGCTGGATATACCGTGCGGTAATCGGGGTACTAAGGTTGATATTGGTGATATCCTTGGTATTGCCGGTTATTTTTGCTTTCGGGCCGGCAGACACAAAAGTCAATCCGCTGCTGTACACCAACTGCTGGCTTTCTGTATTATCGCCGGTGATCAGTTTTCCACCATTATCCGCCGCGTAAAGGATCTCAAAGTCCATGGTGTTGTAGGTCCAGGCCTCCCGGGAATCCGGATTGTTTGCGTGATAAAGGACAAAGCGGGCAACCTCCATATCCTTACCCAGGTCGATTGTCGCTATGCCGGCTGAGCCGCCGGAATCCCACTTATGGTCACGGTCTTTCAAGCCGTCGGTGAGTTTGACTGCCGTACCGTTGGAAGACGATGGATTGCTTGCTACCGCCGGTTTTCCTGCTGCGATGTTGGGGCCGGAGTCCTCTCCAGGAACCTCGACCAAATCGCCTACACCATTATAATCCCAGTTAAAATGGGTTTTCGCACTGCCGCCCTCGGTGCCGTAGATGGTGATCGGAACAACCTCAAAGTCGAAGCCTTCTTCACTGCCGTCCTGCGCAAAGGTGGATACATAGTACGCGTTGTTCGGGACCGCGCCGATCATCTCACGGCTGCCGTCCGCTTTGATCCGGTAAACCTTGTAGTAATCCGCACCGCTCGCCTCGTTCCAGTACAGACGGGCTTCTGCATGGGAAGCGTCCGAATAACGATACTCATCCAGCGTAACCTTGGTTACATCGCCCGGAGCGGAAGTGTCCGTAGTGATCGCCAGCTTGCCGACATTCGCGGAGTAGGAAGAAATCGCTGCGTCTGAAGAGAATTTCAGCGAAATGGCAATCGCGGTTTTCCCAGCGTAGGGGCTGAGGTCTACCACGGCCTTTTTCCAGCCGTTGCCGGCGTCTTCACCGTTCAGATCAATAAAGGTGAAGTTTTTATCGTCATAAGTATTACCGAAGCAAAGGCCGACCTGCATCACGCCGGCATCCGATTCCTTATAGATCACTTCCAGATCCGAATAAGGCATGATATCCAGCTGAGAGCTGTACAGTTTAACATGGTTAGGCTTGCCTGCATCCAGCTGGCCCGCAACCTTCAGCGAGGTACCTGCCCAGTAAGCCGTAGAATAGTCAATTTCCGGCTGAAGCTTGGAGCCTTCGCTTTCTACGATCCACTTCCAGGTCGGCATAACGTCGGTCATGGAGCGGTTATACCACTCGCGGTTCCGGACGACCTTACCGTCCTCATAGAACTTATAGCCGTTGCCCGCAGTAAAGTGGGTAACAAAATCGGTCCCCAGGATCGGGGTCTTGTCCGCAATGACGGTTGCCACGCCCGGGAAATTCCTGCCTACATCCTTGGAAGGATCATAATCTACACGGGGATCATGCGCTGAGTTGACCCACATATTCAGATCGGTGTTATTCTGGAAATCAGACGGGCTGCTCGCGCTGACCAGGGTATTGCTCGGCCCCAGGAAGCCCAGCGAGGTGCCCAGCTTACCGTCAATCCCGTTGGTTGCATTGGTCAGATCTGAAATACGGCCCGGGTCTTTGGAATAGGGGAAGTTTTCCCAGGTCGCCAGGATATCAAAGCGGTCGCGGCCTGCGCCGGCCATAGTATTAATAGAGGTTTTGATCTTGGTGGAATTCCAGTTGAAGTTCAGGAACACCTGGTCGTTGTACCGGGTATCCCCTTCCTGGATCATCCCGATGTTTTGGGAGTTTACCTGATCCAAGTTGCTAACGGATCCGCTTGGCGTCATGGCGTCATACCACTGCATGATAAAGCCTTCCGGCTTGTTTTCCTGGATATACGCCAGCATCTCGCGGAGCTTGGTCGCGCTGGATTGACTGATATTACTTTCCTGATTGATGAAAAAGCCCTCGAAGCCATAATACTCAGCCATTTCGAACATTTTATCTGCAACGATAAAATTCCCGGCTGCATCCTGCTCGGTAAACTGGTTTACCGCTTCCTGGGTGAACTGAGAATCCCCCCAAGGGAAGAAGATGGTGCCGGTAGCAGCAACGCCGTTGCGGTGGGCCGCGTCAATGTGTTCTGGGGTTGGGATTGCGATCGGGCCGTCTGCCGAGGAACCGCCCCAGTAGTTCATGACGTCAACATACTGATAGTTGGTAAAGGCATACACAGTAGCGCTGTCGCCGCCCTGGGATTTACCGGTAGCGGCATCACCGTTGGTCAGCGCCAAGGAAACAACCTTCGCTTCGGTGGAAGCGGTGTTGTTGACCAGCGGGCCGGTTACACGTTCCTTCAGGGGTACGCGGGAGCGGTTGTAACGGGCGTCCGGGTCATTGCTCGGGCTCCAGTTTTTCAGCTCGTCCACCTGAAGGTTAGAACCGTAGGGCTGAAGGGTTTCTTTACGGTAATAAGCGTCATTCGGATAGGGCTTGCTGTCCGGAACGGGGATCGCGTGGGCAGTGAAGCCGCTTCCGAAGGACAGCGAAGTGAATACCATCGCAGCGGATAGCACTGCGGTGATACTCCTCCGTATCATTGACTTTGGCAT
>CANAQK010000104.1 GCA_947363605.1 uncultured Clostridia bacterium | reverse complement strand
GCCTCCGGTCGGAATCGAACCAACGACACGAGGATTTTCAGTCCTCTGCTCTACCGACTGAGCTACAGAGGCAAATCCGCTGGAAATTTCCATCAGAAAATGGCGACCCGCATCGGGCTCGAACCGACGACCTCTAGCGTGACAGGCTAGCGCTCTAACCAACTGAGCTAGCGGGCCATGTGGTGGGAACAATAGGGATCGAACCTATGACCCTCTGCTTGTAAGGCAGATGCTCTCCCAGCTGAGCTATGCTCCCACATTTCGTCGCTTTTGAACCGTGTTTCTCAGCGACGAATATTATTCTAACTTAAACTGCAAAAAAAGTCAAGCGGTTTTTGCAAAAAAATACGATTTTTTTCATCCGGCAGCTAAATATCATTCCGGGCCAGGTCCTCCAGCGATTCCCTCCGGACGGCCAGCCGGGCCTGCCCATCCCGAACCATCACCACTGCCGGCCGCGGGACCCGGTTATAATTGGAGGCCATCGAATAATGATACGCCCCGGTCGAAAGCACCGCAAGCAGATCTCCCCGCCCGCACTCCGGAAGCAGGATATCCTTGCCCAGCACATCACCGCTTTCACAGCACCGGCCGGCCACCGTGACCTTCCGGACAGGAGGGAGATCCATTTTATTGGCCAGCAGGAAGTCATACTTCGCCCCATAGAGCACCGGCCGGATATTGTCCGTCATCCCACCGTCTATGGCTACATAGGTGCGGATCCCCGGGATTTCCTTGATACTGCCAATCTCATACAAGGTAATCCCAGCTTCCCCGACAATGGAACGTCCCGGCTCCAACAGGATAAAGGGCTGTTCCATATCCAGCTCAGCGCAGACCTGCCCGACTTTACGGCTGACCTGCTCCATATACCCATCATAGGGCTTGGGGGTATCCTCCCCGGTGTAGCGGATGCCGAAGCCGCCGCCCAGATTCAGTTCCGGCAGCAATACGCCGGTTTCCTTCCGCACCTCATCCAGGAAGTGCAGCATGATTTCCGCCGTATGCTCAAACGGATCGCTGTCAAAAATCTGGGAGCCGATATGGCAATGGATACCGCACAGCTGCAAATTCGGCTTGGAAAGCGCTAAGCGGACCGCTTTCATTGCGTCGCCCAGCTCGATAGCAAAGCCGAACTTGGAATCAATCCCGCCTGTCCGGATAAATTCATGGGTATGCGCTTCCACACCGGGACAAAGCCGCAGCAAAACCCTTGGCTTTTTCCCCATCTTCCCCGCCAGCTCATCCAGCCTGTCTAATTCATCGTAAGCGTCCGCCACGATCCGCCCTACGCCGGATTCCAGCAGATAAGCAAGCTCCCGGTCTGTCTTATTATTCCCATGGTAGCAAATGTTTGCAGGGTCAAATCCTGCCTGGATCGCGGTGTACAACTCCCCGGCCGAAACCGCATCGGCGCCGATGCCCTCTTCCTGGGCGATCCGGTAGATCTCCTTGCAGGAAAAAGCCTTCCCGGCATAGCAGACCAAGCCCTTCCCACCGTAAAATTTTTCAATGGAACGGCGGTAGAGCCGCATATTTTCCCGGATCTGCCCCTCGTCCATCACATACAGCGGGGTCCCGAATTTTTGGGCCAGTTCGGTGACATCCGCCCCGGCAAAAACCAGATGGTTCTTTTCATTCACTGCAATCCTGTTCATCCTTCCGCCTCCCCTTCTTCATCCTCTTCGGCAATCTGCGTGAGTATTTCCCGGATCTCCGCAACGCCCTGCCCGGTTTCGCTCGAAAAGGGCAGGATCGTGATCTGATCCCCACAGGGCAGTTCGGATGGAATGTTCGCCAGCCGTTCCGCCGTCTGGGTTTTGTTCAGCTTGTCCGCCTTCGTCAGGAGCACCAGGAAGGGCAGTTCCCGCTCAATCAGGTAGTTTACCATCTGGATGTCCAGCGCGGTCGGCGGATGCCGCATATCAATCAGCTGGACCACCAGACGGAGATCCCGCTCCTGGGCGAAATAGCCCTCGATCAGCTCAGACCAGCGCCGCTGTTCCGACTTAGACACCTTGGCGTAACCATATCCGGGCAGATCGACAAAATGCAGCGGGGAGACCTCAAAAAAATTGATGGTTGCCGTCTTGCCGGGCACGCTGCTGACCCGCGCCAGCCCTTTCCGATTGAAAATCTTATTGATCGCCGAGGATTTCCCCACATTGGAGCGCCCGGCAAACGCCACCTCGATCCCCCTCGCGGGAGGAAGCTGCTTGGCCAGGCCGTAAGAGGCGGTATACTTCGCCTGATTAAAATTCATCATCCATTCCTCCCCATATCAGCCGCCATTTTGTCACATCGTCACCGGATTAGCGGGCTCTATCACCGGAACCGGCTCGCTCCAGCTCAGCGCGACCTCCGGCTCCGGAAGTTTCTTTTCATGGGGAACCAGGGCTACCTCCAGCACCTCCTCCAAGCGTTCCGCCGGGACAAAGGTAATCGCTTCCTGGACCACCGGGTCAAATTCCTTGATTTCCGGCTCGTTCTCCTTAGGAATCAGCACCACGGTTTTCTGCTCCCGGTAGGCCGCCATCGACTTCTCCTTTAAACCGCCGATCGGCATAACCCGGCCGCGGAGAGAAATTTCCCCGGTCATTGCGACCTCACCCCGTACCGGAATCCCGCTCAAGGCAGAAACCAGCGCAGTCGTCATGGTAACGCCCGCAGAAGGCCCGTCCTTGGGGACCGCCCCTTCCGGGGCATGGATATGGATATCGCAGTTCTTATGGAAATCCGGGTCGATCCCATATTGGGAGGCCACTGAGCGGACATAGCTGATCGCGATTTCAGCAGATTCCTTCATCACATCCCCCAGCGAACCGGTCAGCTGCACCTTCCCGCTTCCCGGCAGGACGGCGCATTCGATCTCGAGCATCTCGCCGCCGACCGATGTCCAGGCCAGCCCGTTGACAACGCCCACTTGATCCTGAGCCTTGGGTTTCTCTTTCCGATAGGGTGCAGGCCCCAGCAGCTTCTCCAGATTTTTCGGCGTTGCCACAACCTTGGCATTCTCGCCTGCCACAATCCGCGCGGCCGCTTTCCGGCAGAGGGCCCCGATCTTCCGTTCCAGGGTGCGGACGCCGGCTTCCCGGGTATACCCATCGATGATATCCCGGAGAGCGCCGTCCCGCACGGCAAAGGTCTTGGCAGAAAGGCCATGCTTCGCCGCCTGCTTTTTCACCAGATACTGCCGGGCAATTTGGAACTTCTCCTCCCGGGTATAGCTGGAAAGCTCGATCACTTCCATCCGGTCCAGAAGCGGGCCGGGGATGGTCGAGGTGGTATTGGCCGTTGTCAGGAACAGCGCTTTGCTCAGGTCGAAGGGGACGTCAATATAATGATCCACAAAGCCGGTATTCTGCTCGGAATCCAGCGCCTCCAGCAATGCGGAGGCCGGATCGCCCCGATGGTCGCTCCCCACCTTATCGATCTCATCCAGCAGGATCAGCGGGTTATTGGACTTTGCCTGCTTAAACGCATTGATAATCCGCCCCGGCATCGAGCCCAGATAGGTCTTACGATGCCCGCGGATCTCGCTCTCGTCATGGACGCCGCCCAGCGATACCCGGACATAGTTCCGGTGCAGCGCTTTGGCAATCGAAGCCGCAATCGAGGTTTTCCCCACTCCGGGAGGCCCGACCAGGCAGATGATCTGCCCTTTGATATCCGGTGCCAGCTGACGGACAGCCAGCAGCTCCAGGATCCGCTCCTTCACCTTTTTCAGCCCATAGTGATCCCGGTTCAGCTGGGCCTCGGCCTTCTTCACATCCAGGATATCCTTGGTGGATTCATCCCAGGGAAGGCTGAGCACGGTGTCCAGATAAGTCGTAATGACATTGGCTTCCTGGGACATCGCCGGCAGGCGGCTCAGCCGCTCGCATTCCTTCATCAGCTTTTCCCGGGTAGATTCCGGCATATTTTTCAGCTCTTCCAGCCGTTCTGCGAAAGTATAAGCGTCCTCCTGCGTGGATTCCCCTTCGCCCAGCTCGTCCTCGATCACCCGGAGCTGTTCACGCAGGAAATAATCCCGCTGGTTCTTGTCCATCTTCTGCTTGACCTTTTCGAAGATACTGTGTTCAATTTCCAGCAGGGTGCATTCCCGCTCCAGGATTTCCGCCAGCATTTCCAGCGCCGTATAGCTGTCCGGGCATTCCAGCAGGGCCTGTTTATCCTCATACGTGCAAAGCAGGTTTGGGACAATTGCGTTAAACAGCTCGGGCGGCGTTTCCTTGGCAAGTGCGCGGGCGATGATCTCCCGGGGGACGTTCGGCAGCGCATAACAGTATTCCTTAAACATCGCTTTGACCAGACGGATCAGCGCGACTTCCTGTTCATAATCGTAGGAGCGGCGCTTGCGCGGGATCCGCTTGATCTCGCAGCTGAGATAGGGGTCGTCCCCCTCCAGCCGGACCAGCCGGGCTTTATACTGCCCTTCCACCAGCACCCGGATGGTGCTGTCATCCGCTTTCAGGAGCTGCTTGATCACGCAGACCACCCCAACGCTGTATAAATCCTTCTGAAGCGGGTCTTCCACCTCCAGCTCGGACTGGGTCACGATAAAAATTTCGCGTTTGAAGTCCATGGCCGCCTTGATAGCCAGGATGGACTTCTGACGTTTCACATCAAAGTGCATCGCCACGCCAGGGAAGGCTACCATCCCCCGGAGCGCGAGCGCGGGCATGATCAACACCGGTTTTATTTGATTGGTTTCACTCATCATCATTTCCATTCCGCCGCTTTGCTTCGGCCGGAAACAGGGAAAGCCCCGTTTCCCGATCGCCCTTTCGTTCAGCAAAGTGTATTACGAAAAGGCGGTTTGTGGTTTTTCAAAGGACGACAAGCACCTCTGGATCGCCGGGTTCCCGGTTATCCCTGCTGTTTCGCATAGCGGGCCAGCTGTCCTTCATCTAAACGGTAGGTTGTCCATTCGGACATCGGGGTTGCCCCCAGGCTTTTGTAAAAGTCGATCGAAGGCTGGTTCCAATTCAGGCAGCACCACTCCATCCGGCCGCAGCCCCGCTCATGCGCCAGGCCGGCCAAATAGAGAAGGAGCGCCTTTCCATAACCCTTCCCCCGTTTTTCGGGATTGACAAACAAATCCTCCAGATAAAGCCCATGTTTGGTCTTGAATGTAGAATAGTTAAAAAAGTAAAGCGCAAAGCCGACGGGTTCTCCGTTTTCCTCCGCAAGCACACATTCCGCCTGCCCTTCGTCGAAGAGGGTGCGCTCCACAGCGGCAGCGTCCCCCTCTAATTCGCCGGACATTTTTTCATAAGCGGCAATCCGCTGAATAAACTGGAAAATGGTTGCGGCATCGGCACGGACAGCCTGCCGGATGGTAAATGTTTCTGTCATATTCCTGATTCAGCCGCCCTATATAGTCGGCACACCCTCAAATCGGGTATCGATTTGAGGGTCAGGCTTTGCCTG
>CANAQK010000103.1 GCA_947363605.1 uncultured Clostridia bacterium | reverse complement strand
GGGCAAAGCCTGACTTGAAAATCGGCATCCGATTTGAGGGTGTGCCGACTATATTTGATCTCCCAAAGAAAAGAGGGAAAGAAAACCGCCCAGGGGGATCCCACATGGCGAACAGCAGGGGGATGCCCTGCTGTCGCGCCGCCCCGGTCTGACGCCGGAGCAACACAGCTCGGGGGATGCTCCTCTTGAATACTTGATTCTTTTATAAAATGTGCGGGAGGACACTCCCGCCTTTTTGATAGGTTTGAAGGATTCCCTCATCTGAGTTTTTCCAAGCCAGGTTACGAAAAATAACCCGTTTTTCCGCCTTGTTTTTTAGCCAATTCGCTAAAAAAGCAGAAAACAGGTAGCATATTGTCCGCTGTTGCGCTATAATAGGCCATGCTTAACGCAGGAAAAAAACGGGATCCGGACATTCCTGCATAAAAAAACTGATTTACTGTCCTGAAAGGGGATTTAACTGAATGATTCGTGAAGATCTTCGCAATATTGCCATTATCGCGCACGTTGACCACGGCAAAACCACCCTGGTCGATGAAATGCTGAAGCAAGGCGGCGCTTTCCGGGAAAACCAGGTGGTCGCTGACCGTGTTATGGACTCGGACGCCATTGAACGGGAGCGCGGTATCACCATCCTGGCCAAAAATACTGCTGCCCATTACAACGGCGTCAAAATCAATATTATTGATACCCCTGGCCATGCGGATTTCGGCGGCGAGGTAGAACGCATCCTGAAAATGGTCAACGGCGTTGTCCTGCTGGTAGACGCAGCCGAAGGCCCGATGCCCCAAACCCGGTTCGTCCTGCAAAAGGCATTGGAACTCGGACATAAGATCATCATCGCCGTCAATAAGATCGACCGCCCCGACGCACGCTGCTACGAGGTCGTTGACGAGGTGCTGGAGCTCCTGCTGGATCTGGACGCGACCGAAGAGCAGCTGGAAAGCCCGGTGCTTTTCTGTTCCGGCCGGGACGGCACCGCTTCCCTCTCCCCGGAAAAGGGCGAAAACCTCAATCCGCTTTTCGATGCAATCCTTTCCCATATCGACCCGCCCGAAGGAGAGGAGAACGGCTCCCTGCAGGTGCTGGTTTCCGCAATCGACTACAATGATTACGTTGGCCGGATCGGCATCGGCCGGGTTGAGCGGGGGGAAATCCGCCAGAACCAGGAGGTCATGGTGGCGGATTTCCATGAATCCAAGACCCCCTATAAGGGCCGGATTGTATCCCTCAGTCAGATCGAAGGGCTGAAGCGCGTCCCGGTGGAGAGCGCCAAGGTAGGCGATATCATCATCTTCTCCGGCATCGAAAAAATCACGATCGGGGATACCCTCTGCGCCATCTCTGAAGTGGAGCCGCTGCCTTTTGTGAAAATTTCCGAGCCCACCGTGGAAATGACCTTCTCGGTCAACGACTCCCCTTTCGCAGGCCGGGAGGGCAAGTTCGTCACTTCCCGCCAGATCCGCGACCGCCTGTATAAAGAGCTGCTGAAGGACGTCTCCCTGCGGATCAGCGAAACGGAAAATAACGACAGCCTGAAGGTTGCCGGCCGGGGAGAGATGCATCTTTCTATCCTGATTGAAAATATGCGCCGGGAGGGCTACGAATTCTCAGTCAACCCGCCCCATGTACTGATGAAGGAGATCGACGGCGTCCTCTGCGAGCCAGTTGAACGCCTGCTGATTGACGTCCCCGAAGGGGCTGTCGGCAGCGTCATGGAAAAACTGGGCTCCCGCAAGGGCGAACTGCTTCAGATGAATCCCCAGGGCAGCCGGATGCGGATTGAATTCCTGATCCCGTCCCGCGGCCTGTTTGGCTACCGGAGCGAATTCCTGACGGATACCAAGGGGGAAGGCATCCTCAACACGATTTTCGACAGCTACCAGCCCTATAAAGGCGAGATCCCGCGCCGCTCCAATGGGTCGCTGATCTGTTATGAAACCGGGGTTTCCGTTGTTTATGGGATGTACAACGCCCAGGAACGCGGCACCCTCTTTATCGACGCCGGGGTCGATGTCTACGAAGGCATGGTCATTGGGATGTCCCCGAAGAATGAAGATCTGGTGGTCAACATCTGCAAGAAAAAACAGCTGACCAATACCCGGGCTTCCGGCAGCGACGACGCGCTCCGGCTGATCCCGCCCCGCCGGATGAGTCTGGAGGAATCCCTGGAATTTCTCGCGGAAGACGAGCTGTTGGAGGTCACCCCTTCGAACATCCGGATCCGGAAGCAGATCCTGGACAACGCCCTTCGGGCGAAAGCCAACTCCAAACTGAAAGGCTGAGTTCCCTCCGCCGCGGTTTATTTGGAAAGCACAAAAGCCCCATCCCTATGCCGGCCGAAAAACGGCCCAGCCTTCATAAGCAGCGCCCAGGCTCTTCCTGTGCGCGGATAATATCCTGACAGAATATACGAGGAGGAATCGTTCCATGGAACTGAAAAACACCCAGACTGCTGAAAACCTATACAAAGCATTAGCGGGAGAGTCCATCGCCCGGAACAAATACACCTATTTTGCTCAAGCGGCCCGCGCAAACGGAGATAATGAGATCGCCGACGCTTTTGAGCAGATGGCGAAAAACGAGATGATGCACGCCAAATTCTGGTTCGAGCAATTGTTTGGCCGTCCTTCCGACACAAAATCCTGTTTAATACAGGCGGCACAGGGTGAATACAGCGAGTGGCACAGTATGTACCCGGAATTTGCAAAACAGGCTCGGGAAGAGGGCTTGGAAGAATTGGCCGTCATGTTCGAAAAGGTAGCGGCTATTGAGCAAAACCATGAACAGCGGTTCCTGAACCTGCTTGTCAAGATGGGAGGAGCACCGGAAAAAAACAAGCCCGATCCGGCTGTTCAAACGTCGGAGGTCCAGCCTCTCCGGTCAGGTTGGCGCTGCCAGTTCTGCGGCGCAGTTTTCCAAAACCGGCCGGATGTATGCGACACCTGTGAAGCCATTGGGGCGTTTGATTATTTCGAAAATAAATAAGGCAATATCCCCTGCACAGGCATTGACCATATATTCCCCGTCTATTGTACCGCTTAATAGACGGGGAATATAAAATTTATCCGTTAAAACCATGCAGGCTGTACTGAGCCTGTATGGAAGCTCAGCAACACCCTATTCTAAAGAAAGGGCGCTCCCTATCCCAAAATTTAAGGAGCGCAAGATCGTGCTATGGGAAAACAATTAGACCTTCTGCTTCAAGCCCCGCTTTCTCCAACAGGGAAAGTACATCTGCGTGTTGTCGATGTTCTGGGGTTTGCCGGCATCACCCTTTTGGGAGTTTTTGCGCGGTTTGCGCTGATGAATTATGTGTCGGGGGATTACACCAGCTTTCTGGAAGAATGGTTCAATGAATTACAGGCCGCCGGCGGGATCCGGGGCATCGGCCTTTCGATCGGGGATTACACGCCGCCCTATCTCTATTTAATGGCCCTGCTCACCTATCTGCCGCTGAACAGCCTGTACTCCATCAAGCTGCTTTCCTGCGTATTTGACCTGCTGCTGGCCGGCTCGATGCTGCGCTGCTTTGCCGCCCGACAGTATTCCCCCGCCGCCCTGCTCGGGATTTATGCCGCAGTGCTTTTCATGCCGACGATCCTGCTCAACAGCGCTTATTGGGCGCAGTGTGACGTCATCTTTACCTTTTTTGTGGTACAGTCTCTATTCTGCGGGTTGGAAAAACGCCCGCTTGCCTCCTCTGTCTATTTTGGGATTGCGTTTTCCCTCAAGCTCCAAAGCATTTTTTTCCTTCCCGTCCTGGCGCTGCTCTTTTTGAAAGACCGGCTGAAAATCCGGCACCTGCTGGTGATCCCGGGCGTGTATTTGCTCAGTATCCTCCCGGCCTGGATCGCAGGAAGGCCGCTTTCCGAGCTGTTGACCATCTATTTCCGGCAGTCCGGGCAATACAGCCGCCTTTGCATGAACGCGCCCAATCTTTGGTACCTGATCGGTGACGATCGAACCAGCGGCCTATCCTTACTGGCCATTTTCCTGACCCTGGCGGGTGTTTTATTCAGCCTGTACCTGCTTTACCGTTTTCCTTTCCCTCTAACCCGGGGGAACCTGCTCCTGGCAGCGCTGTATTTTTCCCTGCTGCTCCCCTACTTGATGCCGCATATGCACGAACGGTATTTCTTCCTGGCCGATGTGCTGGCCCTGATTTACGCCTGCTGGCGGCCCCGGAGATTTTATCTGCCCCTGCTGGTCGGATTCAGCTCGCTGGCTGGATATTTCCCTTTCCTGTTTGGGCAGTCCCCGATCGACCTGCGTCTTGCCGTATTGGGAATCACCGTGGCTCTGGGGATTTGTATCCGGGATTTATACAAGCCGCTTTTCAGGCCAAAGGAACGGCGGAACCGTCTGATGTAAATAGGCAGGAGCAGGTGATTTCCCGGGCCGTTTCCCCGCTTTTCGGGTAGGTCCGGCTCCCATTGTCACTTTCCAGGTGAAGGCCGATTTTTTCCATCAGCCGGTAGGAATCATGGTTCCGGGCATCACAATGCGCCGTCAGCTTGGCAACTCCTAATTCTTTTTCAGCAAATTCCTTGACCGCCAAAGCCGCCTCCGCCGCATAGCCCTGCTTCTGGTATCGTTTGTTCAGGATCCAGCCAAGCTCTCCTTCGGACCCTGTTTCGTCCAAATAAACCGAAACCGCACCGATCAGCTGGGCTTCCAGCAGGACGCCAAATTCATAAACATGGGGGGCTTCCTTTTCCCACTCGTCCGCAGCCCTTTGTAAAAACTGCCGGGTTTCCTCCTCCGTTTCATTGGGAAGGAACAGCATGAACCGGGTATTTTCCGGATCAGACGCATAGGTATGGACAGCCGCGAGATCCTGTACCCCCAGCGGACGCAGGAGCAGGCGATTGGTTTTGATTTCAGTATACATGGGGAAGCCCCTTCTTTCATTCGTTTGCGCTTATTATACCGTATGCGATCGGTTTTGTCCAATTGGGGAATCCGCAGGGGGTGTTCTCTCGCGCATTTTATAAAAGGATCAAGCTTTCAAGAGGAGCTGCCCCGCTGTTCGCTATGTGGGGATAATAATCCCGCCCAGGGCGGTTTTTTCCCATAAAATCCTTATTTGGGACACTCCCAATCCGCAAAACAGGGCGTGTCAGCAAAAAGAACGGGGATCCATTTTCCGGATCCCCGTTTTCTGATGCAAAATTTCAGCATACAAAGCGCGTGTTTCATCTCTCTTTTATCTGCAAACCGCAGAAAATTTCCACCCAGGACAATTTCAGGCAGCCCCTTCTCCTTTTAAAGCAGAGATCAGTTCGTCCACTGTTTTGCCCGAAGCTTTAACTGCCTGATATAATGCGGAAAGCTCAGCGGCTTCCCGCTCCTGGATCAGCACTTTTTTCCGCTCCTGCAATTCCAGGATCGTGTTTTTCCATCGGGTAATCTGCATATCAATCTTTTTCAGCTCTTCTTCATAATTGATTTGTTTTTTCATCCCACGCGGCATGATAGCATCCTCCTTTGATTTCACCCGGATTTTACCCGGCATTCTATCCAAAGTATAGACCGCAATCAGGGATTTTATACCAAATCCCAATGAAAATAAAAACCTGTATTCACAATCAGAGGATGCCAGATGCCCGAGGGGGTTTTTCGGGCAGGCAAGGCCATTTTTGGCAGGCATACTTGCCGTATGGTAAGGAAAATGAACGCAGTCTGCATGAAAAAGCACCGGGCAAATCGTGTTCGATGGTTGTGCATACAGGTTCTAAGACAAAATCTATCTTCCGGCTGTCTTTCAAGCCGGACTTTTTTATAGTCAACGCACTTGAAAAGAAGCATTGGCTTCTTTTCAACACTGCGG
>CANAQK010000102.1 GCA_947363605.1 uncultured Clostridia bacterium | reverse complement strand
ATTTTCGCACTTACCATCGATTTGTGCAATATTTATTTTTCAAACAAGCCCTAGAGTCTGTTTTAAAACTCCGAAAAACCGTCTTTTTGTCCAGTGACAAACGGTTTCTGTGTTAAAAATCCTCGAAAGGCGACAGCCTTTCTTGCGGTTTTCGTCTTGAAACCGCCCGCCCTGAACAAAAATACTGGCATTTCTCTGGTTTTAAAACAGACTCTAATTCCCGATAAAACGATAAAAATCTTTTTATCAAGAAATCGTATTAGTATTGACAAACAATATTATATGAAATATAATATTGTTAAAAAGTAAAACATGAAGAAAAAGGAGGGGTTCTATGCCGTTTCAGATTGGCGCAAGCCAGTTGGATTTCCTGGTGCTGGCAGTGCTCCGGAGAGAAGATACCTATGGATATGTGCTGACGCAGCAGGCCCGGGAGGTCTTGGAAATATCGGATTCTACCCTTTACCCGGTGTTGAAAAGGCTTCAAAAGGAAGGCTGCCTGCAAACCTATGACCGACCGTTTCAAGGAAGGAACCGGCGGTATTACTCTTTGACTCCTGCGGGCGGACGGCTGCTGGAGCATTATATCCGGCAATGGGAGGCCTACAAAGCCGGTATGGACCGGATCCTGATGGGAAAAGGGCTGGGGGACCCGGATGGGCAGATCAATCAAGACGGAGGGGAAAGTCATGACAAGGGATGAATTTTTAGCGGCGATGGAGCGGGAGCTGACCCGCTTGAAGGTATCCGACCGGGTGGAGGCAATGGAATATTATATTGAATATTTTGAAGAAGCCGGCCCGGGAAATGAACAAAAGGTGATAGCAGAGCTGGGTTCTCCGGAAAAAATTGCGGCGCAGATCCGGGCGCAAACAACACTGAAGGACGCACAGAAGGATCCTCAGAACGGCAAGAAAAGCTGGCTGGCGCTTTTGGCGGCAATTGGCGGGGTTTTTGCGATCCCGATTGCTTTACCGTTGGCACTGAGCCTTGCGGTAGTGTGTTTTTCGTTGATTCTGGTCGTCATGCTGCTGTTCGGCCTGTTTTTCCTGATGGCGGTCTTGTTTGGGCTGGTCGGCGTGCTCCTGATTGTGATGTCTTTCACGGTTTGGATGGATGGGGCGCTTGCTGTTCTCAGCCTGATTGGCGCGGGGCTTGCGCTGATCGGGCTGGGCGGGATGTTTTTTATACCGACATTGGTGCTGTTCCGTTCCTGCCTGAGGGGGCTGTCCTCCCTGCTGGGACGGATTACACAGAAAAATCGCCCGGCGGCTCCGGTAAATCCAGACAGCCTGGACAGAAACTAAGGAGGGAAAAAAATGAAAAAAACAACCTTGATCTTTCTTGTATCGCTTTGTATCTTTTTAGGCGGCTGCGTCCTGACGGCGGGCTGTATTGCCATGGGCGGCCCGACCCAGATCATCTGGACGACAACCGGGCTGAGGGGGAGCCACAGCCTGCCGGCTTCCTTCTCCCATTGGATTGACGGGATTTTCTGGGAATCCAGTATGGAAGGCCGGATAGAGGACGCCGCCGACCGTGTGGATGAAGCCATCGACCGCGTTATAGGCGCGGGCGGCCGTATGGAGGACCGGTTTGAAAACTGGCTGGAAGGCTTGGAGGGCTTTGAGGACTGGGAGGACGACGACTGGTTTGACCCCTCCAGGCACCTGATCGAAGCGAAGAAAACCGAAACGTTTTCCTCCATCGATGGGAAGCTGGTTGACGCTGACCTGATCCTGGTTGAATCCGACTGCTGGCAGGTGTCCTATGTCCTGCCGAAGGAACGCGGCCTGGAGGTTCTCCAGGTGGAGAACGGCGTCCTTTGCTTAAAGCAGAAAAAAGACTTTGTTGTGGTGGGTATTCCAGGGAAGTACCGTTCTCAGATCGTGGTTTCTTATCCCAGGGGGGCCTGCCCGGAGAAGATCAACTTGTCCAGTGTTTCGGGCGATTTGAAGGTCAGCCGGGCCGGTGTAAAGGAAGTGGATTTCCAATCCGCCTCGGGTAACTTTATTGCGGAGAACACCGTCGCGCTGGAAACCTGCGGGATTGCGACCACTTCGGGCGACGCAGATCTCTCCGGCCAGACAGGACTGAAACAGTTCAGTATGCAGACGACCTCGGGGGATCTGAGCCTGGAAGGCGTAACCTTCTCGGGCGATGCGTTTGAATTTACCAGCACTTCGGGCGATGTGGGCCTGACGGAATGCCGGTTTGATAATACTCAGCCGGTGCGGATTGTTTCCACTTCGGGGGATTTCTATCTGAAAGGCATCTGGACGAAAGGGGTAAGCCTGAAATCCACCAGTGGGGATATGGAGGGGGAAGGCCTGAAATGCGGAGAAATGGACGTATCCTCCACCAGCGGCTCGATCGATTTGTCCGGCGCGCTGAACTCCGTTTCATTTACCACCATATCGGGTGATGTCCGGCTGAAAACGACCCTGCCGGAAACCCAGTACCGCTATTCGCTGAGCAGCGGGGGGCGGATTCAGGTCAACGGCGAGAGAAAAGAGCGGAAGTTTGAACAGGACGGTTCCCCCTATTCTATCCAGGGGACGAGCGGAAGCGGCATGATTGAGATTCAGACGGAAAAGTAAAAGAAAACCGGCGGGTAAAAATACCCGCCGGTTTTTCGGGTTTAGGGCTACCGCTGCCGATGCAGGAGGATATTGGCCAGCGGTGCGATCAGGCAGAAGCAGGCCGGGATCAAAAGCTGATTCAGGGTCAGCGGGACAGTTGCGAAAATCATCCGGAGCGGCTCAATATACAGCACGCTGAACAAAGCCAGCATGGATACGCCTACCGCAGCCAGCAATTTTTTGTTGTTCCCATAGGGGATGTGCAGCAGGTTTTTTTCCTCGCTCTTGCATTCGAAGACATGGATCAGCTGGGCGAATACCAGGGCGAACAGCGCCGCTGTCCGCGCGTGATCGACCGATCCGGTCAGATGGAACAGGGTAATAAAGCTGGCCAGGGTGGAAAACCCGATCAATATCCCCCGCAGGATGATTTTGCCGGCCAGCCCCCGGGAAAAGACTCCCTCGGATGTGCGGCGGGGCGGGCGGGACATCGCTTTCGGGTCGGAAGGCTCCAGCCCCAGCGCGATGGCGGGCAGGCCGTCGGTAACCAGGTTGACCAGGAGGATCTGGATCGGGAAGAGGATGACCGGCATCCCCATCAGCATCCCGAGGAACATGGTAAGCACCTCGCCGATATTGCAGGCCAGCAGGTAACGGATAAATTTCCGGATATTTTCGTAGATCCCGCGGCCTTCTTCAATCGCCCCGACCAGGGTGGCGAAGTTGTCGTCCAGCAGGATGATTTCGCTGGCCTCCTTGGTGACGTCGGTACCGCCTTCCCCCATGGAAACCCCGATATCCGCCTCTTTAATGGCCGGGGCGTCGTTCACGCCGTCCCCGGTCATGGCAACAATCTGCCCGTTCTTTTTCAGAGCTTTGACGATCTGGAGCTTATGATTCGGGCTGACCCGGGCGAATACGGTGATCTGGGGGACCAGCTTGGCAAGCTGATCGACGCTCATTCGGTCCAGTTCTTCCCCGGTAACCACCCGGTCCCCTTCATGCCAGATCCCGACCTGTTTGGCGATCGCTGCGGCTGTTTTTTTGTGATCTCCGGTAATCATGACCGTCCGGATCCCGGCGCGCTGGCAGCGGCTGACGGCTTTCCGCACCTCTTTGCGTGGTGGGTCGATCATCCCGACCAGCCCCAGGAAAATCAGCCCCTCTTCGCTGTCCCCGGGAGAAACCGCGCTGACCGGACGGTAGGCGGCGGCGATCACCCGAAGCGCTTGATCGGCCATGCGTTCGCTCTGCGTCAGGATTTTCCTCTTGTCGGAGGGGGTCAGCGGACGCACCTGGCTTCCATCCTGCACTTGTGTACAACGATCCAGCAAAAGGTCGAATGCGCCTTTGACAAATAAGGTTTGCTTGTGAGCGGGATCCTCAACGACGACCGACATCCGCTTGCGGGTGCTGTCGAATGGGGTTTCGCTTTTGCGCAGGAATTCCCGTGCCAATCCTTCGCGGGTACAGCCATATTTGGCAGACATCTGGAGCAGGGCGACTTCGGTGTGCCCCCCAAAGGGAGGGCGGGAATCCGGATAGAGGACAGCATTGCTGCAAAGGGTGACACAGTGGAGCAGCAGCCGGATGGCCGGCTCCTCTTTGGGGAGGCTGGAGGCGGAGTAGGGGCCGGATACGGTACAGACCTCGGTGGCGGTCATGCGGTTTTGGGTGATCGTGCCGGTTTTATCTGAGCAGATGACGGTGGCACAGCCCAGGGTTTCGACGGCGTGCAGGCGGCGGACCAGCGCGTTCCGCTTGACCATCCGGGAGACCGACAGCGCCAGCGAAATGGTGACGATAGCGGGCAACCCTTCGGGGACGGCAGCAACTGCCAGTGAAATCCCGGTAATCAGCATATCCAGGAAATTTTCCCCCCGCAGGATCCCAGCCAGGCTGACTATCCCGCAGATCAGCAGGCAGCCAGCCGCAATATATTTGGAAAGCTGGGCCAGCTTTTTCTGAAGCGGGGTTTCGTTTTCCTCGATATTCTGCAGCATGGAAGCGATCCCGCCCATTTCGGTCTGCATCCCGGTTTTCGTCACGGTGAAGCTGGCGTGCCCCTTAGTGGCAATACAGCCCATATACAGGTTTTTCTGTTTTTCGTCCCGGCTATGGGTCTGTTTTTTCACCGGGATGGATTCGCCTGTCAGCATGGATTCGTTGCATTCGAAGCCGGCAGCGGAGAGAAGCCGTCCGTCCGCCGGGATGCGGTCCCCGGCTTCCACCAGCACGATGTCGCCGGGGACGATCTCACTGGCAGGGATCTCCAGCAGTCCGCCTTCCCGGCGGACTTTCGCCATCGGGGCGGCCATCCCTTTCAGCGCTTCCAGCGTGCGTTCGGTGCGGTATTCCTGGATGAATCCCAGGATACCGTTCATCAGGACAATGACCGCAATCGCGATTGCCTCCACATATTCGCCCATAAAAAGTGAAACCGCGGTGCAGACCAGCAGGATAATGGTCATAATATCTTTATATTGGCCCAGGAAGATTTTCATGGGGCGGGTCTTTTTTTCGGATTTTAATTCGTTTTTGCCGTATTGCTCCAGACGGCGGGCGGCTTCCTCCCGGCTCAGGCCCGGGTCCTGGCGGGAAGCCTCTGCCGGGGCCGCCGCGGAGGGGGAGTCTGATCCTTCGGAAGGAGAGGAGGGCGTTTTTTTCTGTTCCAGCTTTTCCTCTAAGATTTGCATGATTTTCATGATATTCCTCCGGCCTTTCATTCGGTATTGCTTGCGCTCTGCTCCAGTTTATGAGGGGAGGGACAAAAACAGAACTGCCGCTCCGGGGAAGAAAGCTTCAGGGCTGTCCTATATGGTCGGCACACCTCAAATCGATACCCGATTGGAGGGTCAGGCTTTGCCTGTTCGCGCATAAAATGCGCTGTGCGCCGTCTATGAAGCCCTACCGCATGGCCGCTTCGCGGCCCACTGCGGCATGATATGCCGCAGCGTTGAAAAGAAGCCCATGCTTCTTTTTCAAGTGCGTTGACTATAAAGAGGATCAGGATTTCAAGAGGAGCAGCCGCCGAGCCGCATTCCTCTGGCTGCGATCCGAATGCGGGACTCCGCGTCCCGCACCCCGCTCCCTTTTCTTTGAGTGCTCAAAGAAAAGGGGGAAAAAGAAAACCGCTGGGGGAGGCCGCCCCCAGGCCCCCGGACACTACAGCACAGAAGGGAGGCTTCCCTGCTGTCGGGCCGCCCTGGTCTGACGCCGGAGGAACGTCCCGACAGTTCGGGGGCGGTTCCTCTTTCCTGATACTGCTTTTTATGTGACAGGCGTGAAGAAAGTTTGCGGTTTCCTTGTTTTTCGAGCAGTATAATGCTATAATAAGCGCAAAGCGCTTATTATAGTTGATGGCCGGGGCGATCCGTTCGCAAAAGCTCACTGCCGCCCGAATGGCCGATTATACCATTCCGCGCGGGGCGCTTCATGCTATAATAAGCGCAAAGCGCTTATTATAGTTGATGGCCGGGGCGATCCGTT
>CANAQK010000101.1 GCA_947363605.1 uncultured Clostridia bacterium | reverse complement strand
ACATAAAATGCGCTGTGCGCCGTCTATGAAGCCCTACCGCATGGCCGCTTCGCTGCCCACTGCGGCATTATGCCGCAGTGTTGAAAAGAAGCCAATGCTTCTTTTCAAGCGCGTTGACTATAAAGCTTATTCCTTTTTATGAAACAGGCCTGTTTTTCATGGAGAGCCTGCTTGAAATGCCCCACTCTTTGTGCTACACTGAACATGATTTCACGCGGCTGCCCGCGCGGAACAGCTTATTTTGGAAAGGACGTCCTGCCCTTATGTACATGAAAAATGAACTTTATTTTTACCAGGTCACTCCCCGCATTTTCCGGGATGGTATCCCGGCCAACGTAACCATCCGTTCCCTTTCAGCACATACCGCTTTTGAGGATGGGCACACCTACACCCTGGGAATCTACCCCCTGACCCAGGATATTTACAGCGAAACCAAGCCCCCGATTGTCTTCTATCCAGTCACTGCCCAGGAGGGTGCGCTTGGTTTCCGCCATGCGTTTACCGGCGAGCAGGAGCACCAGATCCGGATTTTTAAGGATGAATCCCGCACCGAGCGGGTTGCCGTGCTTTCTGTCTACTCCCTGCGGGAGGACCTGTTCGAACGCCGCCCCTACCTGGGGGATTTCCATGTACATACCTATCTTTCCGACGGGCAGGAGTCCCCGGAATTCGTCGCAGCAATGTACCGGCAGTGCGGTTACGATTTCATCCCGATTACCGACCATGGCAAGATGCAGCCATCCCTCCGCGCCATCCAGGCTTACCAGGGAATAGAGATTGATTTCAAGCTGTATCCCGGCGAAGAGGTACACTCCCCCGGCAACCCGATCCATATCCTGAACTTTGCCGGTGACTTTTCGGTAAACGAACGCTGTCTGGCCGGTGATGGAGAGATCTGGGGCAACCCCGGACGTCCGGAATGGAACCAGCGGGTTCGGGAACGGATGGAAGCCCTGCCGGAACATCTGCCTGAAGGCGTAGACCCGTTTGTCCATGCCTCCTGCCTGGAAGTGATCGACCTGATCCGGGAAGCCAACGGGATGTCCGTCTTCTGCCATCCGTTCTGGCAAGCGGATGTCCACAATGTCACCGACGGGTTCACGGAATTCTACCTCAAAAATGGGTTTGCCGACGCTTTCGAGCTGATCGGCGGCCAGAGCAACCATGAAAATATGCTCCAGATTGCGTTCTATCAGCAGATGCTGGCTGAAGGAGCCTCGATCCCAGTACTGGGAAACAGTGACTCCCATGGCACAGTCAACAAGGACTGGTTCCAGGAAGCGAAAACCATTGTTTTTGCGAAGTCCAATTCCAGGGAGGGCATTATTGAGGCGGTCAAGGGGCAGTACACAGCGGCAATGGACGAATACCGCGGCCAGCATCCGCATTTCCACGCGCCGTTCCGGATGGTGCGGTACGCGCTGTTTTTATGGGAAAACTATTTCCCGCTGCACCACGAGCTCTGCTATGAGGAAGGCCGGCTGATGCGGGCTTACATCAACGGCGACCCCTCTGCCAAGGCCCGGCTGGAAGCACTGAAGGGCCAGACTATCCGCCTGATGGAGGAGCAGTTTGCCCCGTAAGCCGTTTTGGGGGGCAGCAGGAAAACCTTCCTGCTGTCGAGCCGCCTCGGTCTGACGCCGGAGGAACGTCCCGTCCGCTCGGGAGTGGGACGTTCTATCACGTGACAACTCCTAGGCTTGCCTTCTGTGATGCCCTAGAAGCAGAGGCTTCTGCTGACCCGGCCGCCTATGCTGACGGGGATCCAAGGGGACTCCCTTGGCGCATTTCTTCCCCCTGTTTCTTTGGGCATCCAAAGAAACAGGGCAGGGCGTGGGGCGCGCAGCCCCACAAATCGAACGTCCCGCTCGTTCGGGATGGATCCCCCCATAAAATGCGCGGGAGAGCACGCCTCTACTGACCGCGGAATTGAATTTTCCCATCGGATGTGCTACACTATAGATAAAAGAACCGTATCGGAGGTATCCATCATGAACCAAAGCTATGAAATGAAAGTAGCCGGCCTGACCCGCCAGCTCCCCCTTTGCAAAGTATCCGACGACTTGTATATCGGTGCGTTCGTCATTTTCGGCGATGTGGAGCTCACCTCAGCTTCCGCACGGGAACTGCTGAAAATCGCCCCGGAACACGATATCATGATTACCGCCGAATCCAAAGGGATTCCGCTGGTCTTTGAAATGGCGCGCCAATCCGGTGAAAACCAGTACCTGATTGCCCGGAAAGCACCCAAGCTCTACATGAAAAACCCGATCACTACAGAAGTCACCTCGATTACCACTGCCAAAAAGCAGATGCTGTATATCGACAGCGAGGATGTGGAAAAAATGCGGGGCAAGCGGGTGCTGATTATCGATGACGTCATCTCCACCGGGGAATCCCTCCGTGCCGTCGAAAAGCTGGTGAAACAGTCCGGCGGCATCATCTCGGGGAAAATGGCCATCCTGGCCGAGGGCGACGCCAAATACCGCGACGATATCCAGTATCTGGAATATCTTCCCCTCTTCAATCCGGACGGCACTCCCAAGGAAGAGCATCACGGTTGAAAAAGCCGGGAAAAGCTTCGCTTATCATCGCAATCGGGAACCTTCTGGCGTTCGGCGGAGGCTATGCAAGGGCCGCCGGGGAAGCCGCATTCCATCCCGTCTTCGCCCAGGGCGAATGGTGGAGACTGCTGACCTGCGGCTATCTGCACCTGGGCGCATTCCATCTGCTGGCAAACCTGCCCCCGCTGTTAATAGCCGGCAGTAAAGCGGAAGATTATTTGGGACGCAGCAGATTCCTCTTCCTTTATCATATGGGAACTGCGATAACCGCCTTCCTTTTCTGCCTGTCCTTTCAAAATGCCTCAATGGTAGGGGCGTCCCTCGGTATCTATGACGTTTTAGGCTGTTGTGTGGCGCTGCATAGATGGAACCCATCCCTGGAAAGCCTTCGGTTTTCCAAAGCACAGAAAAATTATCTGATCGGGTTATACGGTCCTTGGCAGCCTGCTGGGTGTTCATACGATCGCTGTACATCTGATCGGATTTATCATAGGAATTTTGTTTGGCTGTGTTTGGCAGAACCGTAAACCTTCTTGATAAACCATTTCTAACCGGAAAAAAGGATTGAGCCTTTTCAGGCTCAATCCTTTTTTGTTTCAAATAAAGTTCCGTTTTTATTTAATCTCAGGCAGGGAAGCCGCCGCCACCGACTGGCCGACGCGTTTCATCTTCTCGTCCGGAGTCTGTGCATTCATCTGGATAGACGGGTATTCATCCGCCAGGACATCCTTGGCCACCTTCAGGATCAGGTCGCCGCCCTTGCCGGACATCACGCGGCCCAGCAGCAGGCAGTGACGGATCTCATAAAAGTCTGCGTAATAAGCCAGGGTATGGCCCAGATAAACACCGATGGATTCATAAACCTTGACCGCGCGCGGGTCGTCTTTTTCCATCAGTTCCTGTACGGCTTTCAGTTTTTCTGCCGGGGTTGCATTCTCGTCCAGTTCAATGCCAGCCGGTTTCGCCAGCTTGATCACACCATCCTGCGAGAAATATTTCACGCCGCAGCCAATATCGCCGGACCACTCGTCCTCCATAGCTTCCGGCTGTGCGTCTACCGGGGCAAAGGCGAGCTCGTTCAGCCAGCCGGTAATATTGCCGTCCTTATCTACATAGCCGACCGCTTCGGAAGTACCCATCGCAACGCCGAGCACATCCACATCGTTCAGGTTCATTGCGCCGGCCAGCGCGGTAACATCACCGTCATTGACGACCTCAATCGGGACCTCATGGCCGACATCCTCGCTGATGGCCTTCGCCGCTCGGAGGTAAATATCCTTGACCTTCGCTTCAAACTGATCCTTCGGGACCTTCAGGAAGAGGGACGCTACCATGGTCCGGTTGTCGATATAAATCCCGGCGGAGGAAACGCCGATCGCATCAACCCGCGGCATCTTGGAAGCCGCCATCCGCATGGATTCCACAATCCCGTCAAAATGATAATCCGGATCCGGATTGACCTTGGGCAGCCAAACGGTTTCTTCGGAATAGATTGCTTCGCCGTCTACCACAGCGGAAACCTTGCGATCCGACCCGCCTGCGTCAAAGCCGATCCGGCAGCCGTCGAGATGCTTGCCGATCGCTTTGGATTTTTCGTTCGCGGCCGGCTTGTCCTTCAAATCCGCTACATAGCAGACTTCAAACGGCTTTTCGTAAACCTGCTGCATGAAGTCAAAATCAAAGGCGCGCGCACCCTCCGGCGAATAGGTTTTCTTCATGTAGTTATACACGTTTTCATCGCCGCAGATAGTTACTTTGTAGCCGCCTCTTGCCCACAGCAGCATTTTTACCATACGGTCTGCATAATAGTTGTCCGCGTCCGCCATCTCGGGAGTACCGTGGATGAAGGTGTCAAATACGGAAACTAAGCCGCCGCTCCGCTCTACGGCGATCGAAATCGGTTTTTTAGCCGTTTTCAGGAATTCCCGATTGAACACGTGCAGGGGTGCGAACGTCGGATCCAGCTCGGGGACATTTTTTGTGCTGACATTGATGCCATAAATGTTCATAATGCTCTGCTCCTTTTTCGGTGAGTTTTTGTAAACAAACCTTATTTAGTTTTATTATACTGTATTCTGCCAGAAAAAGCAACAAAAATCAGAAGGCCTCTGTCACAAAACTCGGCTTTTTGTAAAAAATCGAAGCCAGTTTTTCCAAATCGCAGGAAACCTGGACATTTTCCATCTCCGGCAGCTCCTCCGCTTCGCAGTTCCCCAGCAACAGGCGGCTCAGCTCCGCAACCGGCAAAGAGATATCCGGCGCCGTACCATCGTCAGCCCCTACTTCCGCCGCCCGGCCATCCTCGAAACGGATCCGGAAAATATGTGCGTTTTCTTCTATGAACGGGTCGCTGACCTGGATCCGCAGTTCCCCGCTTCCCCGGTATTTTGCCAACTCCAAGGCGCGCTTCACGTTGATGATCCGGGCCATCCCCTGGTTAAACAGCTCCTTGCGGAGCGGATAGCGCGCCCACTCGGCAATATAGGGCATGATCTTCTTCGATGCCGGCAGGGTGAAAGCGACCCGCTCATAGTATCCGTCAAACGCATGGATATGTTCACAAAGCCCGCGGAAGCCCTCTGCATCCGCATAGACAAACTGCTGGCAGTCCATCAGGTACCGGCCGTCCGCCTTCACTGGCGGATCCCCCAGCAAGGTTTTGGAAAAGGTCATATAAGCTTTCGGCTCACCAGCCTCATTGTAATAAACGTAAGTATACCGGGCATCCTTGGCCGGATCTGCCTCTTTGACCCAGTTGAAGTCATAGTCCTCCCGTTTTGCCGCCAGATTATACCCCTTGACAAATTCCTGATATACCTGCTTGATGGCCTCATAATCGCTCCCCCGCTCCACCAGGGATACACGGCCGTTGGAACGGCAGCGCGGGATCGCGTCCAGGCTCAGGGTATAGCGGATGGTTTCCCCACAGATTTCATAGCCGAACTGACGGTAATAGGCCGTGGAAAACGGGAACAGGTAGGACAGCACATACCCCTCCTCGTAATGTGTACGGAGGGACTTCCGCATAATTTCCCGGATCGAACCCCGGCGGCGGTAGTGCGGCAGGGTGGACACGCCGCCGATCCCGGTCATCCCAACCGTATGGCCGTCGAACTCCACCTCCATCGGCATGGTCACCACAAACCCCATCATGGTGCGGTCATCATCCTCGAAAGCGCCCCAGCGCTCCCAGTAATAGACCTCTTGCCGATGCTTGGGCGCGGTTTTCATCCGCTCAATCTGTTCCGCGTTGCTTTGGTCAAAGCTGACCGGGAACTCAAAGGAGATACCGAACAGCTGGCCTCCCCGCTGATACTCCTCCTCTTTAATCCGTCTGACAATCATACCGCTTTCTCCTTTTCCTCCCCCCGCAGGAAAATCCCGGCAGGGGGATTCGATTGTTGCCTGCCGCTCTGTATAGTCGGCACGCTTGAAAATCGGCGCCCGATTTTCAAGTCAGGCTTTGCCTGGCATAAAATGCGCTGCGCGCCGTCTATGAAGCCCTGCCGCAGTGTTGAAAAGAAGCATTGGCTTCTTTTCAA
>CANAQK010000100.1 GCA_947363605.1 uncultured Clostridia bacterium | reverse complement strand
CGTTCCTGTTTATGGTAAACGCCCGCAGGGGCAGCCCCCTGCGACAATTCATGCTAATTTTCGACAGCGACCTGGCCTAACTCCAGCTCGACGTCGTTGTCGCGCCCGAACATGGAAACGGTGACCGTTACCTTGTTCGCGTCCGGCACGATGGATTTAACGATGCCGGTGAACCCTTCCAGCGGCCCGGATACCACGCGGACCGTATCGCCTTCGGCATAGTTGACTTCTACGTGGACGCTTTCCACGCCCAGCGCCGCCACCTCTTTTTCGGTCAGCGGGATCGGCTTGGAGCCGGGGCCGACAAACCCTGTCACCCCGCGGATATTGCGGATGACATACCAGGAATCGTCCGTCATAATCATTTTTACGAGGACATAGCCCGGGAAGATTTTGCGTTCCACCTCGCGCTCCTTGTTGTCTTTGACCTCCAGCACTTTTTCCACCGGGATCTTGACCTCTTCGATCAGCTCCTGAAGGCTTTGGTTTTCGACAACGCTTTCAATGTTTTTGGCTACCTTGTTTTCATAACCGGAATACGTGTGGATGACATACCACTTTGCGGTTTCTGACATCGGATCAGGCTCCTTTCAGAATCAGTACATCAACCGGAAAAGGGAAATGAAAAGCCAGTCCAAAATCCAGATGCTGACTGCGGCCAGTCCGGTAAACGCAAGAACAACCAGAGTGTTGTTCTTGACGGTTTTTTTGGAAGGCCAGACAATCTTCTTCCATTCGCTCTTCAAGTCTTTAAAAAAACGGACAGCCTTTTTGAAAAAGCCGTTTTTCGGTTTTTGATCCTTTGCTTTGGAAGAAGACTTCTTCACAGCAGAATCCTTTGCCTCCATGGCATCTTTTTTTGCCATTGACTCAGCCACCTTCCGTTTTACTTTGTTTCTTTGTGAGCGGTGTGTTTCCGGCAGAAACGGCAGTATTTGCTCATTTCGAGTCTGTCCGGATCATTCTTTTTGTTTTTCTTTGTGTTGTAATTACGTTGTTTGCACTCTGTGCAAGCTAAAGTAACCTTAACCCTCATATCGGCACCTCCTGCTAACTTCGGGATTTGTTTTGCCTCCCTCTTCGAAAGGCGGCCTGAAGGGATTTCAGGCGCAAAAAAATAGACCTTCTTTGAGGTAGTTTTTACTATAGCATAAAGGGGAGCGGCTTGTCAACTCCCGGGCCGTTTTTTCCACCTTTTTTACCTGATTTCAGCGGAACTGCCAAAGAAGCCCGGGAATTCCGGGCGGGGCTGTGCGGATTGATACAGGGCAGGTTCCTGTTTTCGGTACTTGTGTTTCGTTTGGAAAGGGAGTATAATAATATCCGTATAAATCATTCTGTCAGGAGGCAGGGAAATGGAAAGCCGTGCAAAGAAAATCATCCGGGGTGTCCTTCTCACCCTTTTGCAAACAGCGATTGTGGCCGGGCTGGTGCTGGGGATCCGGATTTTATGGATGGATGGGATGATCTTGACCGGCATTCCCTCCGCGGACGAGGTGGCGAAGGTGACGGTTTCCTATTTGGATCAGGTGCAGGAGCTTACAGACCCGGATGAGATCGCGCGGGCTGTCCAGTTGGCCGGCTTTTTGAAATATGACCTTTTAGCTGAGGCAGGGGAGTCCGGAACGCCGCTGGTAACGATTTGCTATATCCGGGCGGACGGGCGGCAGGTTTCTGCTGCAGCGGACCCTGAAACCGTGTGGTGGAAGGGGCAGGCCCGCCGCCTGAAAGAACCGGAAATATTTATTTCTTTAACAAAAGGATTTTTCTTTAATACTGAGGACTGAGAAAATCTGAAAAATCCGGCTTTTGCGGCTATTAAATGGGAAATTTTGGGATAATCACTGCGGATGCGGCAGGATTTTGCCTTGACAGATTCCACGAAAAAGGTTACTATATATTAGTAGCATTCTAAATAACTTTCAAGTAACTTTCAAAATAACCGAAAATTTCCAATGAAAATTTAATTATGTAGGAGGTATATTCATCACCCATGACTCAAATCAGTATCCCAATGGCGGTTCTGTTTTGCGTCCTGGCGTTTGTGGCAGCTGGCGTAATTTTTGGATTGATCGCCTTTCGGCTAGGCGTTAATTATAGAAAAAAAGTTGCGGAATCAGAAATCGGCAGCGCGGAAGAGCAGGCCCGGAAAATTCTGAGCGACGCCGCCCACGACGCGGACACGCGAAAAAAAGAAACCATCATTGAAGCAAAGGACGAGATCCATCGGCTCCGCAGTGACGCGGACCGCGAAATCAAGGAGCGCCGGAACGAGGTTTCCCGGCAGGAACGACGGCTCGTCCAAAAAGAAGAAACCCTGGATAAAAAAATGGATAATCTGGAAGCAAAGGAGGAACAGCTTCAGCGTAAGCTGAAGGATGCAGAACTCCGGCTTGAAGAAGCTGAGCGGATCAAGCTCAGCCAGATTGACAACCTTGAAAGGATCTCCGGGCTTACTGCCGAGCAGGCAAAGGAACAGCTTCTGGACAGCCTGCAGGACGAGTTGACCCACGAAAAGGCGCTGAAAATCGCCAATTATGAGCAAACCCTCAAGGAAGAATGTGAAGAAAAGGCGCGGGAATATATCTCGCTGGCGATTTCCCGCTGTGCGGCAGATCAGGTGTCCGAGGCGACGGTTTCGGTGGTCACCCTGCCCAACGACGAGATGAAGGGCCGGATTATCGGCCGCGAAGGACGGAATATCCGGGCGATTGAAACCCTGACCGGTGTGGACCTCATCATTGATGATACGCCGGAAGCCATTACCCTGTCCTGCTTTGACCCGGTGCGCCGGGAGGTGGCGCGGATTGCGCTGGAACGTTTGATCCAGGATGGCCGCATCCATCCGACCCGGATCGAGGAGATGGTGGAAAAGGCCCGCCGCGAGGTGGACCAGCGCATCAAAGCGGACGGCGAACGTGCGGTGATGGAAACCAATGTGCATGGGATCCATCACGAGATCGTCAAGCTGCTGGGCCGGCTGCGCTACCGTACCAGCTATGGCCAGAACGTGCTCAACCATTCGATCGAGGTTTCTTATCTTGCCGGCATTATGGCTTCCGAGCTGGGGGTCGACGCGAACCTGGCCCGCCGGGCTGGGCTGCTGCATGATATCGGCAAGGCACTGAACCATGAAATTGAAGGCTCCCATGTGGAAATCGGTGTGGAGGTCTGCCGTAAATTCAAAGAGAACCCGCAGGTGATCCACGCCATCGAGGCGCATCACGGGGATGTGGAAATCCGCACCGTTGTTGCGGCCTTGGTACAGGCGGCTGATGCGATTTCTGCGGCCCGGCCGGCAGCCCGCCGTGAGAATTTGGAAAACTATATCAAACGTCTGCAAAAGCTGGAGGAGATCGCCAACTCCTACCGCGGCGTCGAGAAGACCTTCGCGATCCAGGCAGGGCGGGAAATCCGGATCATGGTGCGTCCGGAGGAAATCAAGGACGAAAAGATGATTGTAGCGGCACGCGAAATTGCCCAGAAGATTGAAAATGAGCTGGATTATCCCGGCCAGATCAAGGTGCATATCATCCGCGAAAACCGTGCGATCGAATACGCAAAATAATCCCGGGCCGGGGCAGGACACTGCCCCGGCCTTTCGTTTGTATTGAAATGTTTTCCGGAAGCTTGCAGCATTTTCAAAGGATACGGGGTATTTTAGTCAAGAGCCTTAGCGGTTCGTGAAAGGAGGGGGAGGGCTTTGGAAGCACAGACGCTGTGCGCGGAGGATTGTCTGGTCCAGACAATTGAAAAATATGCGGAGCTGGTGTATCGGCTGGCGTTCTCCCAACTGAAAAACCAAAGCGATGCGGAGGACGTTCTGCAGGAGGTTTTTTTGCGCTATCTCCGGAAACAGCCTGCCTTCGAAAGTGAGGAACATGGGAAAGCCTGGTTCATCCGGGTGACGGTAAACCGCTGCCGCAGTGTTTGGGGCTCGGCCTGGAGGCGGCATCATGCGGAGCTGGATGAATCCTTGGCGGCGGAGGATCCGGATTACCTGGATCTTCGCGCGGCAGTCTGCTCGCTTCCAAAGAAATACCGGGCGGTCATCCACCTGTTTTATTATGAAGATTATACGACGGCAAAAATTGCGGCGCTTCTTCGGCTGAAGGAGTCTACCGTGCGTGCCCAGCTTACGCGGGCGCGGGCCATGCTGAGAGAACAGCTGAAAGGGGATTGGGATGGATTTTAAGGAAAAATACCGTCAGATGAATGAACGGATTGTTCCCAGTCCAGCGGTGATCCGGGCGCTGACTGAGCTTCCGGCGCGGAAGCAGCGGCGTTTGGGCTGGATGAGGGGGGCCATCCCGGCGGCTGTCTGCATTTGTCTGGCGCTGACATTCTGGATGGGCCATGGAGTGAAGATCGCAGAGGACTCCTCCAAGGCTTTTCTCAATAATCAGGCGCCTCCGCCGGAAGCCGGCGGAAAGGCGAGCTTGTCCGGCGGCGTTCAGATGGAGGAGAAAGCTGCCGCAGAGGATGATGCCCCAACGGATCAGGGCTCTTTGGAAAAGGTGGAGCTGCGGGGCGGAACCCTGTATTTGAACCGGAAACCGTCCTCCGACCGAGCGGAAACGGTTCTGCCGGAGATGAATACGGAAATGAAAACAATGGAGGAAGCTGCTGAGCTGCTGGGGATTCCGGAAGGGATGCTCCCCCCCGAGCTCCCGGCGGATTTGCAGGAAGACGGGCTTTTCTCTGTACAGATGGATTCCCCCTCGAACCGGGCGGAGTTTTCCTATCGGGCGGATGGGGAAGAATTGCGTTCCGTGGTCCTCCGTTTTACAGCGGGAGACTCCCTCTGGAAACCGCCGGGGACCGAGTCCCTGATCAGCGGGGTTCAGGTTTGGGCATTTTATGAGCCGGGGCTGGAGGGAAGCCCCGAGAAATACAGCGCCAAATTTAGGATAAACACGGTATCCTGCCAGGTGGAAACCGAAAACCTGACCCGGACGGAATTTACCGCTTTGCTTGAAAGCCTTTTGACGGGCGGGGAATAGCCGTCGGGCAGGGCTTTCAAAAATAGATTCAATAAAAAAGAAAGAAGGGGTTTGATGAAAAAGTTTTGGCTTAGTTTTTGGATGGCGGCGTTGCTGCTGGGTGTAAGTGGGTGCGGAGGCCCGGCGTTCATTGCGGGGGCAGACCATCCGGTGAAAGAGAAAGCGGAAAATGGAGCGCTGCTTTACCGCGGGACATTGGTTTCGGTTACGGAAACGGGATCCGGGCAGGTATTACGGCTGGAACAGGCAGAGGGCACGGCGTATGGCGACCCGCAGATGGAATTCCTCCTGACAGCGGAATCAGCACTTTCTTTTGAGCGGGAGGAATTGGAAGAGGGCGTTTACCTGGAAATCTATTCTAACGAAAAGGCGGAGGTTTTAAGCGCGAAGCTCCACCACTCTGCGGAAATGGTTGTCTTTAACGGGACGGTAAGTTCTGTCCAATCGGACGGCGAGGGAAAAGGCAGTATGCTTTTGATCCGCGACGGAACCGGAGAAGAAGTGGTGTTCCATTATTATGAGGACACCCAGTTCTTTTTCCCGCGGGAAGAGTTGAAAGAAGGGGTTGCAATAAGTATTTTCCATAGCGGAATTATGACCCGCAGCCTGCCTCCCCAGTGCAACGCGCTGGAGGTGCGGGAACTAATGGTTTGCGGCAAGAGGAAATGAGAGGGCCGGTTAGAACTCTGTCCTCCCAAATAACAAACACCGCTTCCCTATTATAGGGAAGCGGTGTTTGTTATTAAGAGCAGAACAGGTGCTTTCCGATCTGTTTGATGACTGGGCGGCTGCGAATCCATTTATTGGAGGTCTTGCTGGGGTTATAATAATAGATAGCGCCGCCGCTGGGGTCCTGGCCGTTCAGTGCGTCCTTTGCGGCTTTATAAGCGGAATCCGCAATAGGCTCGTTGAACTGGCCGTCCACAATAGCGGTAAAAGCCCCGTTTTGATAGATTACGCCGGACAGCGTATCCGGGAACGAGGGATGTTCCACCCGGTTCAGCACCACCGCGCCGACGGCGACCTGCCCGCTGTAAGGCTCGCCCCGTGCTTCCGCGGAGATGATCCGGGCGAGCAGGTAGACATTGTTCTCGGTCGCAGCTGGCATAGACCCAATCGTGATCCCCAATTTTTTCAGGGTGGCCGGCCCGGCGATCCCGTCAGGGGTCAGCTTCTGCTGCTTCTGGAATTTTTTCACGGCTTCCGCAGTACCCTTTCCATAAATCCCGTCTATGCTTCCAGTATAGAGCCCGCGTTCCTTCAGCTTTTCCTGGATCGCGCGGACTTCGGTCCCACGGGAGCCGATTTTGGAAAGAGCTTCGGCGGAGAAGGAATGCTCCTGGATCAGGCGGAAAACAGATCCTGCCGCGATCAGAACGGCGAGGAACAGGATAAAATAAAAAGAGAGCTGCTGGGGTTGAGATTTAATCTTCATAAAGGAAACTCCATTCGTAAATTTGAATAGGATGGTTTTACTTTTCCCAAATCGCTCCGCAATATGCAAATATAGGGGGGTGAAGATTCTGGAATAGGGTTTACTTGAAAAAATCGAAAAACCTCGAAAAAGATCGAAGAAAAGTATTGACAAATGGGTATGGATATGG
>CANAQK010000099.1 GCA_947363605.1 uncultured Clostridia bacterium | reverse complement strand
AAAGCCAATGATAATTCCTATTGCAACAGTCCCGATTACGGCCCCAAGCACCAGACGCTTCACTTTCCACCACATTGGCTCACGGATAATCACTTCTTGTCCAGCCTCTGGAAGATAAGCGTTGCGTGTCTGCATGAAGTTCCATTCAAACCAGTCCACAAAGCTGCCATTCCATACTTTATCAACAAGGAAATAAAGTCCTATGCAAGCCACAATACTGATTAAGATTAAGACAATCAGATAAGGAATTTTTCGTGATTTACGTTTCAATTTTATACCCCACTCCCCATATCGTTTTAATGTATTTTGGATTGTCTATGGTGTCGCCCAGCTTCTCCCGTAAGTGTCGGATATGAACGGTGATGGTATTGTTGCCCTTACTGTAATATTCGTCCTTCCAAATTTCGTGAAACAGCTCCTCGGAGCTGACAACCTTTCCCTTGCGTTCCAATAAAATGCGTAAAATAGAAAATTCAGTTGGCGTCAGGGAAAGCGGCCTCCCGTTCAAAAAGCAGGCATGAGTACCCGTATTCATTTCCAGGCCAGAGTGCAGGAGCAAATCGGATGCTTGTTCCTGACCGGAAGCCTGGGCAGGGTTATATCGTTTATACCGCCGGAGCTGGGCCTTTACCCGCGCCACTAACTCCAACGGGCGGAAGGGCTTTGTGACATAATCATCCGCTCCCAAGGTCAAGCCGGTGATTTTGTCGGTTTCCGCATCCTTAGCTGTCAGCATGATGACAGGGTAAGTATGCCGTTCCCTGATTTTCTGGCAGAGGGCAAAGCCGTTCACCTCCGGCAGCATAATATCCAGAATGGCTAAATCAAGTTCCGTGGATTCAATGCAGGCAAGGGCATCCTTAGCCGAGTAAAACTTAAACACCTCGTAGTTCTCATTTTGAAGGTACAATTCCACCAAGTCAGAGATTTCCTGTTCATCATCAACCACTAAAATTTTGTCAGGCATTGTCAAACCTCTTTTCTATAACAGGTATTAAGGGTATTCTATCAAAATTTTCCTATGATCTCCTTGTTTTTTGAATGATAATTTATTAAGGATTTCCTAATTTAGAAAAGCTCCTCACATTATACGTCACAATGCCCTATCATGCAAGAGAGCAGCAGTGAAACAAATTGGGACGCAAAGCAGTCTGCTTTGCGTCCCATAGTGCTAATTAGACAAAAATGAACTTCGTATTGACAATTTCTGTTACTTGATTACGGATATTGTTCATACACCTTACCCATTCCATCTGCCTATCAACTTTAAGCTGTTCTGTAACGTTTTCCTGATTCGCTATCTGATCTACAAGCTGGGAAACAGCGCAGTGTATAGAGGATTACAGTGCTCCTGGAGATACCTCCGCCGTCGCTGGCCCCAAATGCCGACACTTTCTGAAACAGAGAGGTTCGGCAGGAAATAACCCCCTGCCAGTAGTAAGTACCGCCCATTTGTTCAAAAATCGACTTTTCCATAATTGAAGTCCTCCAGCATATTGAAATTCCCTGCCATTCAATCACTCTCGGCTGACTTCATAAATGTTTTGGGAGGAACTTCGTAAAGAAGTTCCTCCCAAAGGAGCCGCTTTTATTTGTTTTATGCTTGGAACCTGTGAACTCCGGATTATTGCAGGAGCTGGAGAACCGACTGCGGCTGCTGGTTTGCCTGAGCAAGCATAGCCTGTGCAGACTGAACCAGAACGTTCATCTTGGTGTATTCCATCATTTCCTTCGCCATATCTGTATCACGGATACGGCTGTTGGAAGCATTCAGGTTCTCGACGGTGGTGTCGAGGTTGTTGATGGTGTAGTCCAGACGGTTCTGGATGGCACCGAGTTTCGCACGCTCTGCGGAAACAGTGTCGATCGCGGTACGGATGGTGTCGATTGCACCCTGTGCGCCCTTCAGCTTAGAGATGTTAACCGAAGCCACACCCAGAGCCTTCGCGCTCATGTCGTTGATGGACACGTTCAGCTGCTGATAATCCTCATCGGTATCGCCGATCTGGAGCACCAGGCCGCCAGAAGCCTTTGTGCTGGTGCCAGGCTTGAAGGTAAGTGCATTAGCAATAGTTGCTGTCCCAGCACCAGGACCATCGGTATCGAAGGTGGTTTCATGCTTAACCGACAGACCGGTTTTCTGAGCGATCTGATAAGCAATCTGTTGCAGGTCAGCAGCCGTTGTCAAGTCGGTTGAAATCCCAATAAAGGTTACATCGTCATCCAGATTCTTGGTATCCGTCGCTATTTTACCTACCGCAAATTTCTGTCCGTTGACTTCAAATACAGCTTTGTCAGCATTTGTGCCGTCAAACAGCGTAATTTTGGTGGTATCCAGGTAATTATACGCATCCGCAGCCTTGGTTTGTTCCGTAACACCCGCTTCCTTCGATTTAACGGTACCGGACACTACACTACCATAGCTCAGGGATTTAACAACCGGGCTAGAAGCGCCTTTTTCCTTCGCTTCCAGGGTGATCTTGCCGGCAGCAGCCGAAACCTTGAAGGTATCGCCAACTTTATCTTTCAAGGCAGCGGCAAACGCGTCGCCCATATGAGTAGTAGTTACAGTCGTCTGATTAGTGCCCGTTGCAGCAACTTCCCCGTAAACCTTTCCGCTTTCATCTACAAACGTGATATTCTTTTTATCGTCTACTTTCATGGTCAGCTCGACATTAATCGAGGTACCATCGTCCAGACCGATATTCATGCTGATTTTATCGCCGTCAGCGGCGGGAACGGTAACATCAGTTGGCGCCGCCGCCAGCTCATATTTGCCAGCGAAAGCATCAATTTCACCCAGCTCAAGAGTGGAAGAAACCTCGGATACAGCAGAAGTAGCGCCTTTACCGCCCATGGAGCCGTCCAGCAGCTTCATGCCGTTGAAGTTCGCGGACTGGGAAATGCGGTCGATTTCCTCGTTCAGCTGGTCGACCTCGTCCTGCAGGGTCTTGCGGTTCGCGTCCGAGAAGGTGCCGTTTGCCGCACGGGTTGCCAGTTCAACCATACGGTTGAGCATATTGTGAACCTCGATCAGGTTACCCTCGGCAGTCTGCACCAGGGAGATACCGTCCTGTGCGTTCAAAGAAGCGGTTTCCAGACCCTTGATCTGCGCTTTCATTTTCTCGGAAATTGCCAGACCTGCGGCGTCGTCGCCCGCACGGTTGATCCGGTAGCCGGAAGCCAGCTTTTCCAGGGATTTCGATACGCGGTTGTTGTTCATGTTCAGCTGACGCTGAGCGTTGATTGCCATTGTGTTGGTTCTTACGACCATACCCATAATAATACCTCCGTGTTGTTGTTTGGTTTGCCGGGGATTTCCTTTTCCCCGGATGATTTATTTTCTGGCCGGAGCGGATCGCGCGCATCCGCCCAAGCCGGAAAAACAGGTTCAGCCTGCGGATTCGGAGCAGGGATGGTCCTTTTCGTAGATTTCGCCGCGTTGGATCCGCATATCGCCGGGCGCGTCGATCGCCAGTTTTAAGCCGCCTTTGGTCTTGACGACCTTAACGATAATATCCTCCCCAATGACGACATACTGTCCGGGTTCTCTTCCTAAAACAAGCATTTTCCCACCTCCAAAACGCATAAAATAAAAAAGGGTATTGCAGAAACGTATACGTTTCTGCAATACCCTTTGGATTCCAAAAGATGGGATTGTTTATGGACGTTATTGCCAACTGATAATAGTTTATTTTTCAGTATCTATATAAAAGAGATAAGAAAAATTTACCAATTCTTTGTTGTAAAAAAGTATACCTTTTTACAACTCCTTGCTTTATATATCGGCGGGACTTCGGGGAACTAAAGGGGGATCCGCAAAAATTTTTCAAATTTTTTGACGGGAGATTTTGCTCGGCCGCCTTGACGAAACTGGGTTCAGGAAATATAATGAAAGAAAGAGCATCAAAGAAATACAGTGGGAGGTTTCAGGATGAAACGATCACTTCTTGCCGGGCTGCTGGCCGTTGGGCTGCTGCTTGGGAGTTCGGTTCCCGCCCAGGCTGCGCCGGACGATATTATCCGCAATGATGATTCCGGTATTCCGGACTATGTGATTTATGAAGCGGCGTTGGAGGAAAACGACCGCAATGATGATATGCTTCTTACTGTGCGTGAAGCGCAGGGGGTACGCAAGCTGAAGCTGCATGGCGACAGTGTAACGGATTTTACCGGGATTGACCGGCTTTCAGGGCTGACCTCGCTGAGTGTGATGGACAGCGCCACCAGCGATTATTCGCCGGTCAGGGAGCTTCGGAAGCTGGACTTTCTGGGGATTTTATCGCCGGATGTAACGCCGGACTGGGACACAATCCCCAGGCGGATCACCATGCTGACGATTACGGATACGGATGTATCGGCTTTGGATTCTCTCCCGGCGGGGCTGACCTGGCTGGAGGTGAACGACAGCAATCCGTATTCCCATTATAATGGGGACCGTTCAATTCTGACTAAAACACTGGAATATGTTCCGGAGCTGGAGATGGTTGATCTGACCTGGAATGATATGGCCGAACTTCCGGATATGACGATGCTGGACCGGCTGGGGAATTCTTACGGGCGGATGCCGCATTTCACCCAGGGGAACCGGATTTCTTCAACGGAATTTTTCCGGAAGGTGCCGTCCCATCTGTTCTACGACCGGGATTGGGTCGAGGAAGAGGCGCGTTATTTCACTGACCGCTGGAATGGGGAAATCCCGGACTGGGCTTGGGATGGCTCAAGCTCGGGGACGGTGAACCGTTATTCGGATGAGGAAATCACCATGGATTCCTTCAAGCGGCCATCCAGCCGGACTCCTCAGCTCCCGAAAACGGATACAAGCAGCGGGGCTTCGTCCTCCGGCTCGTCGTCCTCCGCGACGTCTTCCAAGGCGGCCTCCTCGCGGAATACCTCCAGCCAGACCTCGTCGGGAGGCTCCTCTTCCGGGGCAAGCAGCAGCCCGGTCCCGACTGAACAATTTGCCGAGGACAGCGCAACCGGGATTTCCGCACAGATTCCGGCTTCGGTCAGCAATGTCTATGACCCAATCCTGACGGCGGTCCCGGTTGTGGAGGGTTCGGATGAAGCGAAGAATCTGGAACGGGCCGCTTCGCAGTACCGGATCCAGGAAGCCTATGATATCAATTTGTTTTCCAACCGGAAAGCGATTGGTGCGGTACGGGGCGGCCGTGTGACCTTGTCGATCCCGTTCCCGCAGGGGAAAGAAGGCCAGCAGTATCTGGTGCTTCGGCAGAATGGGGATGGGAGTATTGACGAGCTTTCCGGCGTCTGCCGGGAGGGTCAGGTGGTATTCCAGACCGATCACTTCTCCGTTTTCGCGATCACGAGTGAAGGCGGCTCAGTGGATCCGAACCGTCCGTCGCCTACTCCCGGGAATGCTCAAACCGGGGACAGCAATCTTCCGCTGCTGTTTGCTGCGGGTGGAATCGCGCTGGGGGCGGGGATTGCAGCCAGTGTATTCTGCCGGAAAAAAGTCCTGCGCTGATTTGGAAAAAGCTTAACATAAATCAGAAAAAGCCCTGCTGGATTCAGCAGGGCTTTCAGTTTGTGCGGATTTTACTCGCCTAGACCGCCGTTAGCTGCCGCATAAGCCGCCAGCCAAGCCTCCGCGATCATGCGATGGCCCTCTTCGGTGGGATGCACGCCATCCAGGGTAACGACGTCGTAGCCCAACTCCACCCCGGTTTTTGCGAACATCCCGTCCAGCGGTACCAGATAGGCACCATGCTTTTTAGCCAGACGGCGCACCGCGTGGATCATCGGATCCAGCGTGACCCGCCATGCCGCCCGGTCCTCTGGGAAAGGCAGGACAAAGGGCTCCATCAGGAAGAGCTGATGGACGCTTTTCTCCCGCGCGGCGGTCAGGATTTCGTCATAATCCGCCTCGAATTGTTCAAGCGGGGTTTCGTCATTGCTGTCGTACTTGCGCCAGGTATCGTTGATGCCAATCAGGACAGTCAGCACCTCCGGCTTCAGCCGCAGGCAGTCGTCCTCCCAGCGGGCTTTGAGATCCCGCACCCGGTTGCCTGAAACGCCCCGGTTTTTGACAATGCTGTCCGGTTCCAGCTTGGCAAGCGTTTCCGCGATAAACTTCGGATAGCCCTCCCCCAGATAGCCCGGATGATATACCCCTTTGGGCCCATAAGTACGTTCCGCATCGGTGACGCTGTCCCCCTGGAATAAAAGGATCTTCCCCATAAAAAAACCTCCGTTTTTTTATTCATTTTAGCATGGGGATCAAGGAAAAGCAAGCGGATTCTCTCTTCGGAGGGTTAAGGAAAATCCAAAGAAATCCGAAGCCCTTGGACAGCGGCGCTTTGGAAATTTTTTATCTGGGGAGTGTCCAGTATAAAGATTTTATGGGGGAAGGGATGCCGCGCCCTGCCCCTTTTCTTTGAGCGATCCAAGAAAAGGGGAAAAAGAAAACCGCCCAGGGTGGGATCCCCTTGGGAATCCCCACATGGCGGACAGTAGGGGGCCCTGCTGTCGAACGCCCTGGTCTGACACCGGAAGAACATCTCGGGAGCGGCGCCTCTTGAAAGCTTGACCTTTTTATAGTCAACGCACTTGAAAAGAAGCCAATGCTTCTTTTCACCACTGCGGCA
>CANAQK010000098.1 GCA_947363605.1 uncultured Clostridia bacterium | reverse complement strand
GCAAAGCCTGACCCTCAAAGCGGGCACCGATTTGAGGGTGTGCCGACTATATGAATACAGGTTCTTACAGATTCAGACTTTCCCCTGTTTGAACGGGATCCGGTTCATCGGGCTTTCCTCCGCCTTCAGCAGCACCCGGCAGGTGTTCCGTACAGCGGGCGCGTTCATCAGCAAATATTTCCCCTGCGACCAGGCCCACAAGCCCCGGCCCAGCAGATAGCCGCCGTAATATTCCGCCCAGCCCGAATAAATACCGGACGCTTTTTCAGCGATCTGCTCCAGAAGCCCTTCGTCCTGGGAAAACCGGGTATAGCCCAGCCCGATGGATACAAAGACCAGGTTTGCCGCGCGGACCAGGTCAAACGCCGCCAAAGACTCCGGATGCGGGATCTCATAAATTGCCATCATCCCCAGGATTTCTTCAGCGCGTTCCAGCTTGTCCAGTGTGGAAGAATCCAGCCCGCCCAACCGGCTGGCCTGTCCTGCCCACTCGCTTTTGGGATAGGCTCGGAGAATCCGGTTGACCTGGTTCAGGAACTCCTCCTGATCCCCTTCAACTAAATGCCCTACCTGTTCGGCCAGCGTTTCATAGGAAGGATCCCCCCATGAGGAAGCATACATAGCCGCCAGACGCTCCTCCTCCTTCCCACGGTACTGGGGCAGGGCATCTATCGGCTGATTTTCTTTTCCCAGCAGCGGCGCCGCAAATCCCAGCATCCGGCAGATCCGTTCCGGTGTTTCCTCACCGGAAAACAGGCTTTGTTTCAGCTTCCGCACCTCTTTCCCGGTCAAATAAGGCGGGCATTCTTCCCGCATTTCCGCTTTTTTGCGGCCAAATCCAAATAATCCCATCTGTCTTCCTCCTGTTGTATTCATTCTTATACTAATTCTCGATAAAACGATGCAGTCGTTTTATTGGGCCGCAGAATGCGGTCCGGCGGCGCAGCCGCCAAGAATGTTGTTCAATACTTTTCTTGGTGTGCCGCAGGCACGGCGGCGGTATCACGCCGCGATAAAAAGATGTTAATCTTTTTATCAAGAAATCGTATTAGAACCTGTATCCATAGCCAGGGATACCGGATAGCCGATGGGTTTTCCCAGCAGACAAGGCGATTTTTTCTAACCATACTGACATATGGTTAGAAAAAATGAACGCAGTATGCCAAGAAAAGGCCCGGCCAGATGGAATTTTCTGGTTGTGAATACAGGTTCTTATAGATAACGGGAAGCCCTCCGGCTTCCCGCTTCAGAAAGGCGCCCCGCTCCTGCGGAGGAAGGGCCGCCTTTATTTATGATATTTCCCGTTTGAATTGATCTGGAACGCGCGGTAAACCTGCTCTAACAGCAGTACCCGCGCCAGCTGATGGGGAAAGGTCATCCGCGACAGGGAAAGCTTCAGCCCTGCGGCCGCCTTGACCTCCTCCGCCAGCCCGTAAGACCCGCCGATAATCAAGCTGATCTCGCTGCGGCCTTCCAGCGCCAAACGCCGGAAAACCTCCGCCAGCTCCTCCGAAGAAAGCTGTTTGCCCTCAATGCAAAGAGGGATCTGGTACCCGCTGCACTTCGCCCGGATTTCCCGGCCCTCGGCAGCAATCCCGCGGGCAATCTCCGCACTCCCAGGCTCCGCAGGGAGCCGGTATTCCGGAAGCTCGATCAGGTTCAGCCTGCAGAAAGCGGAAAGCCGTTTTTGATATTCCGCGCAGGCTTCCCGCAGATAGGATTCCTTTAGCTTCCCGATACAGATCAGATGGACTGTCTGCATAATCCTCCCCCTAAAATTCCAAAAATTCGCCCATGGTGCGGGGCTTGGCCACTTGGAGTATGTAATCCTCGTTGAGCAGGGCGCCAGCCTGGTCCAGGCGGGCCAACGCGGCCGCAAACGCCAATTCCGGACGGTTATTCTGTTCACTGAGATGCCCCAGGATAAACCGGGTCGTCCCCTCCCCAAACAGCCCGGCCAGGGCCTGGGCGCATTCCGGATTGGAAAGGTGCCCCTCTTGGGAGGCAATCCGCCTTTTAAGATAGCCGGGATAGCTGCCTTTCCGGAGCATCTCCGGGTCGTAATTGGATTCCAGCAGCAGCGCGCTGCTGCCCGACAAGCAAGCCAGGATTTCCGGCGTCATCCGTCCCAGATCGGTACATACGCAGGCTTTCCGCCCGGATTCTGACGTAACCGTATAACACTGCGGACCGGCTGCGTCATGCGAGATCGGGAACGCCCGAATCTCCATTCCGGCCACCTGGGCCGTGGAGCGCCGGATTTCGCAAATGGTGGACTGGTATGGAAAAATATCTTTCCGGATAAGCGCCTCCAAGGTTTCTTTCGACGCGTAAACCGGCACCTGCAATAAAGAAACCAGGGAAGAAAGCCCCCGGATATGGTCGGAATGCTCATGTGTAATGAAAATCGCCCGGACCGCAGGCGGTTCGATTCCCGCAAGTGCCAACGAATGCTTAAACTGGCGGACGGAAATCCCGGCGTCTATCAGGATACCGGCGTCCCGTTCCCCCAGAAAAACGGCGTTCCCTTTCGAGGAGGAACAAAGAGGATACAGCAGGGACATGGAATTCTCCTTTTCTTTCTCACTGCAAATAGGCCGTTCGCCTGTGGGGGCAACGGCCTGAGCCTGTCCAGGACAGGAAAAATCAGGATGTTATCGGGAAAAGCTACAGCACCTGCTGCAACGGGTTGTCCGGTTTGGAAATTTTCCGGATATCCGCCCCCAGCGCCCGGAGCTTACCTTCAATATTGTCATATCCGCGCTCCACATGGCGGATATCCTCAATTTCACTCACGCCTTCCGCAGCCAGGGCGGCAATAATCAACGCCGCGCCTGCCCGCAGATCGGTTGCTTTGACCGGGGCGGCAATCAAGTGGCCTTGCCCCTCAATGATGGCAATCCGGCCTTCTACCGAGATCTGGGCTCCCATCCGGGTCAGCTCCTCCACATATTTAAAACGGTTGTCCCACACGCCTTCGGTCACAATACTGGTCCCGTCCGACAAACAGAGCAGCACGCAGATCTGGGGCTGCATATCCGTCGGAAAGCCCGGATGCGGCATTGTTTTCACATTGTCTTTCCGGTAAGGACGGTCCCCAATCACCCGGATAGAATCGTCAAACTCCATTACCGTGACGCCGATCTTTTTCAGCTTGGAGGTAATGGATTCCAAATGCTTCGGAATGACATTTTTTATCAGGACATCCCCGCGGGTTACCGCTGCGGCGACCATATAAGTGCCCGCTTCGATCTGATCCGGGATGATCGAATAGCTGGTGGAATGCAGCTCCTTGACCCCGCGGATTTTAATGACATCGGTACCGGCACCCATAATATCCGCGCCCATGGAATTCAGGAAGTTGGCCAGGTCGACGATATGCGGCTCTTTGGCGGCATTTTCAATAATTGTCTGCCCTTCCGCCAGGACAGCGGCCAGCAGCGCGTTGATGGTCCCGCCGACCGTCACCACATCGAAGTAGATATGCGCGCCGGTCAGCTTCTCCGCAGTCAGCGCGATCATACCGGATTCCACAGTAGAGGTAGCGCCCATTGCGGCAAAGCATTTCAAATGCTGGTCAATCGGGCGGACACCAAAGTCGCACCCACCCGGCAGCGATACCTTGGAGCGGTGGAACCGCCCCAGCAGCGCGCCAAGAAAATAGCTGGATGCCCGCATATGCCGGGCCATATCATAGGGGATCTCAGGGATTGAGATCCGGGAAGTGTCAATTTCATAGGTATTTTTATTGATAACGCGGATTTTTGCGCCGATTTCACTGAGAATTTTTATCATAATCGAAACATCGCTGATGTTCGGTATATTTTCAATCAGGCATGGCCCTTTGGCAAGGATCGTAGCGGGAAGGATGGCAACAGCTGCATTTTTTGCGCCGCTGATGGCTACTTCCCCGCGAAGACGGTTGCCGCCATGGATAACATACTTTTCCAAATAGTTCTCCCCTTTATGAGTTTCGTACATAGTATAGCATATTGAATGGTAAAATAAAAGCCTTTTTCTTGAGAAAAAGTATACGAAGCAGTTGGAAAATGATTCCACGCTCCTTGTGCTTCCTGACTAAAAGTCCCCGGCAAAATTTGGCGTATGTTTCAAGATTCTTTTTCCCATGAGGCATTTACTTTCGTCTGTTGTTGTTATATGATGAGAGGGAAAGAAAACTCATGGCAATATTTGCAGTTTTTTTCAAATTTCAATTTTTGCCGGAATCCCCGGCAAGGGGCAGGAACCCCAGGAGAGGACTTTTTATGTACCAGGATTACACTCAGTATGTCAACACCAACATCGGGACGATCGGCCATCTGCTGACCTCCACTTCCCCCACTGTCCAATCACCGCATGGATCCGCGCTGCTGGCACCGGTTTTCCTGCCCGGGATGAAAGACCGTTATCTTTCGGATAAAATTTACGGGTTCCAGGCTGGCTGCGCGATTGTGATGCCCAACCGGACAGGCAGCTTTGACTTTTATGAAAATGCAAGCGTGTTCGATCACGATCTGGAAACCGCCCGGCCCCATTACTATGAAGTCCTGCTGGAAGACAGCAATATCCAGGAACGCCACACCGCAATGGAAAATTTCGGCGTACTGGAATTTGACTTCCCACAGACGGACGACGGATATGTCACCTTCTATGTCCGGGAAGGGGAAATTAAGCTGGACGGGAACCGGCTGTTTGCTTCAGCGTCAGACGGACGGAACAGTACTATTTCCACCCTGCTGGTGCTGGACGGCGCAGGGGATGCCGAGGCAGCAGAACGGAAGCTGCCGCAATTTTACAACCCGGCCAACCTGGATGATGGGAAGATCATCCGCTTCAAAGCCGTTTCCCCCAAAGTAACCGTCCGGTTTGTCATTTCGGCCCTTGGCTTCGAAAGCTGTGAAAAATGCTGGGAAAATAAACAGATCGGTTCCAAGACTTATGAATCCGTCAAGGCGGACTGCCAAGCTGTCTGGAACGAGATTTTAGGCAAGGTCCGGGTCACCGGCGGCAGTGAAGACCGGAAAACTGTCTTTTACACCTCGGTTTACCGGGCGGTGGGCCGGATGCACAACTACAGTGTAAACGGCGAATACATTGGGTTCGACGGCGCGGTCCATGCGGACAACGGGCATGAATATTACTGTGACGACGGGATCTGGGATACCTACCGCGGGATGCACCCCCTCCAGATGATCCTGGAACCGAAAGCCCATGCTGATACGCTGGCTTCCTACCTCCGGATGTACCAGCAAAGCGGCTGGCTGCCCCGCTTCCCCTATCTGGGCGGGAATGTCCCCTGTATGCTGGGGCATCATACGGTTTCCCTATATGCGGACGCATTGGCGAAAGGGTTCCCCTTTGACTTGGAGCTGGCCTACGAGGCGGCGTATAAAAACGCTACCCGCCGCACCATGCTCCCCTGGAGGGACGGCGAAGCCGAAGCACTGACCCAGTGCTATTATGAAAAAGGCTTCTTCCCCGGACTGGAAGAGGACGAGGAGGAAACCAGCCCGGATGTGCATGAATTCGAAAACCGGCAGTCCGTCGCTGTCACCATGGAGCATTCCTACGACGACTGGTGCGTTGCCCAGCTGGCCCTGGCCCTGGGTAAAAAGGAAGAGGCAGAATACTTCCTGCGCCGTTCGGAAAATTATAAAAACGTCTACAATGCGGAAACCGGTTTTGTCCATCCCCGTAAGGCGGACGGCAGCTTTACCCAGTCCTATAACCCGAAATTCTGCGGCGGACAGGGCGGGCGGAAATACTTCGCCGAAAATAACGCCTACATTTATAATTTCCATGTCCAGCACGATCTTCCCGGCCTGATCCAGATGCATGGCGGAAAAAACGCCTTTGCCGCTAAACTGGACAACCTCTTTGTGGAGCAGTACGACGGTGTGCTGAAATCCACCTTCCTGATGCAGTACCCGGATGCCACCGGGCTGATGGGGCAATTCTGCATGGGCAATGAACCGAGCTTCCATATCCCCTACCTGTATAATTATTGCGGACAGGCATACAAGACCCAACGCAAGGTACGGGAGATTATCGACCTTTGGTTCCCGAATTCCCCGCTCGGCATCTGTGGTGATGAAGACGGCGGCGCAATGTGCTCCTGGCTGGTTTTCTCGGCAATGGGCTTCTACCCGGTCTGCCCGGGTACCGACCGTTACGACCTCGGCAGCCCTCTCTTTGACCGGATTGAGATCACCATGCCCAACGGCAAAACCTTTACGGTTTGTGCAGAAGGCGCTTCCGGCCGGGCGAAGTATATCCAGTCGGCTGAGATCGACGGCAAGCCGCTGGAGGGCGCTTACTTCACCCATGCCGATATGATGAACGGCGGAACCCTCACCCTGGAAATGGGCGAGCGCCCGAACAAGGAATTGTTCGCTTAATCCTGATAAATCAACTCCCTTTTCGAAATATTGTGTAGATTTGGACGGCCAATTATGGCCGCAATTAACCAAGGAGGAAGCAGAATTTATTAGCCAAAAACCATGGACGCATGAAATTGGTGACTTTATTGATAAGCTGGTCTATGAGAAAATATCGGTAAAAGTCGGGCATCCATTGTTCACTGCAATTATTGTAGATTGTGATGTGGTAATATATTATTTCCGAATTAAAAATTCGGAAATAATACATTTGATTTGAGCCGTTTTGCTCGCCGCCGTAACCGGCGGCAACCGCAAAACATGGCAGATATTACTTCCGATCTTTCAGTTCGGAAGTAATATCTTGATATCAGCGCTGAATTACTGGCTGAACTTTGTCAAAAACGAGGAAATAATTTTTTTGATGCCCAAAATGTGAAGAATTCTATAGAAGAAGATTGGAATAATCACAGAAAAAAAGGGTGGAAAAACATTTTATTATTTCCGAATTAAAAATTCGGAAATAATACATTTGATTTGAGCCGTTT
>CANAQK010000097.1 GCA_947363605.1 uncultured Clostridia bacterium | reverse complement strand
TGCCGCAGTGTTGAAAAGAAGCCAATGCTTCTTTTCAAGTGCGTTGACTATAAAAGGAAAGGATGAATAAAAATGGCTTATGAAAATGCGCTGGCTGAGCTGAGCCAGGTGATTGCTTCCCGGAAATCCCATCCGGAGGAGGGCTCTTATACCTGCTATCTTTTTGAAAAGGGGCTGGATAAGATCCTCAAAAAATGCGGGGAAGAAAATGCCGAAATGATTATCGCGGCCAAAAACCACAATTCGGAAGAGCTGGCCAATGAAATCTGTGATTTGTTTTACCATATCCTGGTTTTAATGGAACAGGAGGAGCTTCCCCTGGAACGGGTGTTGGAAATCCTGGATCAGAGGAGTAAGAAAATCGGGAACCTGAAGCAATTCCATCAGGTGGACCGCAATACCTGACCTGCTGCCGCATAACCCTCTTGCCGCCTGCATATGTTGAAAAGAAGAACAACAGGGGGGCAGTAACATGGATCAGATACTGGGAACGCTGAACCGCTTTTTAACGGGGCCGATTATGGTCTGGAGCGTATTGGCCGTCGGGGTATATCTCACCTTCTGCACAGGCGGTGTCCAGTTCCGGTATTTTGGCCGGATGCTTCGGGAAACACTGGGCAGACTGTTTTCCCGCTCCAAGTCAAAAAAGGAAGGGATTACGCCGTTTCAGGCGATGACGGCTGCACTTTCGGGAACGCTTGGGACGGGGAATATTGCAGGAGTCGCCGCGGCGGTTTCGGTAGGAGGGGCTGGGGCCTTATTCTGGATGTGGGTGAGCGCTCTGTTTGGGATGGCGACGAAATATACGGAAATTGTGCTGGCGGTTGCCTACCGCAAAAAAATGCCGGATGGGCAGTATCGGGGCGGGCCGATGTGTTATTTGCCTGCCGCGTTTTGCCGTACGCCAAAACTGGGCCGAAAAATGGCCGCTTTTTTTGCGGTTTGTTGTTTGGGCGCCAGTTTTTTTATGGGGAATATGGTGCAGTCGAATACGGCTGCGGCTGCGGTTTCAGCGGTTTTCCCAATCCATTCGTCCGGGCTGAGGATCTGTTTTGCCGTCATTGCCCTGCTGGTGGGAATGGTCATCTTCGGGGGCTTGAAGCGGATTACCCGGACAACGGAATGGCTCATCCCGCTGCTGTCCGTGATTTATATGGCTGGCTGTGTGTTCGTTATTGCGCGGAATGCGGAAGGCCTTCCTGCCGTATGGGAAGAAATCTGGGCTTCAGCCTTTTCGGTTCCGAGCGCGGCGGGAGGGGTTGGCGGGTTCCTCCTGAACCGCAGTGTAAAGGTTGGGATCACCCGCGGGATTTTTACCAATGAGGCGGGTCTGGGCTCTGCCCCTATCGTCCATGCGTCGGCGGAAACGCCCTCCCCGGCGCATCAGGGGCTTTGGGGGATGTTCGAGGTATTTCTGGACACCATCGTCTTTTGTTCCCTGACGGGCTTTGTAGTGCTGCTGTCCGGCTTCCATCGGGAAGGGATCCGCGATGGGGCCGCATTGACATTGCGGGCTTTTGAGCAGGGTCTGGGCAGCGGGGCGGCTGTATTGATCGGCGGCTCAACGGTTTTTTTTGCTTTGGCAACGATCCTCGGATGGAATTATTATGGGGAGACCTGTGTCCGTTATCTTTTTCCCAAGAGCGAGGAGCGGGCGGTTTCCTGCTATCGTGTTTGCTATATTTTGGCGGTGTATCTGGGCGCTGTAACGGCTCTGGACCTGGTATGGGGGTTATCCGATTTATTCAATGGGCTGATGATGCTGCCCAACCTTTGTGGGATACTGCTTCTTTCAGGCAAAGTGCGTAAAGAAAACCGGGCTTTGTCTAAAAAATAAAGGGAATATGTCAAAAAATCTTTCATTTTGGAAAATTACTTGCGGTTTGTGTGGAACTATGCTATATTTGTATTCATACTAAATACAAATGTGTTTAAGAGGTGAACTTGATGCAGGAACAGCTGGTGCTGGTGGATCAACAAGTACTTCCCGAGGTGTTTTCCAAGGTTCTTCTGGCAAAATCCTTCCTTTCCAAAGACATGGCGCGGAATTCAACCGAGGCCTGCCGGATGGCAGGGCTTTCCCGAAGCGCTTTTTATAAGTATAAAGACAGCGTTTATTTTTATGAAGATAAAAGCAGCCGCCAGGTCAGGACCTATTCGCTCTGGCTTTCGGATGATCCGGGGGTTTTGGCGAAGCTGCTGGAGAAATTGTCCTCTTACCGGGTCAATGTGCTGACAGTGAATCAAAATATCCCAGTAGATCGGGTAGCGCTGGTCACGCTTTCGTTCCGGATTGGGGACAGCGAAGCGGATTTGGAACAGCTCCACGAAGAGCTTCAGCGCATTCCAGGCGTTGTGAAGGCAAAACGAATCTGACTCACGGGCTTGCAGCTGTCTGGGAAACCCAGGAAAAGGGCTGCCGTCTTTTGCAGGGATTATAAAACGAGGAATGAGGAAACAACATGGCAAAAATTGCAGTATTAGGACATGGGGTCGTCGGTTCGGGCGTTTGTGAATTGGTGCGGGATAACCAGCAAAGTATCTGCCGCCGGGCAGGCCAGCCGATTGAAGTGAAACGGATTTTGGATTTGCGCCGTTTTGACGGGTTGGATTACAGCGACCGGTTTACAACGGATTTTAACGAAATTCTTTATGATGATGAAATTACCATTGTAGTTGAAGTGATGGGAGGGCTTTCTCCTGCGTACGAATACGCGTCGGCTGCCCTTTGCCGGGGGAAAAGCGTTGTGACCTCCAATAAAGAGCTGGTTGCCGCAAAAGGTGCGGAACTGCTCCGTCTGGCCAAGGAGCACAACTGCAATTTTTATTTTGAAGCGTCGGTTGGCGGGGGGATCCCGATTATCCGCCCGATGCATCTTTGTTTGGCCGCGAATGAGATTGATGAAATCGCCGGTATCCTGAACGGGACCACTAATTTCATCCTGACCAAAATGATCAAGGAGCAGATGGATTTTGATACGGCGCTGAAATTGGCACAGGATCTGGGTTATGCGGAACGGAACCCCTCCGCCGATGTGGATGGGCATGACGCCTGCCGGAAAATCTGCATCCTGGCCTCCCTGGCATTCGGGCGGCATATCCATCCTGAAAACGTGCATACCGAGGGGATTACGGCCATCACTCCGGAAGATGTAGACTATGCGGCAAATTGGGGCGGCGTGATCAAGCTGATCGGCCGGGCCCGGAAAACGGAGGATGGGAAGGTTGAATGCCTGGTGGCCCCGTCTTTTGTCCATGGGGAAAGCCAGCTGGCCAATATCGATGACGTATTCAACGGGGTCTTAGTCCGGGGGAATGCAACGGGCGATGTGGTGTTCTATGGCAAGGGGGCCGGGAAACTGCCTACGGCCAGCGCGGTTGTCGCCGATGTCATTGATGTGGCGAAATCCCCGGCGACCAGCAAATCCCTTACCTGGGCGGAATGCGGGGAAAATATTGTCGAGCCGTTTGAAAATACCTTCAGTGCGCATTATGTCCGTGTAGATGGCGTGAAAGCGCGGAAGGCGGTTGAGAGCCTGTTTGTCAACGCGGCCTTCTTAAACCGCAAGGGACAGCCTGGAGGGGAAGAAGCTTTTGTAACCGAAGTGATGCTGGAGAGCCAGTTCCTGAATTGCCTGACGCAGCTGGAGGGCTTGGGCGTGCAGGTATTGGCACATCTGCGGATTGTGGAGGACTGAGGATGATTCGAATTCGTGTTCCTGCGACCAGCGCCAATCTGGGCGCCGGGTTTGACTGTCTGGGCTTGGCAGTGAACCTGTATAATTATATTGATATGGCGGAATCGGACGGTATCGAAATCGCTTCTACAGACGGAACCTGGGTTCCTACCACCAGGGAAAACATGATTTATTCCTCGGCTGAGCATCTCTACCGGCTTTGCGGGAAAGCCCTGCCCGGACTGCGGATTTTGCAGGAGAACAATGTCCCAATGACACGGGGGCTTGGTTCCAGCTCCGCTTGTATTATTGGAGGCTTGGTTGGAGCGAATACACTGCTGGGTTCTCCGTTTTCCAAGGCGGAGCTGGTGAATATTGCATCTGGCTTGGAGGGCCACCCGGATAATACAACCCCTGCTTTGCTGGGCGGTATTGTGACCTCTGTCCTGGAAGGGGACAAAGTATACTGGGTGAAGCAGGAGGTGCAGAATACGCTCCGTTTGGTTGCCATTATCCCGGATTTTAAGGTCAGCACCGAGATGGCCCGGAGGGTGCTTCCGCAGGAAATCGCTCATCAGGACGCGCGGTATAATCTGGCCAGAGCGGCGCTGTTTTCAGCTTCGCTGCTTCAGGGGAAGTATGAAAATTTGAAAATTGCGGTTGGCGACCGTATTCATCAGCCTTACCGGATGCCATTGATTAAATATGCGGATGAAGTGTTCCGGTTTGCTTATGAGTTGGGTGCCTATGCGGTTTATATCAGCGGGGCCGGCCCGACTATGATGGCGATTGTATCGGGAGAAGATGCGGGTTTCGCGCCGAAGCTGCGCAGCTATCTGGGGGAACTGGAGCTGGACGGCTGGGGGATCCGGGAGCTTTCAATTGATAATGTAGGCACGATTGTGAGTACCTGACATAGTATAAAAGGGAAACTGGAATCAATCTTATATAGCCGGCACACCCTCCAATCGATACCCAATTTGAGGGTCAGGCTTTGCCTGTTCGCGCATAAAATGCGCTGTGCGCCGTCTATGAAGCCCTACCGCATGGCCGCTTCGCGGCCCACTGCGGCATGATATGCCGCAGTGGTGAAAAGAAGCCAATGCTTCCTTTCAAGTGCGTTGACTATAAGAGAATATTAGAGGAGGTTTGGCAATGGGACTTATTGTACAAAAATTTGGCGGCAGTTCTGTCCGGGACAAAGAACGGATCTTCAATGTAGCGAAAATTATTACAGATACCTATAAAGCTGGAAATGAAGTGGTGGTAGTGGTCAGCGCCCAAGGGGATACGACGGACGATTTGATCGCGAAAGCCTGTGAAATTAACGAAAATGCCTCTAAACGGGAGATGGATATGCTGCTTTCTACAGGGGAGCAAATTTCCATATCCTTGTTGGCAATGGCGATTGAAAAAATGGGCTTCCCGGTTGTTTCCCTGACGGGATGGCAGGCAGGCTTCCTGACCCGTTCCAATCATGGGGCGGCCCGGATCCGCCGGATCAAGGGGGAACGTGTCCGCCGCGAGCTGGACAACAACAATATTGTTGTTGTAGCCGGTTTCCAGGGTCTGAACCGCTTTGATGATATCACCACCTTGGGGCGGGGCGGCTCGGATACCAGTGCTGTAGCACTGGCGGCGGAGCTGCGGGCGGATCGCTGCCAGATTTACACGGATGTGGACGGCGTTTATACAGCGGATCCCCGGATCGTCAAAGATGCGGTGAAGCTGGATGAGATTTCCTATGATGAAATGCTGGAGCTGGCTTCTTTGGGCGCGGGGGTCTTACATAACCGTTCGGTGGAGATGGCGAAAAAATATCATGTGAATATTGAAGTGTTGTCAAGCCTGGAACAGAAGCCGGGTACGATCGTGAAGGAGGCAGTTAAAGTGGAGAAATTGTTGATTAAAGGAGTTACCAAGGATGAAAATGTTGCTCGGATTGCGCTGATCGGCCTGCCGGACACTCCGGGTATTGCATTTAAGATTTTCTCCTTGCTGGCAAGCAAGAAGATCAACGTGGATATTATTTTGCAGTCTATCGGCCGCTACAATACCAAGGATATCAGCTTTACGGTCCCGCTGTCGGATAAAGATGCCGCTTTGGCGCTGCTGCATGAAAAATTTGACGTTGTTGGTGCGGAGCGGATTGAAGCGGACGACAACGTGGTCAAGGTTTCCATTGTCGGTGCGGGAATGCAGTCCAACCCGGGTGTCGCTTCTAAGATGTTTGAGGCTTTGTACGATGCGAATATCAATATCCAGATGATTTCGACTTCAGAGATCAAGATTTCTGTTTTGATTGAGCGGAAGGATGCGGATCGGGCGGTAGTATCCATCCATGATGCCTTTGACTTTAAGGATAACTAAGCGATGAAACCTAATCTTTATCGAGCGCTGTTTTTTGGCGGGATGCTTTTCTCGATTGCAGCCAACCTCTGCTCTATTTTGGGGGTCCTGACCCCTGTGCAGTGGCGGTGGACGCTTCCGGTCCTGCTGCTCTTATTCCTGGGGCTTTGGATTGCAGCCCGCCGGAAAAAAACGGAACTCTTTGATTTGGTGGAAACCCGGCTTCAAAAGGGGGTTCTTTTGTCCACCGTGGTATTATGGGCGGCTACTTTTTTCATCGCCGCTGTCAAAAAATAGGATCAGGCGCAGCTGAAAAATTCGGCTGCGTTTTTTGTGCCAAGGCATGGATTCCGAGGTTTCCGCATATACTCAAGTAACTTACAGCGAGAGGTGCGGAAACGCCATGTTTATTGTTTCGATGAAGCCAAACGTAAAAAAGATCTTCCTGTTTCTGCTGTTCGGGACGGCGATCGGAGTTTCATTCTATCTTCTCTTTCAGGGAAGCCTGGTCACAGAAGCCGCTAAAAAGTCAGCAGCAGTTTTGACGGCAAGAAGCAATGAAGAGCGGATCGCCTATTTGAAAACATATGGATGGGAAGTAGGGTCGGAGCCGCTTGAAATTTCAGAGGTGGCCATACCGGTAGAATTTGGAAAAGTCTATCAGGAGTACAATAAAATCCAGAAAAAGCAGGGATTTGACCTTTCCGACTATGCAGGGCGGAAAGTCCGGCGTTATACTTATGAAGTCACCAATTACCCGGATTATCCGGAAGATATCCGGGCCAACCTGCTGGTTTGCGAAGGTGTTATTATCGGAGGTGATATCTGTTCTATCCGCCTGGACGGATTTATGCATGGCTTTGCCCGTCCGAAGTCCAGCTAGTTTTATAGTCAACGCACTTGAAAAGAAGCATTG
>CANAQK010000096.1 GCA_947363605.1 uncultured Clostridia bacterium | reverse complement strand
TGCAGGCCGGCTGGTGGCCCGGCTGGTCCCCTATCCGGCGGGATGGGCCTTTCGGACGGCCAGCCTGATTGGGCGGTTATACAAACTGAGGCATGGAAGAACATTATGAATAGATAAGGAGAAGGGCAGTTATGAACATCGCATTGATTATAGCCGGGGGAAGCGGCAGCCGTATGGGACAGGATATCCCTAAGCAGTTTATCAATGTATATGATAAACCCGTAATCATATACACGTTGGAAAATTTTCAAAAACATCCGAAAATTGACGCCATTGAAGTGGTCTGTATTGACGGATGGCATGATGTGCTTTGGGCCTATGCCAAGCAGTTCAGTATTGACAAATTGAAATGGGTGATCCCGAATGGCAATACGGCCCAGGAGTCTATCCGGAATGGACTGCTGGCTTTAAAAGAACACTGTACACAGGAAGACATCGTGGTAATCCATGACGGGATACGTCCTATGCTTGACGATTTTGTCCTCTCGGATGTGATTATTCAATGTCAAAAGCATGGGAACGCCGTCACCGCACTGCCCTATAATGAACAGATCTTTATCGCTGATGACGACTTTTCTACTACAGCTTATATCCCACGGGAAACATTGCGTCGCGTGTCTACCCCGCAGGCTTATCCATACGGCAAGCTGTATTGGGCTTACGAAAAAGCTTTTGCTGAGCAAGTCGGCATTCATGCGGGAACTTACGCCAACACCCTTATGGTCGAATTGGGAGAACGTCTTTATTTTTCGGCAGGATCGGACAAAAATATCAAACTAACCACCAAGGATGATCTTGAGCTATTTAAAGCATATATCAAAATGGACCGGGATAATTGGCTGAAGTAGGTGAAAGAATGGATTATTTAAAATCAGCTCCATACAGGCGGATGCTGCAATCCTTGATAGATTCCTTCCCATACTGGGAAAAAATCCAGGGGAAGAGCCTCCTCCTTTCGGGAGCAAGCGGAATGATTGGAAGCCTCCTGATTGATGTTCTCATGATACAGAACGAAGGAATGGATCCCTCCAAACAATATCGTATTTTTGCTGCCAGCCGCAGTGAATCGGCGGCAAAGCAGCGCTTTTACCATTGGATGAAGCATCCGGCATTTTCCTATTTTCCCCATGATATCACTCAGCCGCTGGACCAATTTCCGGAAGCGCCGGATCTTCTGATCCACGCCGCCAGCACGACCCATCCAGCCCAATACACGCAGGAACCCATCAACACCATCCTGTCTAATATTCTGGGTACCCAAAATATGTTGGATGTGAGCGCCCGGCATCCTGGAACACGCTTCTTACTGCTTTCCAGTGTGGAGGTGTATGGGGAAAACCGCGGCGACGCGGATTATTTTGACGAAGGCTACTGCGGATATATCAATTGCAATACCCTCCGGGCAGGATATCCGGAGTCGAAGCGGGTCAGCGAAGCCATGTGCCAAGCCTATATCCAGGAAAAAGGTGTTGACGCCGTCATCATCCGCCTTCCCCGCTGCTACGGGCCAACCATGCGGATGAGCGATACCAAGGCGCTGTCACAGTTTATCAAAAAAGGTCTGGCAGAAGAGGATATTGTATTAAAGAGCGCCGGCAATCAATTCTATTCCTATGCCTTTGTCTGCGACGCTGTCCTTGGGATGCTGTATGTACTGACATCCGGCGTCTGCGGCGAAGCCTACGATTTGGCCGATCGTCAATCGGACATTACCTTAAAGGAATTAGCCTCCCTGGTAGCACAGACAGCTGGACGCAAGGTTGTTTTTGAAAGCCCGAGCGAATCAGAACAAGCAGGATATTCCACTGCGACACGGGCGGTAATGCGGGGAGAGAAGCTGAAGCAATTGGGCTGGGCCCCTCGCTATGACATGGAATCCGGAATCAAACTGACAATGGAGATGTTAAAAGATGGAATTTGAATATCGGGTCACGGTGATTATCCCGGTTTATAATGCGGAGCAGTATCTGGAAGACTGCTTGAACTCCCTGTTGTCCCAGACCATCCCTCAGGAGGAAATGGAAGTCTTGATGATCAACGACGGCTCGGCGGACAACAGCCTGGAAATTTGTGAGCGCTACGCGGAGGAGCACGAAAATTTCCGCGTGCTGTCCCAGGAAAACCAGGGCGTCTCCGCCGCGCGCAATTACGGGATCCGCAGCGCCAAGGGGAAATACCTGATGTACCTGGATAGTGACGATACATTATCCCTGGGAACCGTCAAAAATGTAGCTGACTTTTTTGACAAACATGATGAAGAAGTGGATATTGTTACCTACCGTTTAATGTATTGCCGGGAAAGCAGCAAAACCTCTCATTGGAGATATAAATATCTCAAAAAAAGCGGAGTCTATGATTTGGAGGAATATCCTTATATTTCCCAAACGACCATGAATGTCTGTGTGAAAAATAAGGGCGAGGATAATCTATTATTCGATACCCATTTGAAGCTTTGTGAAGACCAAATTTATAATCTGAAACAAACTAAAACATTAAATTGTATTGGTTATTGTAAAGAAGCGATTTACTTTTACTTTCAACGGGATGAGGGCACAACAAAACAAAATTCCCATCCCTATTATGAAGAGGCGCATCCGCTGTATACTTTTGAACGATTTTTGCAGATTCAGCAGCGGTCCAAATATAGCCAGGCAATCGTTTTATATAATTTAAATTGGAGAATCATTCAAGACAGGCTTTATCCATACCATTTTAACCCGGAAGCATTCAATGAATATCAGCGCCGATTAAACAGCATTATCGACCAAATAGACTCCGATTTGATTTTAAAACATCCGGCGATGGATCTTTTTCATAAATATTACTTATTGTCCCTGAAAACAGACTGTCCAATGAAGCTCTATTATAATGCGGGAACGATGGCTCTTTGTCAGGAAAACCATCTGCTTGCCATCGAAAACACCATAACCGCTGTATTTACAAAAGTAAAAATCACAGATGCTTTTGTGGAGTGGCACGGGTTCCTGAAATCCCCTTTCTTCCTCTTTTCCCCTAAGCCGGAGCTTTATGTCAAAATTATCACTCCAGAAGGCTCCTTTGAAGAACGGTTAACCCTCCTCGACTCAGCCCATGGATATTATAAAAGCAAGATCAAAACCGCCCAGTTCTGGCGGTTTCAATTCCGTGTCCCCAGCGGTTTGAACGGCCGCATTTCCCCGCGTGTATCCGTGAACGGCTATGACATGAAGCTAAAATATTATTTCATGCCGGATCTTTCCTTCAAAACCAAGGCAAAAAATCAGACCTTCTACAACCAAGGGACGGAATGTACCAAGCGGGATCTTTCTTTTTTTGTTGCGCGGCCTTCAGAAGAACGGCAAAAGAAGGTCAAGGCCTTGAGAGAAAGATGGTATTGGAAGAATCACAAAAAATTCTGGCTGGTCAGAAAACTGGCGATGATGAATAAATCCGCAAAAGAACGTGTTTGGCTCTATTCGGACAGTACAGGGGTCGGGAAGGACAACGGGTTTTATCAGTTTATCCATGACATCAAACAAAACGATGGGATTACTCGATACTACATCACTCATGATGAGAATTTTGCCCAATCAGGGAAATTCAAAGGCATCCCTGAAAAACAGATTGTTTTATTCCATTCCAAAAGGCATAAATTTCTCTATTTGCAGGCGGAAAAGATCATTACGGCTTATATTGAACGATACAATTATATCCCCTTTGACCCGGTCACCTATGGCCACTATCGGGATGTCAATGACCCGGAAATCATCTATCTCCAGCATGGGGTGCTTCACGCGCATACACCGCACAAATACTCGCTGGATCGTTTGGAGATTGATCGGGAAGTGGTCTCGACTTCATGTGAAATCGAAAATTTAACGGGCCAATACCACTTCTTAAAAGAAAACCTGATTCCTGCGGGGATGCCCCGGTATGATTATATGGACGCCCATGCAGTACCTCAAAAGGGAAGACGGAAAATTTTAATGGCGCCTTCCTGGAGGTCTTATTTGATTTCCCTGAAGCCTGGAGGCATATGGCAGCCTGAACCTCAATTATTCGAAAAGTCTGAATTTTATCAAAGCCTTCAGGAGTTCCTGTCCAGCGAAACACTGGCCGAAATACTGGAAAAATACGATTATACGCTCGACCTCAAGCTGCACCCTCTTTTCCAATGCTATAAGGATTCCTTTTCCTTTTCCAATCCGCGTATCTATCTTTCGGAAACCAATGTCGATGCAGCGGAGTATTCGGTTTTCATTTCAGATTTTTCTTCTTTTACCTTCGATTTTGTTTATCTGAAACGCGCCATCCTCTACTTTTTTCCAGATTATGACCGGTTCCGGGCTGGACTGATGAGCTATCGGAAATTGAATATCCCACTGGAAAAGGGCTTCGGCCCGCTTACCGAAAATGCCGGCGATGCGTTAAAAGAGTTGGAAAGAATCCTTGAAAATGAAGGAAAGACAGAAAAGGCCTATCAAGAACGGATGGAGGGTTTCTTCCTTTTTTACGATAACAATCAAACGGAGCGCATTTACCAGGCATTGATCCAGCAAGTGAACCCGATGCCCGAGAATCAGAAATTTGAGGATATGCTGGCGGAAGAAGTCCGGTAATTTGACACCGAAGGTTGGAAGCCTGTCCATCAACCTCTCCTTACCGTTCAGGATAACTATTTAATCTTACATCATTAGTATGCTTTTCTCTTGTGCTTTGGAAGTATAGTTAGATGGTATTTACACATCCATTTCGTATGGCACAGACTATCTGCTTGATTTTCCGTATAAATCACCTTTCTTCGTTACAATAGGCCCGAGATTCTTATTTGTACCTGATTGATGATTTTTGTATAATCTTTTATCTCATCCCTGCATAGCGGAAAGTCCCGTTTTGCTTTGTTCAATTGTCAAAAGGCATAAAAAGAATCCGAACCTATAATAACATCGATTGAGGTGCAGCCCAATGAGTAAGCCAAAACTTTCAGCTGAACAGCTGGTAGATAAAATGAAAAGTGAAAAAGGGATTACCTTTCAGTACATCAGTGAACAAGAAGCTGTTGAATTTCTCCAACGAAAAAATAATTATTTCAGACTTGCCGCATATCGAAACAATTATGATAAACGTCGCAGAGGAGAACGTGAAGGTACTTATATTGATTTAGATTTTGCTTATCTTGTCGATTTATCCTCAATTGATCTGCATGTACGCAATCTCTCTTTTCAAATGTGTCTGGACATTGAACACGATTTGAAAGTACAGTTACTGAATGATGTGACGGCTGATCTGAATGAAGATGGGTACAATCTCGTAGTTTCATTTATTAGTAAGCATGACTATTTGAAAGAAGAAATCTTTAAAAAGAGATACTCCACTTATGTGGGGAATTTAATCAATAAATTTTTCACCTTTGACACTCATAAAAATGCAAACAATAAAGATATTATTGATTATATCGGCATTAGATGTCCGATCTGGGCATTTCTGGAGATCATTTCTTTTGGTACCTTTCTCCATTTATATGACTATTACTATGCCTCCAATGCGCCTGTCCGGCAACAGCTGCTGCATCCAATTAAAAATTTAAGAAACGCCTGTGCACATAATAATTGTATTATTAACAATTTAAAAAAGGGTTCTACAAGACCTACGGCTGCCGTTACTCAGTTTGTTGCATCAATTCCAGAAATCAGCGCAGATGTTCGGCGCAGACATTTGTCAACTCAGCCGATCTTTGAGTTTTGCACATTACTGTTTGTATATGATCGTACTGTATCCGAAGATGTTAAAAAACATCGGTATTCAGAATTGTTCAGTTTGGTAAACGATCGGATGGTAAGACATTCATATTACTATTCAAATCAGCAATTACTGAAATCAGTTTATCATTTTATAAAGAAAATTACAGATTTCCTGATAAAGTAGTTGACTTTTTTAAAAAACGGCATATAATAATATTGAAATCAAAAAACATTATGTTTTTGTACGGGGAGCGTCATCGACGTTCCCCTAGTTTTTTGCGGAGCATACAGAAAAAGTTCCTAGGGAATCCCCTGTATGCGAAGCGTTAGTGAATATGGTTGCTGTAGACTCATACGCAAAGGAACACTTTGAAAAATCCGTAAAAAAGACGCTTAGTATTCCGGCATGGCTTAATGCCGCGGCCTTGGAGCAAAACATCAATTTTTCTCAGGTATTGCAGGAAGCGTTAAAATCGCGGCTGAATATGGGGTAATGCAGCCGTGTGAACAGAAAAAGGGCGACGGAAGGGAAACACTTCGTAAGGAAGTTGCCTCCCTGGGGCTTTTGTAATCAGTCAGAATAATTGGATTGTAGATAAAATTCAAATCGGAGAATTGGAAAGCGGTAAGTTGTTGTACCACTATCGGAGAAGCAGGGAGATGTTCTGAAGATACAGCTGTGATACTACTATGATACCAGGGGATGCCGCAGTCGATAAACGTTGTCCAAAGTTTGCAGTATTTGCACAATAACCCTAGCAAAAATGATTTGTTACAACATATGTCTGCTTACTCGTATCGAGTGGGAATAGTAGCCAAATCCCCCACAAACCCTGATAAAACAAGGGTTTGTGGGGGATTGTTCTTACCTCGTGATACCGTTATGATACCGGCAATTAGCCTTGCACTATCTTTTCCAAAAATTTCTCAAAATATAACGTAGTGTATCCCATCGGGTTCAACCGATCAAGAGCGCCGGCCTCCTTAAAATCATTTCTGTAGAAGCCTGTGCGCAAAAGACGATTCAGGACTGTATAAAACTCTTCTTCTAAGATGCCATAGCGGTTGCAGGTCTCAGAAACAAATGATTCCCAAAAAGAATCCGTAGTGGTATACCTACTTTGAAAATTGGGGGCCGCTGCTTTTTCTTTATCGTGCAAGCGTACCAATATGTCCATCTCTCTATCGGACATATCTACAAGTATGCTTACCCATTCCTCAAATTGATCGTGCTCTAAATCCGATGGGACAGTTTTGGTTAGATAAGTATTTTTATAGAGTTTTCCTAAAGTTTCGATTTTTTGTTTACTTCTTATCTTTTTTATTGCATCAGCAATTAAGAAGCTGTACCAATAGGCTAAAGCCTTTTTAACAAAGTGCGAAAAGCGGC
>CANAQK010000095.1 GCA_947363605.1 uncultured Clostridia bacterium | reverse complement strand
GCATCGTGAGATGCGGCATCGTGAGATGCGGCATCGTGAGATGCGGCATCGTGAGATGCAAGGTCTTATTTTTCTATGGCGCAGGCTAAGTGCTATGGCCCTGCACAGGCCAAATTACATAGCCTTACAACAATAAAATTGCCGGATTATTTATGCTTGATAGCCGCCTGTGCTGCAGCCAGTCTTGCGATCGGCACACGGAACGGCGAGCAGGAAACATAGGTCAGGCCTGCTTTATGGCAGAACTCAACCGAGCTCGGGTCGCCGCCATGTTCGCCGCAGATCCCCAGCTTGATGTCGGGGCGGGTCTTTTTGCCCAGATCTGCCGCCATCTGGACCAGCTTGCCAACGCCTTTCTGATCCAGCCGTGCAAACGGATCATTCTCGTAGATCTTCTTCTCGTAGTAAGAGCCCAGGAATGCGCCTGCGTCGTCGCGGCTGAAGCCGAAGGTCATCTGGGTCAGGTCGTTGGTACCGAAGGAGAAGAATTCTGCCTCGGTTGCGATTTCATCCGCTGTCAGCGCCGCACGCGGGATCTCGATCATGGTGCCGACTTTGTAGTGCAGTTCACAGCCGCTCTTTTCGATCACTGCGTCTGCCGTCTTAGTAACGACCGATTTAACGAACTGGAGCTCCTTGATCTCGCCAACCAGCGGGATCATAATCTCCGGCACGATCGCCCAATCCGGATGCGCCTTCTTCACGTTGATTGCCGCTTCAATAACAGCGGTAGTCTGCATCTCGGCGATTTCCGGGTAGGAAACTGCCAGACGGCAGCCGCGGTGGCCCATCATCGGGTTAAACTCGTGGAGGGAATCAATCTTGTCTTTCAGCTTCTGTGCGTCGAGCTTCATCTCGGCAGCCAGTGCCTGAATATCCTCCTCAGCAGTCGGGAGGAACTCATGCAGCGGCGGGTCCAGGAAACGGATCGTAACCGGATGGCCGCCCATTGCCTCGTAGAGGGCCTCGAAGTCGCTTCTCTGCATCGGCAGGAGTTTTGCCAGTGCTACACGGCGCTGCTCTTCGGTATCCGAAACGATCATCTCGCGCATTGCCGGGATACGGTCGGAATCAAAGAACATATGCTCGGTACGGCAGAGGCCGATACCCTCTGCGCCAAAGGTAGCCGCCTGTTTTGCGTCATTCGGGGTATCTGCGTTGGTGCGGACCTGAAGCACACGATATTTATCCGCCAGCTCCATGATCCGGCCGAACTCGCCGCCGATAGAAGCCGGTACAGTCGGGATTGCTTCCCCATAAATGTTGCCAGTGGAGCCGTCCAGGGAAATATAATCCCCTTCATGGTACTCTTTTCCAGCCAGGGTGAAGGTCTTCGCTTCTTCGTTCATCGCGATCTCGCCGCAGCCGGATACACAGCAGGTACCCATACCGCGTGCAACTACCGCTGCGTGGGAGGTCATACCGCCGCGGACGGTCAGGATACCCTCAGCCACGTGCATCCCTTCGATATCCTCCGGAGAGGTTTCCAGACGGACGAGAACGACTTTCTCGCCTTTCTCTGCCCAAGCTACAGCGTCTTCTGCGGAGAAGACAATCTTGCCGCAGGCTGCGCCCGGGGAAGCCGGCAATGCGCTGCCGATCGGGGAAGCTGCTTTCAGTGCTTTTGCGTCGAACTGCGGGTGCAGCAGCGCGTCAAGCTGTTTCGGGTCGATCATCTTGATGGCTTCTTCTTCCGAAATCATGCCTTCGTCCAGCAGGTCGCAGGCAATCTTCAGCGCGGCGGCAGCGGTTCTCTTCCCGTTACGGGTCTGGAGCATATAGAGCTTCTTGTCCTGGATAGTGAACTCCATATCCTGCATATCCCGGTAGTGGTTTTCCAGCCGGCCGCAGATTTCAACAAACTGTGCGTAAACTTCCGGCATAACCTCTGCCAGCTGTGCAATCGGCTGCGGAGTGCGGACGCCGGCAACGACGTCTTCACCCTGCGCGTTCATCAGGAATTCGCCCATCAGCTTCTTCTCACCGGTAGCCGGGTCACGGGTGAAGGCAACGCCGGTGCCCGAGGTATCGCCCATGTTACCGAACGCCATCATCTGGACGTTGACCGCAGTACCCCAGGAATACGGGATCTCGTTCTGCATCCGGTAGAAGTTCGCACGCGGGTTGTCCCAGGAACGGAATACCGCTTTCACAGCACCCATCAGCTGCTCTTTGGGATCGGAGGGGAAGTCCGCACCGATTTTTGCCTTATATTCTGCTTTGAACTGCTCAGCCAGCTCCTTGAGATCCTCGGCGGTCAGGTCAACGTCCTGGGTAACGCCTTTTTTCTCTTTCATCTCGTCGATGAGCTCTTCAAAGTATTTTTTGCCGACTTCCATAACAACGTCGGAATACATCTGGATAAAACGGCGGTAGCAGTCCCATGCCCATCTCGGATTGCCGGATTTTGCAGCCAGGACTTCGACAACCTCTTCGTTCAAGCCAAGGTTCAGGATTGTATCCATCATACCAGGCATGGAAGCCCGCGCGCCGGAACGAACCGAAACCAGCAGCGGGTTTTCTCTATCGCCGAATTTCATGCCGGTGATCTCTTCCATCTTAGTGATGTTTTCCATGATCTCCGCCATGATCTCATCGTTGATTTTGCGGCCATCCTCATAGTATTGGGTGCAGGCTTCCGTGGTGATGGTGAAGCCCTGCGGAACCGGCATACCGAGATTGGTCATTTCAGCAAGGTTTGCCCCTTTGCCGCCCAGCAGTTCGCGCATGGTTCCGTTTCCTTCAGAGAAAAGATAAACGAATTTTTTGCTCACTTTTAATCTCCTCCATTTTGTTGATTCGGTGAAAGTTTCCTCTTCCGTCTGAACTTTTTCGCGGAGTGCCCTTTACAAAGATATACGGAAAAACGGCTCTCGAGCTGTCTGGACCTTTCTCCGGCGATATAGTCGGCACACCCTCAAATCGATACCCGATTGGAGGGTCAGGCTTTGCCTGTCCGCGCATAAAATGCGCTGTGCGCCGTCTATAAAGACCTACCGCATGGCCGCTTCGCGGCCCACTGCGGCATGATATGCCGCAGTGTTGAAAAAGAAGCCAATGCTTCTTTTCAAGTGGGTTGACTATAAACCGGGGCGGCCTGACAGCAGGGGGACTCCCCCGCTATCTGCCATGTGGGGATACTGAGGAGAGCTCCCCTCAGTGGTTTTCTTTCCTCCTGCTTTCTTTGGTTGCCCAAAGAAAGCAGGAGAGAGTGCGGGGATCGCAGCTCTGCATTGGAATCGCGGCCGCGCAGGTCGCGGCATCTCTTCCCCCATAAAATCTTTATGTTGGACACTCCCCTTTTTCGAGCCTTTTTGCGGTTAAGAAACCAACCGCTTGCGGAATTACCACAAGCTCTGTTTTTTATTATAGCAAAACCGATAAAAAATTGCTATAATAAAGCTGAAAATAATTGCCAAAAGCTGAAAATTTCGCATTTCTACACAAAGAAAGATCGGCGGACTTGCAATCAAAAGGTAGAATTGTAATAATATAAGGTAAATAACCAGGCTGAATCTCCTTTCCAAGCACTCTCCTCGGGAGAATTCCAGCAAGAGCCCCGGCCGCATTTTACGCGGTTTTTCAAGAGTCCGCCGGATCAGTCAAAACCTGCACCAAGCGGAGCGCCATCAGCCATTCATTATGAAAATGGAATTTCGGGAGGAATCGAGAATGAAACAGACCACAGTAATTATTACGGCTCCCAAACGGGAACGCCGGATCTTTCCTGGCCGTCCGAACGGACAGGCGGAAGTACTTTTTGAGCCGATTGCAGAACGGGCCGCCGCCCTTTGCCGGGAAGCCGGAATCAGCCGGGTTGCGCTGCTGGCGGAAGAAGATCTGGAGCTGCCGGGGGCCGAGAAGCTTTCCGCCGGGGCGCTGTCGAATTGGCTGCGGGCGCTGCCGGGCGAGGTGTTCATCCTTCCGACAGAATTGGCGCTGATCCGGCCGGAAACGGTCCGGCGCTCGCTGGAGCTTTACCGTCAGGAGAAAAAAGCCTGCGTTTGGATCGGGGAAAGCCCTGGCCTGGCCTGCTGGGCAGATCCGGCACAGCTGGCAGCGGGTCTGGACACCGGAAGCCCCGCAGAGCTGGAGCAGGCAGCCCAGCGGATAGAGGGCGGCGTTTCAATGGCCCCGGTCCATCCGGGAGAGCTTTCCTGGATCGATTCCCCCTCTGCCCTGCTTTTTGCCAACGAAACAGCCAAGGGCTTCGAAATTGCCCGCCTACTGGAAAAAGGCGTATTCTTTCTGGGGCTGGATGGGGTCTTTATCAGCCGGGATGCCGAAATTGAAGCTGGTACCACCATCCTTCCCGGAACGATCCTGAAAAAGGGTGTGCGGATTGGCGCAAACTGCGTTATTGGCCCCAATACCCTGCTGGAACAGACGGAAGTGGGAAATTCCAGCAGGATCAATGCTTCCCAAAGCTACCAGTCCTGGATCGGGAACGGGGTTTCCATCGGGCCGTTCTGCCATATCCGTCCTAACAGCCGGATCCTGGATGGGGTGCATATCGGTGACTTTGTGGAAGTCAAAAATTCGGTGGTTGGGGAGGAAACCCATATCTCCCACCTGACCTATGTGGGGGACAGCGATGTTGGGAAAGGCGTCAATTTTGGCTGTGGATGCGTAACGGTAAATTACAACGGCCAGGAGAAGAACCGCTGCCGGATCGGCGACCATGCGTTTATCGGATGCAATACCAATCTGGTAGCACCCGTGACCATCGGGGACTATGGATATACCGCTGCCGGGTCCACCATTACAGACGACCTTCCGGAAGGCAGTATGGGCATCGCGCGGGCCAGACAGGTCAACAAGCCGGGCTGGAATAAGGGCGGCAGGCGGCTGAAAAAGAAATGACGGCCTGTTTTCCCTCCTGCGGGAACAAGTGTTAATTTTTATATTTTAGGCATAAACAGAAATAAAGTTCCAGCTTGTTTTGTGGAATTGTAATAAACCGCCCTTGACTTTTCGGGAAAATTGCCGCATAATAAAATTAGATCCTGCAACAGGAAAAACCAAAAGATCGGAGTGACAGGAATGAAGAAAACCATTATCACCATCAGCCGGGAATATGGAAGCGGCGGGCGGGAAATCGGGCGAAAGCTGGCTTCCAAACTGGGTATCCCCTTCTATGATAACGAACTGATTACGATCGCCGCCAAAAAAAGCGGCTTTGCAGAGGAAATGTTCCAACAGGCCGATCTAAAACCAACGGGCAGCCTGTTGTATACCCTGTCCCTCTTTGGCGGCGGCGGAGCTGGGTTTGACCTGCCTTTAAGCGATAAAATCTATCTGATCCAGTCAGACATTATCAAAGAAGTTGCTGCACAGGGAAGCTGTGTGATTGTTGGGCGGTGCGCGGACTATGTGCTCCGGGAAAATCCCAGCCTGATCCGGATTTTTGTCCATGCAGACCTGCAGAGCCGGATTGAGCGTTCTATTCGAGTCAATGAACTGAATGAGGATAAGGCCAAGGAAAAGCTTCTTCGGATCGATAAGCGGCGTTCTTCCTACTACAATTATTATACGAATCAGCGATGGGGCAGGGCGGAACATTTTGACCTTTCAATTAACAGTGCCAAGCTCGGTGTTGACGGGGCGGTGGAAGTGCTGGAAACTTATACCCGTGCCACAAACAGGAAATCCGCTGAAACCCTGTAAAATTCCTGTGGGATGCTAGAAATTATTACTGCCGAATTGAAAGGTCGGAAGTAATATCTGCCATGTTTTGCGGTTGCCGCCGTAAACGGCTCAAATCAAATGTATTATTTCCGAATTAAAAATTCGGAAATAATAACTGCATAAAGGGGTCAGCTGCCCCTGAAAATAAACAGATAAAACGGTACAGCTCTAAAATAAGGGCTGTACCGTTTCCTATTTCAATCCACGCTCCCCGTGCGGGGAGCGACTGGAGGACCTTCTGGGGGTACATCAACGGATACTCCGAGAATTTCAATCCACGCTCCCCGTGCGGGGAGCGACGCGGAATTTGATTTCCGCCTGTACCCATCCGGGCTTATTTCAATCCACGCTCCCCGTGCGGGGAGCGACTAATAGCACAACGAAAATTGATCGTCAAGAGATATTATTTCAATCCACGCTCCCCGTGCGGGGAGCGACTGGAGGACCTTCTGGGGGTACATCAACGGATACTCCGAGAATTTCAATCCACGCTCCCCGTGCGGGGAGCGACGCGGAATTTGATTTCCGCCTGTACCCATCCGGGCTTATTTCAATCCACGCTCCCCGTGCGGGGAGCGACTAATAGCACAACGAAAATTGATCGTCAAGAGATATTATTTCAATCCACGCTCCCCGTGCGGGGAGCGACACCTCCCACCAAACGGCGTTGGACGAGGCCGGTCTGATTTCAATCCACGCTCCCCGTGCGGGGAGCGACCAAAACGACCAATAGGAGTACCTTACGCAGGGGCTATTTCAATCCACGCTCCCCGTGCGGGGAGCGACGGGCGCTTAAAGCTGGGAGGACAACAGTTTCTTCCAAGATTTCAATCCACGCTCCCCGTGCGGGGAGCGACAGTGGATCAAGCCTGTATCCTCTTCATACTGTACCATTTCAATCCACGCTCCCCGTGCGGGGAGCGACTTTCCCGCTACCGATAAATCCTGACACGGAGAACCATTTCAATCCACGCTCCCCGTGCGGGGAGCGACTCAGACACGCCGCCGAAGCCCTGCAATGCACCTATATTTCAATCCACGCTCCCCGTGCGGGGAGCGACAATCCAGATATACGCAGGCTTTATGCTCGATATCGGAATTTCAATCCACGCTCCCCGTGCGGGGAGCGACAGCGCCCGAATACCGCACCGCTGCGCCGCAAGAGATTTCAATCCACGCTCCCCGTGCGGGGAGCGACAACAACGATTTTAGCAACCACAGGCAAGAATATTGACGATTTCAATCCACGCTCCCCGTGCGGGGAGCGACCTGGACGAGGCGACGACGGATATCTGCCGCAGCCTATTTCAATCCACGCTCCCCGTGCGGGGAGCGACTGTCAAGTTGCCGGACGCGACTTCCCCGACCGGCTCATTTCAATCCACGCTCCCCGTGCGGGGAGCGACCGGCCTGTTCCGCGAGGCCGTCAGGATA
>CANAQK010000094.1 GCA_947363605.1 uncultured Clostridia bacterium | reverse complement strand
AAAAACTACAAAATTTCTTCGGCGTTTTCTTACAATTTCATATTGGCGTTGACAACGAAAAAGTCCTCATCCCCAGCGGGCGGACTTTGAAGGAATTTTTCCAATAAGAGAAGGGGCAATCACCATGAATGAGCAGGAACTGACCAAAAAACTCACAGCTCCCTTTGAGACAAAGGATGTGGAATGGCGCATCCAGCAGACCACCCAGGACAAAAGCCGGGGGCTGGCGGTGGCTTTCATCACCAGCCGGGCCATCCAAAGGCGGCTGGACGAAACAGTAGGGCCTTTCCACTGGAAAACCGAGTTTTCCCCCTGGCACCAGATCGGCAATGGCTCCCAGCTTTGCGCCCTCTCCATCTACGATGAGGAGCGCAAGGAGTGGGTCACCAAAACCGACGGGGCCGAGAACAGCGACATCGAGCCGGTGAAGGGCGGGCTTTCCGATTCCTTCAAGCGGGCCGCCGTCCAGTGGGGCATCGGCCGGTATCTTTACTCCATGGGCGCCCTTTGGGTGGATGTGGAGCAGAGAGGGAAAAACTGTTATATCACCGAGTCCGGCCGCAAAACGCTGGACGCCCGGTATGCCCAGATGCTTCAGGGAAAGGCGGGAACAGCATCATCCCCGGCCCCGCAGAAAACGGCTTCACTGGTCACACAGCGGGCAGCCGCCCCCGCCACCCTGCCGCCAACCAAGGCCGGCGCCTTCACCTTCGATTATACCGTCCAGGACAGAAAGGTATCGGAGGACGGAAAGCTCACCGCCATCAGCCTCTGTGACCGGCAGGGCCGGCAGCTCGTCTGCCTGCGGCCCGGAAACGACCCGCAGCTTGCCCAGGGAATCTGCCTGCGGAATGTGCGGCTGAACCAGCAGCGGGGCAGAAACAACCAGGTGGTCAATCTGCTGGAAAGCTATGAGATCGCCGCGTAAGGAGGGGATGATATGAAAAAGATCACTGGATTTCAAATCACCAGAATGTCCGCTTCCGGCTTCAAGTGCTTCCAGGAGGAGCAGACCTTTGACTTCGGCTCGGTGAGCTTTATCACCGGGGCCAACCACGCCGGGAAAACCTCGGTGGTGGATGCCATCGCCTTTGCCGTCACCGGCCAGGACCGGTACGGCGGGGCCCACATCGACAAGCTCTACTGTGAGACCCTGCCGGACATTGAAATCCACCTGTGGCTCAGGGATGACAAGGGGGCTTCCCACGAGCTGGTCCGCACCCGCAAACAGGATAAGATGCAGGTCACCTGGAACGGCTACGCCATCCGGCAGGCCGACCTTGCCAAAATGTTCGGAGAAAAGGACGAGTTTCTCTCCATCTTCAATCCCCTGTACTTCATTGAAACGCTGGGAAACGATGGGCAAACCCTCCTTCAGAAAAACCTGCCCCTCATCGACCACAAGGCGGTGCTGGAACGGCTCACTGAGCCGGAGCAGGCCCTTTTGGAGAATGTTTCCCTCCTGTCGCCGGAGACCTTCCTGAAAACCATGCGGGAAGAAATTCGGGACCTGGAGGAAGGAAAGCTGGTGCTGGAGGGCCAGAAGGTCCAGCTGATCCAGCAGCAGAGGGAAAACAAGGAGGCTGTCGCCCAAGGAAAGGAACGGATGGCACAGATTAAAACTCAGATTGATGCCCTGGAACAGAAGAGGGAGGTGGGTATCGACCGCCCCGCCTTAGAAAAGCAGCTGGAGGGGCTGCACCTGCGGTACGAGGAACTGCTCCGGGACAAGCCGGAAGAAATTTCCCCGAAACTGCTGGAACAGCTTCGCCAGGCAGAACTGGCCCAGGAACGTCTGCGAGTAAAAAGCTACGAGGGCAAGTTTACCACCGCTTTGGCCGAGACCCAGGCGGCGCTCCAGGCAGCGGCGGCGGAGCATAAGCAGGTGACTGCCATGCTCTCCCGCACCCAGCCTGGGGCCCTTTGCCCCACCTGCAAGCAGCCGCTCCCGGCTGACGCGGTAGCCCAGGCCCAGGATGATCTCCGCCAAAAGCTGGGGGAAGTCACCTCACGAGGCCAGGGGTTGCGGTCACAGCTGAACGATTTGAAAAGCCTGGAGGCCCAGGCAAGGGAAACCTTTGAGCAGTTCCACAAGGAGGATGTGGAGAAAACCGCTGTGCTGCTGGCCCGTCTCCAGGGACAACGGACAAAGATGGAAGAAGAACTCCGGGACTATGAAAAAGAGCTTGCACACTTGAACAGCCAGATACAGGAGCTTAACGCCAGCCTGACCTACGGGAACCTGGACGATGAGGAGATGCAGCGGCTTTCCGACCTCCACGCCAGAAAACAGGAGGCGGAGGAAGAACTGGCCGCTCTGGAAAAGGTCGCCGCGCGGCCGGCTCCCGACTTGGACGCCCGTGAAAAGGAGGCGGACGAGCTGATCCGGCGGAAGAAGCTGCTGATGAGCGCCGCGGTCAATTACCTGGCGGCGCGAAACGAGCTTTCCTTTGCCAGCCTGTCTATGCCCCAGGTGAAGATCTCCCTCTACGACCTGGTAAAGACCACCGGCGAGCTAAAAAGCGCCTTCCGCTTTCAGTTTAACGGCAGGGACTACCGGCGGCTCTCCCACTCGGAGAAGCTGCGGGCGGGCCTGGAGGTTTCCCAGCTGATGAAGCGGCTCACCGGGCGGCGCTATCCCGTCTTTATTGACGATGTGGAAAGCATCACCGGGTTGCCCAAGCTGCCGGACCAGATTCTGCTGGCCAGGGTAGTGCCCAATGCACCCCTTTCGGTCGTGACTCCCGGCCAGTCGGCCCCCGCGCCCTTCAAAAAAGCCAGTTAGTTAGGAGGATTTTTCATGGACGGTTATATTCGTATCCCTATTCTGGAGGCCGCCGCTCTGTGCGGCCTCCAGATGAAGCCGTCCACCCTGGACGATATTGAGGTGCAGGCCCGGTGCCCCTTTTGCGATGACAAAAGCCACCACCTGTATCTCAATACCGAGGAGGACCTCTGTTACTGCCAGCGCTGCGGGACAGGCGGCAACAGCATCACGCTGTACGCCAAAATCACCGGCGTGGACAACAAAACGGCCTATCGGCAGCTTGTGGAGAAAGTAGAGGGTGCTGTTCGAGCGGCTCCGCCGCCGACCCCAAAAACAAAACTGGCCCCTCTGGCCCTGCGCCATGATGTTTACTACGACCTGTTGGACCTGCTGACCCTTTCGGACTTTCACCAGAAACAGCTTCTGAAACGGGGCCTGTCCCCAGAGCGGATCAAGGAGAACCGGTATCGCTCGATGCCGGCCTCCTACTCCGCAAGAAAAAGGATCGCGGCCAAGCTCTCGGCCAGCTATCCGCTAAAAGGCGTTCCCGGATTCTACCTCCGGGATGGGGCATGGACCTTTGCCGGGAATGGCGGGTATCTTATCCCCATTTACAACAAGGACGGGTATATCCAGGGGATGCAGATCCGTTCCGACCGGGCTGAGGGCGGCATGAAGTACCGCTGGTTCTCCAGCAATCCCGCCAAGGGCTTTACCCTGGGGACCAAAGCGCAAACCTGGGTCCATGTCACCGGGGACGCCCGAAGCAAGGTGGCCTGTGTCACCGAGGGCGGGCTCAAAGGGGATGTTGCCAGCTATTTTCTGGGCGATGCTCTCTTTGTCTGCGTGCCGGGGGTCAATAGTCTGCGGTACCTCCCCGAAACACTGAACGGCCTTCCGCTGAAAAAGGTGGTAGGGGCCTACGATATGGACAAGCTGGAAAATCCCCAGGTACGGGACGCCTTCTCCCAGGTGGAGAAGATCGCCCGCCAGAACGGCCTTCTGTTTGAGCCGCTGGAGTGGGACGCCCGGTTTAAGGGGATCGATGACTTCCTCTACGCCCGGCATCTCTATTCCACCGGACAGGCGGAACAAATCCCGTCTATCACATCATAACATCAAAAAAGGAGCGTTTACTATGGCAAACATGAGCAACTTTATGGCGGTCAAAGGCGACAGCAGCGATGTTTTGGGGAAGATTTTGTATTTCTCCCTCGCCAATATCCTCATTGAAAAGCCGGTGCTGGAGCAGCTCTGTCAGTCGGTGGACCTGCCCTGCACCAGAAGCGGCCGTTTGAGTGAAGCCGACGCCTTCCGCAGCGCCACCGGGGACATCCGGGACCGAAAGACCCAGGGCAGCCGCATCTTCAAAATTTACTGCCGGGACAACGAGAAATCCCCCCAGATCATCAGCCGGGAGCTGGTGAAGGAGGCGTTGGGGGAGACCACCAACCAATATACCAAGCTGGCCAACCTCTGGATGGACCGGCAAACCAACCAGATGGGGTATGATAACCTGGCTGTGGACAGCCTGGTGGATCCCTGGGATTACTGCAAGAAGGCGGAGGAGCTGTTCGGGCTCTACAAACGCTGCGCCACCCGCAAGCAGGTGGAAGGTCTGACCGACCTTTTCCTCGCCCGGATGGAGGCCCTGCCTATCTCCATCCACGGCAAGCTGTTCTTTGTCCCCCGCACCCATATGCAGGAGGTGACGCTGTTCGAGGACTTCATCGAGGCCCTCAACGCCAACAATCAGAACAGCGGCCAGCTTATCGTCAACAGTATGTATGTGCTGGACGACCAGAAGCAGCGGGACAAGATGGCTCAGGAGTTCTACATCGCCATGCGCCGGGAGGTGGAGCTTTACCAGGAACGGGTGAAGCACTTCATCGACACCAACATCACCAGCCCGGCGGTGATGAACCGCTGGATCGCCAAGATCGACGCGCTGGAGGAAAAAAGGCGGCACTATGAGGGCATCCTCCGCCGCCAGCTGGACGACCTGAACGATGAATTTTCTACCCTTCAGATGTTTTCCCAGGACCTTCAGGTTCGGGTGCAGCGGCAGGAACGGCAGAAAAACGCCGCTTGAAGGGCTGGAAAACAGCTGCCCACGACGGCTGTTTTCCAAAGATTTACGGATAGCTGAGGCTATACAAAACACGGTATGTGTTTCCGGCTGGGGGTATCTCCCAGCCGGTTTTTGAATTTTATGAAAACTTTTGCAGAAACTTCAACTATAAAAGTATAACTACTTTTACCTTTTGGACGGTCTTTGCTAAAATTTTACTATACCAAGGAAGGGTGGTGAGGCCAGCTATGGGTCAGGAACTGAATTATGCGCTTTTTGGGAAACGAGTATGTTCCCGGCGCAAGGCGCTCCATATTACGCAAAGGGCTCTGGCCTCTATGCTTGACTGCACTCCCACCCATGTTTCCAATATAGAGAACAACTACACGAAACCCAGTCTGGAATGTATCATGCGTATTTGTTCCATTCTGGAGGTCACCCCGGATTATCTTCTGCTGGGGATTGACCGGATGGGCGGCGAGGAGGACGACCGGTTGGAAATACAGGACAAACTGTGTCTATGCACCAAGGAACAGCGGCATCTTGTCAGCCGCTTTCTGGATGTCTTTGTAGAAGAAAATCAGACTAAACATCAGTAAACAAGATAGGTTGTTCAGTGCGGAGGCCCTTTGAAAAAGGGGCTTCCGCATTTTTGTCTTATGGGAAGGAAAGGAGGCCGCAGTTTTCTCAAATACGGGAAAGAGAAAGATGGTCAGCATCGACAGCAAAGATTACAGGATCGAGGAGGGAGAGAATAACCTTTTTATCTGAGGAGCAGGGCTTCGCCCCATGCCTGTCCCCTTTGCGGGGGACAGCTTTCTGCCGTCGGCACCCGCCGGCGGCACTTTATCCGGGAGGATGGGACAAAGGCAGTTCTGATGATCCGGCGGTACCGCTGTGAGGGCTGCAGCCATATCCACCATGAGCTGCCGGATTTTCTGCTTCCCTATAAGCAGCATACTGCCTCGACCTTTGAGAAGGTTTACAGCGGAAACCGATGGGATGTCTGCTGCGACGACAATGATTTCCGGCGGCTCTACTTTTGGCTGATACAGATATTTTCCCCCATGGCGGCAAGTCTCTTTTCCCCTTCGCCCAGCATCGGGCGTGTCCTGCTCCGCAAAAAGATTTCGGAATCCCCTCCGGGGTGGCTGCCGGTTCTCGTTTCCCGATTGGTAAACGAGGGACGGTGGCAGACCCACTTTGCAGTTTCTTCCGGTTAGTTTCCTGTTATGCTTATGCCAGGGCCCGACGAAAGGACGGTGATCGGCACAAGCGCCGGCAAAACCGGAAGAAAAGAGACAGTTTTATCAGATATTTTGGACATAGAGCCATAGCTGACCGTTGGCCCTATCTTACAGAATGTGGAAACAGACGGGAAAGGACAGCTTATCCGTCCAAAAAACAGACATAAAGCTACTGCTGTAAAGGAGGGTTACAGGATGGAGCCGAAAGAATATGTACTCATGCTGTTAAAGAATCACAGCCGGATGGTGCGGGAGGCCGCCACTCTACGATTTGAGCTGAAAAACTTTGTGAAGGTCGGGGACGATGAGACCATCGAGGAGATGGCCTTATCCCACCAAATGGGGGATGGGATACGCTCCGGTCGCATCTCGGACAAAACCGCCGATGTAGCCCTGCGGTACCGGGAGGTGGCGAACCGGGTGAATGAGGAAGCCTACAAAGCGGTAGTCCACAGGCTGAACGCTTTGGAAACCGCCATAGAACGGCTGGATTTCTACCTGGGCCAGTTGGATAAGACACAGACGGAGGTGCTGCAAGGGTATTATTTTGAGCGCAAGACCTGGCGGGAGATGCAGGAAGGGATGAATCTGGCAACAAAAAGCTTGCGGAGAATACGGGATACCGCGGTCGCTTCTCTTACAGAACAGTATGCCCTATTGTTTTCTTTGTCTGTTATTACCGAGGGAGAAAAAGAACTCTTCCCGTGATCTGTCACAATTTATCCCACAATTCCCACAGAGGGTGCCTTGCACGCCCACAAAATGCCCCCAAATTTCCCCACGCTGGGGGATTGCTTTTCGTTCCATTTTGAGATAGAATAAAAAGCGTAAAAGAAGGAAGACCTCCAGTACCCCTCTGGGGTGCCGGAAGTCTTTTTTACATTTCTGCGGTCTTTTCTCCGTAGGAAAAAAGAAGTTAAAAATAAAGTCCGGTCCGGGCTCGCAAGGCTCTTGCTTTTCGTCCCGCCGCTGGTACAATTAACTCAAAGAGCTTTTGTACCTTGAAAAAATGCTGCAATTTTGCAGCACATATTGCGGTGAAACCGGCTGCCCATGAGGGAGGGGAGCTTTATGAATGGTGTTTTATCCTGTCCAAAGGTCCTGAAGGTGAAGGATGTCCAGAGCATTCTCCAGATCGGCCAGGGCAACAGCATTTGAAATTTTGCCAAAAAGAGATATAATCAGGAATATG
>CANAQK010000093.1 GCA_947363605.1 uncultured Clostridia bacterium | reverse complement strand
GCAAAGCCTGACCCTCAAAGCGGGCACCGATTTGAGGGTGTGCCGACTATATAAACGGATGCCTTTGTTTGATAAGAGGAACACGCTTGCGGCGGGCCAAATGGCTGCTGGACTGCGTTCCCGGATTTGGCGGGCGTATCCGTGCGCTCAAAAAATATAAAGCAGTGGAGGCAACTATGGCAGCAAAGAAATCGAGTCGGAATAAAACGATTGATCTTCCATTGGGCCAAGGAGCGGCTTACCTGGAACGCTGTATCACCCTGCAAAGCCGAGTGGAAGAGCTTTCAGGCTTGCTTGATAAAACCATCCTGGGAGATATGCTGGAGGTATGTCCCTTGCTTCCGCCCCGGAGCGTGGATTTAATCATCGCGGATCCCCCCTATAACCTGACGAAATCCTTTTATGGGACGACGTTTTTCCGGAAGAAGGAAAGCAGCTACGAGGAATATACCCAGCGATGGCTTTCGGCGGTACAGCCCCTGCTGAAAAAGGAGGGCTCTGTGTATGTTTGCTGCGACTGGGAGAGCAGCCTGGTGATTGGCCGGGTGTTGCAGGAATTTTTCCATGTGCAGAACCGGATTACCTGGCAGCGGGAAAAGGGGCGCGGGGCAAAATCCAACTGGAAAAACGGGATGGAGGATATCTGGTTTGCAACCAACAGCAGGAAATACACCTTCCATCTGGACGCGGTAAAAATCCGCAGAAAAGTCCATGCCCCCTACCGTGTCAACGGCCAGCCGAAAGATTGGGTGGAAACCGGGGACGGCAATTACCGCGATACCTGCCCGTCTAACTTTTGGGACGACATCACCGTCCCTTTTTGGTCCATGGCAGAGAATACAGCACACCCGACCCAAAAACCGGAAAAGCTGCTGGCGAAGCTGATGCTTGCGAGTTCTTCCAGAGGGGATGTGGTGCTGGATCCGTTTCTGGGATCCGGCACGACCAGCGTGGTGGCTAAAAAGCTGAACCGCCGTTATATTGGGATTGAAATGGAGCCGCAGTACTGTGTCTGGGCGGAACAGCGCTTGGCGATGGTTGAAGAAAACCCCGAAATCCAGGGTTATTCCTCTGGGATATTTTGGGAAAGAAACTCTTTATAAAAAAGAAAAGAGCGGATGGTTTATAAAACCATCCGCTGGTGCCGTGTCACATGGCAGCCAATATTGACCGCTGCCGGAAGCCCGGCAATATGGGTAGGATACGTTTCAATATGAACAGCCAAGGCGGTGGTGTTCCCGCCGAACCCTTGGGGGCCGATGTCCAGCCGGTTGAGGTCCTCCAGGATTGAGGTTTCCAGATCCGCATAAAAAGGGTCGGGATGCGGTTCGGATACCGGACGGCAGAGAGCCTTTTTGGACAGCAGGGCGGCAAGCTCGAAATCCCCGCCTAATCCCACCCCAACCACAATTGGCGGACAGGGGTTGGAACCGGCCAGCCGGACTGTTTCCCGGACAAAAGCGGCGACCTCCTGGGGTGAAGCGCTGGGCGGAAGCATCTGGATCCGGCTCATATTCTCGCTGCCGAACCCTTTGGGAGCTGCCAGCAGCTCCACCTGATCGCCTTCTGTCAGTTCCAGATGGAGGACGGCGGGCGTATTGTCGTTGGTATTTTCCCGCCGGAGGGGATCCCGTACCATCGAACAGCGGAGGTTCCCTTCCAGATAAGCCTGGCGGACGCCTTCATCAACGGCATCCTGGAGACATCCTCCGGTCAGGTGGACTTCCTGGCCCAGCCGGAGGAAAAGCACGGCCATGCCGGTGTCCTGACAAATGGGGACTTGGAGTGTTTTGGCTGCCTCCAGGTTTTCCAGCAGGTCGTTTAACACCTGTTTTCCCAGCAGGTTTTGTTCGCGGCAGGCGGCGCAGGCCATCCGTTCCTGTAAATCTGGCGGAAGGGTGTAGTTGGCCTCGATAAAAAGCTGCTTTACGGCTTGGGTGATTTCGGAAACAGGGAGATCTCTCATACATTCAGCCTCCCGAATCGGACTTCGCCGTTAATCAGGACGCACTGAGGGGAATTCATAATGTCAAAGGGATCCCCCTGGAAAATAACCAGGTCGGCGTCTTTCCCCGGAGTAAGGGTTCCGGCACGGCTGGAGACTCCGGAAAGCTCCGCCGCCCAGCGCGTCAGGGAAAGAAGGGCGTCTTCCCGGGAAAGCCCGGCCTTTTGGCAAAGGGCTGCGGTCAGCGCAAGGTATTGGATTGGCGTTTCCGGATGGTCGGTGCAGATCGCGGTGGGGACACCGTGCTGACGGAGAAGCGCTGTGTTGGCAGTGGTATGGTACAGCAGCTCCGGCTTGGAACGGTCCCCCATAATTGGGCCGGTAATGACCGGAATCTTTTTTTTAGACAGGGTAGAGGCGATCCGGTATCCTTCGGTGCCATGGACAATGACGGGGTCTAAGCCGAATTCTTCTGAAATGCGTATAGCTGTCAGGATATCGTCTGCCCGGTGCGCATGGAAGAAAGCTTTGATTTTCCGATTCAGGGCGGGGATCAGCGCCTCGCATTTGAGATCCAGCTCGGGCTCGTCCAGCTCGTCGTCCTCGGCTGCCCGCGCTTTATCTTTCTGGTAACGGCGCGCCTTCATGAGCTGTTCACGGATCAGCGCTGCTGTTGCCATACGGGTGATGGGGGTTTGGTTTTTCCCGCTGTAGGTCATTTTGGGGTTTTCTCCTAAAGAGAACTTCATCCCGACTGGTGCGGCAATGATCCGGTCTTCGATTGTTTCTCCCCAGGTTTTCAGCGCACAGAATTCCCCGGCAATCGGGTTGGCCGATCCGGGCCCGGTCAGGACGGTGGTAACACCGGCGGCAACAGCCTCTTCGAAGCAGCGGTCGAACGGGTTGACGGCATCGATTGCGCGAAGATGTGGGGTGACCGGATCAGTCTCTTCGTTGATGTCTTCGTTTTCGATCCCGCCGCCGTCCCCGCAGATGCCGATATGGCAGTGTGCATCAATCAGGCCTGGCATCAGGGACGCACCCTTGAGGTCAATCGTATTTTCCAGCATGGGCGGGCAAAGCTTCATGGGGCCAATTGAAGTGATGACACCATTTTCCCATGCAAGAAACCCGTCCGGGATCGGGTCCTGATCCATGGGGAACAGGTGGGCGTGAATAATCAGCATAAAGGATTCTTCCTTTCTAAAGTCGGTATAAACGGCCCGGCTGAACGAGCCTTGGATATGCTTTGTGCAGGATTCTTCTGCCATTATAACAAGAAAAATTTTTCTTTTCAATCAAATTTTTTGCACGCAGTAGTATTGAGTCTGTTTTAAAACTCCGAAAAACCGTCTTTTTGTCCAGTGACAAACGGTTTCTGTGTTAAAAATCCTCGAAAGGCGACAGCCTTTCTTGCGGTTTTCGTCTTGAAACCGCCCGCCCTGAACAAAAATACTGGCATTTCTCTGGTTTTAAAACAGACTCTAATTTACAAAAATAAATAGGATCCAACCCGATGCTTCGCAGTCTAGAAACCGGCAAGGAATCCCGGAAAGAAAGTAACCTTATCAGAAAAAAAGAGTTATCAGAAAAACAATGAGTGAAGCCACTGTTTCAAAAAAACAGCGCAATAAAAATTTCTGATAACTCTATGCCCAGGAGTGACAGAATAAATACGGATGCACATTTTCAGGCATTTCTTTTTAGATTTCACGTACCTGTTTGCCATATTTTCTAACCAGTTGCCTTACGATATCTTCGGTCATACATTGTTTCATTCGGCTCCATATAACGTAAAATAAATGCTGCTCAGAAAATAAATGTCCCTATGGATGAAACAGTGCGAGATATTGTTTCAGGCGCCGTACCACATCATCCCGCAATGGTAGGGATTTATACCTAAACCCGCCAAAATGAGGTTCTATTGCGTAACCAGACCACAAAAAGGAGTGATGAAGCTATGGCAGTTTTCCGAGTGGAGCGCAACAAGGGCTATACCGTTATGAGCAACCACCATTTACGCAACAAGGAACTGACCTTAAAGGCAAAGGGGCTTTTGTCGCAAATGCTGTCACTTCCCGAAGATTGGGACTACACCCTTGCGGGGCTGTCACAGATCAACCGGGAAAGTATCGACGCTATCCGCACCGCCATATGGGAGCTTGAAAAAGCTGGATATATCAGGCGGCAGCAGGGGCGCGACGCAAAGGGCAAAATGACCGCCATTGAATACACCATATACGAGCAGCCCCAGCCACCGGACGACACCCCGTCGGGATTGGATAATCCGACATTGGAAAATCCGACACCGGGTAAACCGATATTGGAAAATCCGACACCGGGTAAACCGACGACGGAAAATAAAGTGTACCCAATGTCAAGGACAAATTGAAATACAGATAAAAAAGTCAAGCAAAATCAAATGGAGTAAGGAGCAGAACTGACGGTTATTTTTGAAGATGAAACTGAAATTGTTTTGAGTGACGGCACATTTTTCGACTATTCTTCCGATGAACCACAAGCGGAAGCGATTGGCTGGGCTACTGGAGAAACCGTTTTTGTCAAATTTCTGACTTATGAAGAATACTTAGAGGGAAACGGTTTTTATAATCATGTATTTGCAAGCCATGTTAAAATAAAATGAATAATCACACTTAGAAATGAATATCGTTGAGAGTAGCTATTTCATTCAAAAATGGCTGCTCTTTTTTTCGCTGACAAGCAGAAAGGAGCGACCACCCATGACAAAACCAAGAGAGAAAACCCGCGAGGAACTGACCGCCGAGATTGAGGGCGGGAAGAAGAAAATCCGGCAATTTGAAAACCGGGAAAAAATGTTGCGTCAGAAGCTATCCAAAAAGGAACGTCGAACACGCAGCCACCGCCTTATCGTCCGGGGCGCGGTCTTTGAAAGCATTGTGCCGGAAGCAAAAGACATGACCGACGAGGAAGCCGCCGTACTTCTCCGGCTTGCCTTGACGAGCCAGCCAGCGCAGGAGTTTTTGCGAAAACGAGCTGGGAACGCCACAAGCTGAAAATCCCTTTGGAACAAGGGCGCACTTATACACCCTTGCGGGCGTGTGCGCTCTGCCGAGGGCTTTATCTCCGCACAGGGAACTTTCCCCGCGCTCCGATATTGGCGGCTTTGCCGCAGACAGGGGAAGCTACACTTCCCCTGCGACGCTTGCGCGTCTACCCTTTTGTGTACTTGCCGAAAGCGAACACCTTGCTTCGCAAGCTATTCACTTTCAGCAAGTCTGAATATCCTATCCGGGAGGTGATACCATAGCAATTTACCATTGCAGTATTAAAATAGTCAGCCGGGGCAAGGGCAAGTCTGCCGTTGCCGCAGCCGCCTACCGAAGCGGCGAAAAGTTGATAAACGAGTGGGACGGTATGACCCATGACTACACCCACAAGGGCGGCGTTATTCATTCTGAAATCATGCTGCCGCCCCATGCCCCGCCCTCTTTCTCTGACCGTTCTACCTTGTGGAACAGTGTGGAGCTTTACGAGAAAGCGGGAAACGCCCAACTTGCGCGGGAGGTTGAAATCTCCCTGCCCGTTGAATTATCCAGAGAGGAACAGTTACGGCTTGTCCGGGAATACTGTTCCTCTCAATTTGTTTCCAAAGGAATGTGCGCCGACTTCGCCATACATGACACAGGCGGCGGCAACCCTCACGCCCATATCCTCTTGACTATGCGCCCCCTTGACGAGCGCGGCGCATGGGCGGCGAAATCCAAAAAGGAATATGTGCTTGATGAAAAGGGCGAGCGTGTGAAGCTGCCAAGCGGCAGATACAAGACCCGCAAGGTTGACCTTGTGGACTGGAACAACCAAGAAAATGCGGAAGTTTGGCGGGCGGCATGGGCTGACCTTGCCAATGCCTATTTGGAGAGAAACGACAGCCCGGAGCGTATCGGCCACCGCAGCTATGAACGGCAAGGGATAGACCAAATCCCTACCGTCCATGTGGGCGTGGCGGCTTGCCAAATGGAGAAGAAAGGCATAGCTGCCGAAAAAGGCGAGCTTAACCGGAATATCCGAAAAGCAAACAAACTGATAAAAGAAATCCGGGCGCAGATTGGCAACCTCAAAGAATGGATTGCCGGACTGCTTACGGAAAGGGCAAACGCCCCCACAAAACCACAACCGCCGCAATCCCCCGACCTTGCAAATCTTCTGATGAAGTATTTGAGCGTCCAGAGGGAAAAGAGCCGGAAGTATTCGCAGGGCTGGCAGCAACGACACGCCGCAGACGAATTGAAAACCGTATCACAGGTAGTTAATTATCTGTCCGAGCATGGTATTGCCACCCTTGCGGAACTGAACGCTTCCCTGTCCTCTGTCCGCGAAAAATCCGACACTATCCGAGAGGGCATGAAAACCGCCGAGAAGCGTATGAAAAAACTGGAAAAGCTGATTGAGTACGGCGAGAATTATTTGAAATACAAGCCCATACACGACGAACTGAAAACACTGAAAAACGGCTGGACGAGCAAGCGCGACAAATACGAGGAAGCCCACCGCGCCGAGCTTGCCCTATGGGGCGCAGCGAGCCGCTATCTCCACGCTAACTTGCAGTCAGGCGTGAAGTCTTTGCCTGTCGCTGAATGGAAAAAGGAGTATGCCGCCCTCAAAGCACAGAGGGAAACGGAGTACACAAAGCTGAAAGAAGCCCGCACAGAGGTTGCCGAGCTTCAGAATATCCGAAAGTGCGTTGACATTGCACAGCGAGCCGACCAGCCGGAGCAGAGCCACACCAAGCGGCACGATATAGACCGCTGAAAGGAGTTGAGATTTTATGTATTACACCCAAGAACAGATAGACCGGGCGAATACCGCCGACCTTGTTTCTTTTCTGCAATCACAGGGCGAGCAGCTTACCCGCGCCGGGAACGAATACCGCTGGAAGCGGCACGACAGCTTGACCGTCCGGGGAAATAAATGGTATCGCCACAGCCAGAGCAAGGGCGGCGCACCCATTGATTTTGTCATGGAGTTTTTCGGAAAGAGCTTTACCGAAGCCGTGGAACTGCTGACAGGAGAAAAAGGGGCAGCCCCGCCGCCGGACAGACCAAGCCCTGCGCCCCTCTCCGACTTCCGATTGCCGCCCCGAAGCAATGACAACCGAATAGCGAGGAACTACCTCATAGCAGCCCGCCGCATTGATGAAGATGTGACGGGCTTTTTCTTTTCCACCGGGGATATTTACGAGGAAGCCGCCCACCACAACACTGTATTTGTCGGCAGAGATGAAAGCGGCGTACCGAGATACGCCCACCAGCGCGGCACAGCCGGGAGCTTCCGGCTTGATGTGAAAGGCAGCGACAAAGCCTTTAACTTCTGCTACCGGGGCGAGGGCG
>CANAQK010000092.1 GCA_947363605.1 uncultured Clostridia bacterium | reverse complement strand
ATTTTTACATCAATTACATCATTTATTATGGCTTGCTGATTTTCTGCTGCCAAAATGTTGCCACGCATTTATTATAGCAAATCCCGGCAATTTGGCAATCAATTTTTGAAATGTTATTCGGAAAAAATCCAATTTCCCCTTGTCCACCCTTTAATTATTAGCAAAAGTGCCACGGCTTCATTGCACAATAACCGCAAAATTTAACCCTATAGACCAGCAAATAGCCCTTTGCCCATTTTTTCTATGCCCTATCTGTAAATGGCAGGTAATCCTCCATGATTACCTGCCACACTACACACAAATACTTACATTTTATTTGGGTTATCTAATTTTTCTTGCCCAGATAATAACCCTATTCGTCATTTCGCTTATCGGATGTCCTTGATAATCGCCACACTCTTGCTCTATAACAAATCCTGCTTCATCTAGCCACTTATGTATCTGCTCAAGTACTACAAAATGCTTCTCAGATGGAATTTCCTGCACTAAAGTATTTCCATCCGCAAGTATCATGTCAAACCTACGAATATATCTGGCTATTCTGCTCTTTGTGTCATAGACATTATCAAGCAAAGACATTTTTCCAAAGTTCCCATGACTGTCTGTACCTTCCCATATAATATTCGGATTGGGATTATGAAACCATTTCTCAGGATATTGTGGGTATACATAATCCACAAAAATGTGACCACCAACAGCTAACGCATCCGCAGACTTCTGAATCATCAATTTTTGGGCTTGTTCATAATTCATATCAGAGACAATATTGAATAAGAAATTAGCACCTAGAGTCACAACATCAAATCCAGTACCCCAATCGTCATAAATTACATCTGCCTTATGCCATTTGATTTTTTCATTCGTAATTTTGTGTGGAATCCTTTTCAACATATACTCATCAAAATCAAGTCCGGTGACATCGTGTCCTGCTTTTGCCACAGGAACCAGAAAACGCCCGCTACCACAGGCAATTTCCAAAACCTTTTTTGGCGTTGTACCCATAAGCATGAGCGCAAGTTCAACATCATCCGTATAGGTTTCATTCAAGTCGTACATGTCAGCATTCCATTGGGCTATTATATCCTTTTCGTTATACATTTTTCCTCCAATTATAGTGCAGGAGGGTTAAAATATAGCCGCCCTCCTGTTCAATTTATACTGATAATATCCTAATTTCTTCATCTTAATCATCCCTTTCTGTATATATTTGAACTATGCAATACATCATGCTTAAATTGCGCAGTTCATATTTTCTATTGCCGCAAAGAGATTATAACATAGCTTAAACTGTATAGCAATCACTGTATTTCTAATTTCTTATCGCTCTAGTGACTCCTCAATCTTTTGCTTTTGCCCTTTCAGATCATTCTGTTTTTCGTACAGATTATTACGCTCTTTGCAGGGTTCTTTCATGCGCTCCAACTGCGCCCGTACTCCCTCCCGGCAATCCGGTTCTATCTTCTTATATTCCCCGGTCAGATTGCGGATTGTATTATTGTTTTCTTTTATCTGCTCCGACAAGCATACCCAGTCTATCAGATTCTGCACTTCGTTGTCCGTTTCGTAAGGGTCAGTATCTGCCACGATTTTAGCGCACAGCCGTATCATAACTTTTTCTTCAGTTCAGCGACAAAAAGAAAACCTGTTCTGGTATCTCCCCAATTTCATAAACAGCACAAGACGCCATCAGAGAACTGGCCCCGTCCATATACTGGATGAACTCCGACTCCCCATCCCCATCGACATCGCAGACCAGGTAGCGGGGCGTATATTTGAAATTCCGGATGTTGAGCTCCCCGCCATGATTACAGTAAACCGGGAACAGGGTTTCTTTGCCCTCCGGTCCATATTGTAGCCCGAAAAGGATAGGAAGCCAATCAGCTCCCAGCGGGCTATAGGTATATCCAAGCTGTTCGCCGCTTTCCTTGGAGGTGGGAATTTCTACATAATGGCAGAACAGCTCTGCCGGCGCGGCACCCTCCACGAAAAGTGCGGATAGGGTATAAAGCAGCGGGACATCGTTTTCCGGCCCGGTATCAGTCTTGGGATCCGCCATCGTTTCCCCATCCAGCCGGATATTGCTGGCGGTAACGATCGAAACCTCTTTCCCCTTTTGATGGAAGGTTAAAGCTTCGGTAACCAGGACCGGCCCGTCATAACCCAAACCGGCTAGGCGCTCTTTGAAAAACGTGCTCCACATGGATTCAGGCTGCTCCCCAATGGAATAGGCGGTCGTCTGTACGAATTGAGGGAAGAAATCCCATGCCCCATTTGAAGCAATCGTCCAGTCCCCTTGGCTGTATTGTGCTAGCTCTGCGGCATCCGGCGCATCCTGGAGCAGGGTATCCGCTATCAAGGAATAGGGGCCGGCATCCCCGCAAAGCAGCTGGGAGTCCTCTGCCCAATAGGAAGCCGGTACAAACCAATCCTCCAGGCGGACATATGTGATGACAGGATCACGGTTGTTTTCTTGTTTGACTGAGGAATCCTCTGAAATACTGGCACTGGGCGTTACATCCATCGAGCAGGAGGTGAAGAAAAGGATCAAAAACAGCAGCCACCATCTGCCAGCCCGATACTTATTCATATAATACCTCCCATCTTATCTATCCTGGTATGATAAGCCTGTCCCAATATTGCCAGTCAGAACACCGTCCACACTGTATTCAGCCTGATGCTGAAGCCTTCTTTTTTTCTTCATTATACGGGAAAGAATCGCGGCGCACAACCCCTTTTCAGAAAGCACACCGGGAACAGGGCGAAAAAGTTTCAGAAAAATGAAAATTTTACTTGATTTTTTCAAAAAACATGGTATAATAATTTTCGTCAGGTCGATTGACGGCTTGATTATTGGGGTATAGCCAAGCGGTAAGGCAGTAGATTCTGAATCTACCATCCCGATGGTTCGAATCCATCTACCCCAGCCAAAAAACCTTCCGGATGTTCCGGAAGGTTTTTTCTTCCTATTTAAAAATTCTCCGGGAAATTTTTCGGAATCCCTTGCAAAAATCCGGCTGATTTGGTATAATCAATCTTACTGGCATAGGAGATGCCGGGAAACAAAAGCTGAATAGGGAAGCGTATCGAAGTGGTCATAACGGGCCTGACTCGAAATCAGGTAGCCTTCACGGGCTCGTGGGTTCGAATCCCACCGCTTCCGCCAGCAGGCTGAGCCTGCACCCAAGCCGCGCACTCACTTTTGTGGGTGCGCGATACTTTTTATTCCCGCGCTGATAGAAGGATGAAGCTTTCAAGGGGAACTGCCTCCGAGCGGCCGGGACGTTCCACCGGCTCCGACCGGGGCGGCCCGGCCGCAGGGAAGCTTCCCTTCTGTCCACCATGTGGGGGTTCCCAGGGGGATCCCACCCTGGGCGGTTTTCTTTCCCCCCCCTTTTCTTTGAGCGATCAAAGAAAAGGGGGTGCCCGGCGCGGGGCGGCATGAGCCTCGCATTGAGATCGCAGCGGGACGTAAAGTCCCGCGTCCGAATCCCTTTCAAATACAGCTTACAGGAATCCTATCTCGCATTCGGATCGCGGCTCTGCCGCGACAGGGCGCGGGATCTTGTCCCCGAAGGGGACGCGGAGTCCCGCATTCAAATCGCGCACTCACTTTGTAGGTGCGCGATGCTTTTTATCTCTGCACAGCAAAAAGCATGGAAGAGGGATCATTCCTCCTCCATGCTTTTTTTCTCCGCCAATAGGGATATCCCTTTTATATCCGTCGCAGACTGGGAAATGTACATTTCTTCACAGGCCTGCTGCGCCTGAATCAACGTTTGGATGGCCTGTTCACTGGCACGGAAAAGCGTCAGATACATTTCTTTATAATCCGGCATAATCTCACCTCACTATGTACAGAATAGGACTTATCGTCCTAAATATCAATAGGACGGTATGTCCTTTGTTATAGTAAACCTTGGTGATGTATATGAATCTTAGGATCCGGGATTTACGGGAGGACTCTGACCTAACCCAAAAACAGATCGCCGACATCCTTTTCTGCGACCAATCCCTCTACTCCAAATACGAATGCGGGGAAAGAGCCCTTCCATTAGAGTTTGCCCTCAAGCTGGCGAACTTCTATCAGGTATCGCTGGACTATTTAGTAGGACGGTCAAACCGGAAAAAATAACCCCCCTCATTTCCCTTAATCACATTTTATGCGCTTTTCGCATAAAAGTCAATAAGCAATATTCATTTCACATACAATAATATCGAGGTGATATTATTGTATCAGCATATCCGGGATCTGCGGGAGGACTCCGACCTCACTCAACAAGAAATTGCCAAGCTATTGAACGTCAGCCAGACCACCTATTCACGATACGAAAGCGGCGTTTTGGATATCCCAAGCTCCTCCTTAATCACGCTTGCAAAATTCTACCAAACCAGCGTGGACTATCTGCTCGGGCTGACGAATAACAAACTTCCGCACAGATAAAGCTTTTTTACAAATTTATTTTAACCTATTTCAGGTTGAAATTCAATACTCTGTTTCAGATTATGGGATACTATAACCCGAGGTGGTTGCAGTGTCCAACAGGCTGCGGGACCTGCGTGAAGACGCAGACCTGAATCAAACGCAGGTTGCGAACCTTTTAGGAATGTCGCAAACAGGCTACTCCAAATATGAAACCGGCGAAAATGATATTCCTACCCAGGTGTTAATCAAGCTGGCTCAATTTTACAAAACCAGCGTCGATTACATTTTAGGGGTAAGCAACCAGAGAAACCCTTATCAAAAATAAGCAAAAACGGCTTCCGATTTGGAAGCCGTTTTCATATACACGGATAAAATCAATAATAATACCCGTATCCATCTGCCAAGCTCAGGCCGATGATGCCCAGGATCAAAATGACCAGCGCTGCGAGGATCCCTACCACAGAGCAGATCACACCGCCGATTGCCATTCCTTTGCCGGTGGTGGATTTCATTCCCATGATCCCGGTGATCAGCCCGGCAATACCGCAAATCCCACCGATCCACAGAGTACAGCAAAGCAGGACCGACACGATCCCCAGAACCAGCGAAGTGATCGCAAGGCCTTTTTTATCATCCGGCTGCATAGGCTGCTGCGGCTGAAGCGGCTGCATAGGCTGGTAGCCGGCCGGCGGCTGCGTATTCGGCTGGTAGCCGTTATTATTCTGTTGATAATTCGGCTGCGGCGGATAGTTTGGCTGCGGGTTGTTGTTGTTGTTTTGGCTGACGTCAGGCGTCTGGTTAAAATCAGACATAATCAATACCCCTCTTCCTCCCCGATTGCAGAGAGGATTTCCCTTTCCTCAAAATGATGTCAAAACAGGCGCGTCCGCACCTGGATAGACCCGTAATACAAATAACCGGTTAAAATCGGCTGTTCCGCTTCACGGTGACCGAACTCTTAATACCGGCACGGAGCAGGATCAATCTTTCAACGGAATTCCCTGGCTGTCGGTTGAAATCGAGCCGCACAAAATCATGATCCCTTCAATCAAGCCCCAGATCTCGGTAACTACCGCACCGGCCCCGCAGGTTATAAGGGTGATTACCAGCTGAGCAACGGCCTTGCCTGTATAACCCAAATAAAAATTATGCACGCCGAAAGCGCCCAGGAAAATTCCCAGCAGGCCCGCGGCAATCCGGCTTTTCTGCTCGGTATAGACGGGGTAATTCGGCTGCGGCGGATAATACGGCTGCTGAGGGGGCTGCTGATACCCCGGCGCGCCATAAGGCGGCTGGGGCGGCTGCTGTTGATAGCCGGAACCCGGCGCGCCGTAATAGGGCTGCTGGGCCGGGCCGGAAGGATTCGGCGCAGAGCCGGGCTGCCCCTGTGCATAGCCCGGGTTTGCATCGGCCGAATAGGGGGCCGGGCCCGGGTTTGGCTGACTGGAGGGAGAAGCCGGATCCGGCTGAGGAGCGGAAAAATCCGGTGTGGCATTATTTTGGTCAAATTCGTTCATAACAAGAGATGCCCCTTTCTTCGAAGCCCGCTCCTTCCGCATAAAAGCGGTCTGGATTTTTGCAGACTCTTCTGCTATAATCTTTATCATAGCGTATTTTTTCGGTTTTTTCAAGCAGAAACCGAGTTTTTTTTACAGAAATCGCCGCCACTTTCTGGAAATTCATTTCGGAGGGCGTTTTCGGCTTCATAATATTCATATTTATTTATAACGCTTGAGGAAGGAAATCATCTCCATATGCAGCAAAAAAATTTTCATTGCCGGAAGGCACCATTGATCCGGCTTTCGATTTATTTAGCCGGTTTGCTGGCAGCGGCTGGCTATGTCCTGCTCTGCCTGAACGGGGGAGGATTCCCCTGTGTATTTGAGCAGAACTTCGGCATCCTCTGCCCAGGATGCGGCGCCTCCCGGGCAGCTTTAGCGCTGCTCCGCCTGGATTTTTACGAAGCTGCGGAGGCGAACCCTGTTTTCGCACTGGCGTTTTATCCGATTCTGGGGCTGCTGTTTGGGCAGGATCTGCTGCTTTGCATCTGGAACCTCTGCCGAGGGGAAAACCGGATCTCAATGCTGCGTTTCCTGCTGGGCGCACAGGAGGAAACCTGATGGGACTGCTGGCTTTTCTTTCCGTTACTGCCTTCTGGGCCGCCTTCCTGTGCGCCGGAACCGGTTACTTTTGCCGGAAGAAAAAACGGATTGCCGCATATGCTGGATGGGCCTGCTTTTACCTGGGGCTGGCGCTGTTTGCCGCATGGAGCGCGCTCCGGATTCTGAATTCGATGTAACTTGTTAAAGTGAATGAATTTTACAATTTTCAATCCTGCATATTTTGTGAAAATGATCGGAATATATTCGTGAACAGCGAAAATTTATGCAGACATCAAAAAAAGTCTTGCATTTTTAAGCTATACCTCGTATAATAAAAGCAATTCGTTTCCGGGTTTCCCGGAAAATACAGCAAAATACGGCGGCAAGCCGGATCAGGAGGCAGTCACTATGAGTTTTCAAAGTCCCTATCTTGAAAAAGTATATGAAAAGGTACAGCACAGAAATACCGGGGAGTCCGAATTTCTTCAGGCAGTCAAGGAAGTGTTGGAATCAATCGAACCGGCTGTCCTAGCCAATCCGGCTATTGAGAAAAACGGCATTGTAGAGCGCATGGTGGAGCCGGAACGCTTCTTGGCCTTCCGGGTAGCCTGGGTAGACGACAACGGGCAGGTTCAGGTCAACCGGGGATTCCGGGTGCAGTTCAACTCGGCAATCGGCCCCTATAAAGGCGGTCTGCGGCTTCACCCTTCCGTTAATGCATCCATTATTAAGTTCTTAGGGTTTGAGCAGTGCTTCAAAAACTCCCTGACCGGCCTTCCGATCGGCGGCG
>CANAQK010000091.1 GCA_947363605.1 uncultured Clostridia bacterium | reverse complement strand
GCCGCAGTGGTGAAAAGAAGCCAATGCTTCTTTTCAAGTGCGTTGACTATAAAAGGGGGCGGGGAATCCCGCATTCGGACTGCGGTCGGCGGGGCACGGAATCTCTTCCTCATAAAATCTTTATTCACTCCTAAAAAGGCTCCCGTCTGGGAGCCTTTTCTGCATTTTTAACTAGGGCCTGTTTGAAAAATCGCCAATACTGTCTTTTTGCCCAAACCGGGCGGATTTCGGCGTCAAAAATCCTCGGCAGGCGGCAGCCTGTTCTGCGGTTTTCTTCTTGAAACCGCCTCGCCCTGCACAAAAATCCAGCACTTTCTCTATTTTCAAACAAGCTCTAGATTCAGGAATGGGAAACCGTCAGGCCGTCAGACCCGGCATCCACTGTCAGCAGGGTATTCGGGAGCAGGTCGGTTTGCAGGATGCTTCGTGCAATCCGGGTTTCCACCTCTTTTTGGATATACCGCCGGAGAGGCCGCGCTCCGTAAACCGGATCGTACCCGTTTTCGATCAGGTATTCCCGAGCGGCCGGGGTGACCTCGCAGCGGAGCTGTTTGTCCTCCAAACGGCGGTTGAGCTCGTCGAGCATCAGCCCGACAATCCCGCTGATATTCTCCCGCGTCAAGGGCTTATAGAGCACGATTTCGTCCAGCCGGTTCAGGAATTCAGGACGGAACGAGTGCTTGAGCAGCTCGTTGACCGCTTCCCGCGCTTCATCGGTGACCCCGCCGCTGGCGTTGATCCCTTCAAGCAGGGCGCTGGAGCCCAGGTTGGAAGTCAGGATCAGGATGGTATTCTTGAAGTCCACCGTCCGGCCCTGGGAGTCGGTGATCCGTCCGTCGTCCAGCACCTGGAGCAGGATATTGAACACATCCGGGTGGGCTTTTTCTACCTCGTCGAAGAGCACGACGGAATAGGGCTTCCGGCGGACGGCTTCAGTCAGCTGGCCGCCCTCTTCATAGCCGACATATCCGGGAGGCGCCCCGATCAGGCGGGATACAGAGAATTTTTCCATGTATTCTGTCATGTCGATCCGGATGAGGTTGTGTTCATCGTCAAACAGGGTTTCGGCCAGGGCTTTAGCCAATTCGGTTTTGCCGACCCCGGTTGGCCCCAAGAAAAGGAAGGAACCAATCGGGCGGTTGGGATCCTGAATCCCGGCGCGGGAACGGAGGATGGCTTCGGTGACCTTGGTCACCGCCTCGTCCTGCCCGATGACCCGTTTGTGAAGCACTTCTTCCAGATGGAGAAGCTTTTCCCGTTCCCCCTCCATCAGGCGGGCAACCGGGATTCCCGTCCAGCGTTCGATAATCCGGGCGATTTCCTCCTCGGTGACTTTATCCCGGAGGAGGGTATTTTTCTTTTCGGCGGAATCAGCAGCCTTTTCCTCCTCAGCCAGCTGGCGCTGGAGCTCGGGCAGCTTGCCATATTTCAGCTCAGCGGCTTTATTGAGGTCATATGCTTCCTCCGCCCGCTCGATGTCCGCATTCAAGCTTTCGATTTGGGCACGGAGGGACTGTACTTTGCCAATAGAGGCTTTTTCATTGTCCCATTTGGCTTTCATCGCATTGAATTGCTCCCGCATTTCGGCCAGCTCTTTCTGGATTTCATGCAGGTGCTCCTGAGAGAGGGGATCGCTTTCCTTTTTTAAAGCGGCTTCCTCGATTTCATGCTGGATGATCTTCCGCTGGATAACGTCCAGCTCGGTCGGCATGGAGTCGATTTCCGTCCGGATCATGGCGCAGGCCTCGTCCACTAGGTCGATCGCTTTATCCGGCAGGAAACGGTCGCTGATATATCGATTGGAGAGGGTTGCCGCCGCGATGATGGCCGGATCCTGAATTTTTACGCCATGGTAAACCTCATAGCGCTCCTTCAAGCCGCGCAGGATGGCGATGGTATCCTCGACGGTCGGCTCGGAAACCAATACGGGCTGGAATCGGCGTTCCAGGGCTGGGTCTTTTTCAATATACTGGCGATATTCGTTCAGGGTGGTCGCGCCGATACAGTGCAGCTCGCCCCGGGCCAGCATCGGCTTGAGCAGGTTGCCTGCGTCCATCGCGCCGTCAGTCTTGCCTGCGCCGACGATGGTGTGCAGCTCGTCGATAAAGAGGATGATCTGCCCTTCAGATTTGCGGATCTCGGTTAAAACCGCTTTCAGGCGCTCCTCGAATTCGCCGCGGAACTTGGCTCCGGCGATCAGCGCGCCCATATCCAGCGAAAAAATCGTTTTATCCCGCAGGCTGTGAGGGACATCCCCCCGCACGATCCGTTGGGCCAGCCCTTCGGCAATGGCGGTTTTTCCGACACCGGGTTCTCCGATCAGGACAGGGTTGTTCTTGGTTTTGCGGGAGAGGATCCGGATCACGTTCCGGATCTCATCGTCCCGCCCGATGACCGGGTCCATTTTCTTGCTGCGCGCCCGTTCGACCAGGTCGGTGCCGTATTTTTTCAGTGCGTCATAGGTGGATTCCGGGGAATCACTGGTGACACGCTGGCTTCCACGGACGGAGGCCAGGGTTTTTAGGAAGTCATCTTTCCGGATCCCAAACTGTTCGAACAGCTTTTTCAGCCGTTCGTTGGGATAGGAAAGCAGCGCCAGAAAGAGATGCTCGACCGAAACATAGTCGTCTTTCATGGAAGAAGCGGATTTTTCAGCTTCGGTCAGGACACGGTCGACATCCTGCGAAACGTAGATTTTCCCGGCTTCCCGGCCTGGGCCGGAAACCCTGGGAAGCCCGGATGCCAGCCGCTCGGCTTCCTGGGAAAGCCCATCGGGATCACTGTTTGCTTTTAGCAGCAGTTCTCGGATGAGCCCCTGCTCCTGGTTCAATAAGCCGCAGAGCAGATGTTCCTGCTCCAACTGAAGGGATTGGTATTCGATGGCGAGATCCTGTGCAGACTGGATTGCCTCCAGTGATTTTTGGGTGAATTTTTGTGCGTTCATAATCAGGCTCATTCCTTTCATTCTTTGTTAATTCCAGTATAAAGGAAAGATATGTGCGGTTGTTGACAGAATTGTTTCTGGAATGTTAATTTTAGCACTCGATTATATGGAGTGCTAATAAAAGCTTCGAATCCTGTTTTTATGGGAAAAATCTGAGGGTTGGCAAAATTGTTTTCTATAGTCAACGCACTTGAAAAGAAGCATTGGCTTCTTTTCAACACTGCGGCATGATATGCCGCAGTGGGCCGCGAAGCGGCCATGCGGTACCGACTATAAAATCTGAAAAAATTTTTGAAAACCTCTTGACATTTGATCTGTGTTATTGTATTATTGTGTCAATCTCTTAATACAAAACAATTGAAAAGGGGATCAACATGAAATGGGCTTTTACAACCGACCGTCCCATCTACGCGCAGCTGATCGAGCAAATGACCTTTGCGGTAGTATCGGGCGAATACCGTGCCGGCGACAAGCTGCCAAGCGTCCGAGATTTGGCGCAGGAAGCCGCCGTCAATCCAAACACTATGCAGAAAGCGCTCGCCGAAATGGAACGCCAGGGAATGCTTTATACCCAGCGCACCGCAGGACGCTACGTTACGGAGGATGTTGCCATGATTCAGCAGATCAAAACCAAGCTGGCCGAACAGCAAGTCGCCGATTTTCTGGCCCAGATGGGCAAAATCGGTTTAACCAAAGACGAAATCATCGCGCTGATCCAGCAAAGCTGAAAAACAGTCGGATGGCTTTCAGAAGAGGACGGCCGCATTCCAGCGGCCAAAGGGGGTAATATCATGACGGAACAACAGTATCCTATTATTGAATGCAGCAGCGTAACCAAACGCTACGGAAGCCGGACGGCCCTGAACGGGCTGAACCTGACCCTGAGTCGGGGCCGGATTGTCGGCCTGTTGGGGCCGAACGGTTCCGGTAAGACGACGCTGATCAAGCTGCTGGCCGGGCTGCTTGTCCCGGAGAGCGGAAGCATCCGTGTAAGCGGGATGCCGCCTTCGGTGGAAACCAAGAAAATCGTTTCTTATCTTCCGGATAAGGACTATCTGAATGACTGGATGAAGGTGACCGACCTGCTGGCCTTCTTTGCTGATTTTTATGCGGATTTCGACCGGCAGAAGGCCCTGGAAATGATGCAGCGCCTGGGGCTGAACCCGAAGGACCGGCTCCGTTCCATGTCTAAGGGTACACGGGAAAAAGTCCAGCTGATTTTGGTCATGAGCCGGAACGCCGAGCTTTATCTGCTGGATGAACCGATTGGCGGGGTAGACCCAGCCGCGCGGGACTATATCCTCAATACTATTATAACCAATTACAGTGAAAATGCAGCTGTCCTGCTTTCGACCCATCTGATCTATGACATTGAGCGGGTGCTGGAGGAAGTGGTCTTTATTTCCAACGGCCAGGTCATGCTCCAGTCCTCGGTGGATGAAATTCGGGAGCAGCAGGGCAAATCTGTTGACGGGCTTTTCCGGGAGGTATTCAGATGTTAGGGAAATTATTTAAATATGAAATGAAATCCACTGCGCGGATGTTCTTGCTGATGTACGCGGCCATGCTGGTAGTCACACTGGTCAACCGGATTTCCTACGCTTTCCTGAATCGTGAAGGGCCTTCGAACTGGATGCTGGATACCCTTGTCGGGTCGGTTATGCTGCTCTATATCCTTTCTTTGGCGGCAGTTGGCATTTTGACCATGATTTTCCTGGTTCTCCGGTTTTATAAAAACCTGATCCGGGCCGAAGGCTACCTGATGTTTACCCTGCCGGTCACGCCGGCACAGAACCTGCTTTCCAAGCTGTTTACGTCGGTGATCTGGTATTTCGCCAGCGCTCTGGTCATGCTGGTTTCCATTCTGCTGATGTTCCCCATTGGGGAAACCATGGATTTCCTGCGGGTTATCCTGAAGAATTGGGGAGTAATTTCCGCACAGTTCCAGCAGGTGTCCGGGATGAACATTTACGCGCTGCTGGGACTTTGCCTCTTGACGGCGCTGGTCGGTACCGTTACATTTGTGCTTCAAACCTATGCGGCCATGTCGGTTGGGAGCCTGGTGAACAGTTATAAATTAGTCTGTTCGGTCGGCGTTTATATCGGGATTTATATGCTGCAGCAGGTCATTATGGCATTGATCCTCGTTGGCTTTGGGATTACGCTTTTCGAAACCGATTTGTCTGTACAGCAAGGCTTTTCCCTGCTCCAGGCGACTTTGTGGACTCAGATCCTGGTGGAGAGCGTTCTTGGCGCAGGGTTCTTCCTGGCTTCCAACTATATTTTGAAAAGAAAGCTGAATCTGGAATAGGTATAGAAAGGGGATCGACGGACCATGAAAAAATTGCTGGCGGTATTTCTGATGGCTGCTTTAATGGCCGGGCTGTTGACGGGCTGCCAAAGGATAATCTGGAATGGGCAATGGGATGAAAAGGAGATGAGAGGCTTCTGGCAGGAGAATGCTTCTGCGGATAAGAATACAAGCATGACAGTATATTCCCTGCCGGATGAAGAAGAACTGGGGAAGCTGTCCGGGGAAACGTTGGATCAATTCCTGGACGATTCGAACAGCAGCTCCTGGGAAATGGCCGATTTACCGGAGGATGCAGTGCCTTCCCTGCGGTTTGAATTTGAACAGAAGGCCACCCGGCATTGGGGCGAAAGGCCGGAGGATGTCAAAAGGCTCCATGTTTTTGACCTGACGGTCTACGACCAGCCCTATGTGAGAATGAATATCTGTATACTTGGGGATTTTCAGCTGGATTTTCAGGTTACAGAGGATGTCCGTGATTTCCTGCTGACCGGCTGGAAATCCTGATATCCTTGAAAAAAGCGCCGTCCGCGCGGGAACTCCCGACGCGGACGGCGTATTTTAATGGAATTGATTGAAAACCAGCATTAAAGGGGAGGAAGCGAATATTTCCCGTCCAGGAACGCCTGATATTTTTGGCAGATATCCTCCACATTTTCCCCGAACTCTATCTGTTTTCCCTTGTGGAGCCAAAGGACTTTACTGCACATTTCCCGCACCTGCTGGATCGAATGGGAAACCAGTATCGTGGTAGCGCCGCCTGAAATGATTTCTCGCATTTTCGTTTCGCTTTTTTTCCGGAAAGCGCCGTCCCCAACAGAGAGAACCTCGTCCAGGATCAGGATATCCGGTTTCACCAAACTGGCAATCGAAAAGGCCAGCCGGCTTTTCATCCCGGATGAAAGCTGCTTGAAGGAGCGGTCCTGGAAATCCTCCAGCTCGGCGAACCGGATGATTTCTTCATAGGTGCTGTCCATGAATTTCCGGGTATAGCCCAGCATGGCCCCCCGGAGGTAGGTGTTTTCCCGGACGGTGAGATCCCCGTCAAAACCGCTGCCTAATTCCAGCAGGGCGGCGATTGTCCCTTTCCGCCTTACCCATCCTTTGGTAGGCTCCATGATGCCGGAAACCGCTTTGAGCAGGGTCGATTTCCCCGCCCCGTTGGTTCCGATGATGCCAAGCATATCCCCCTTTTCCAAAGAAAAGGTGATATCCTGATCCGCCCAGAACTCAATGACCTTATAGTTCTGTTTAAATTTCCGGATGAGGTATTCCTTGATACCGATATCCTTGAAATCGCCGGTCATATAGCGGATAGAAACGTTGTGTACTTCTAAAATTGGCATATTCCCTCCACTATACATAGTATAAAAATCTTGAATTATACTTTTTGTACATCCAGCCTCCCAATAGGAGGACAATCAAAACATAAGCCAGCATTAAAAGATGGAACCAGATGGTGGGGATTGCCCCGTCAATCACAATCTTGCGGAAGTAGCGGATAAAAAGATAAACCGGGTTCAGCAGGAACAGGTTCTGCACCATGGGGCTGTAGTTGTCGATGGTGTAGAAGATCGCGGACATATACATCAGGAGCTGGGTAAATACGCTCCAAAGATATTGGATATCCCGGAAGAAGACAAAAAAGGCGGATAAAACCAGCCCAACCCCGATATTGAAAAAGACCAGGCAGACGATCGGGTAAAGAAGGAAAATCAGCTTCCAGGTGAACGTGATCCCATCCAGCGCGCAGAATAGGAAAAATACGCAGAGGGTTAGCCCGAAATTGATCAGGGTTTGTACGTTTTTGGACAAAAGGAACAGGTACTTAGGGACGTTGACCTTGGAAAAGATGCCGGCATTCCCCATCAGGGAGGCCATCCCCTGCCCGGTGGATTCGCTGAAGTAGGAAAAGACCAGGTTCCCACAAAAAAGATAGGTGGTGTAGTGAGGGGTGCTCCTTCCGAAGAACTGGGTAAACACCAAGCTCATTACCAAAAGGGTGAGGAGAGGGGAGAGGATGCTCCAAGCCATCCCCAGTACGGTGCGTTTGTATTTCTTTTTAAAATCGCGTTTTACAAGCTCTTCAAAAAGGAAACGGTATTGCAAAAGCCTTTTTATCATCTGGATTATACCTCTCTTTTGACCTCCCGGCCTGTATCCCAATATAACCGTATTATTATTTCCGAATTAAAAATTCGGAAATAATACATTTGATTTGAGCCGTTTTGCGGTTGCCGCCGTAACCGGCGGCAACCGCAAAACATG
>CANAQK010000090.1 GCA_947363605.1 uncultured Clostridia bacterium | reverse complement strand
CCATCGCAGCGGATAGCACTGCGGTGATACTCCTCCGTATCATTGACTTTGGCATGGTGTCGTCCTCCTTCAATGAAAAAGTCAAAGATAGATGAATAGATGATAGTATAAAATCATCTGTAAAAAATGGATCCTAAACTGATAATATAAGATTATCAGTAAACGAATATAGTATAATAATATAAGATTATCGACAGTTTGTCAACCTCTATAGTAGTAAAATAGATTAAAAATCTAAAAAATGAAGAGTATTTTATCTTTATTTTCTTAAAGCCAAGGTCAAAACCCTGTACAGTGGAGCTTCGAGTGACTGATAATCTTATATTATCATCTATCTTTGATTTTTTCAGATTATATCAAACCTCCATTTGGATCTTCAGGAAAATATCCTTCTGTCATTATTAAACGGCAGCATAAAATGATCCACAATTTGTAGATGGATCATTTTTAAAATAAATAAATTTCAATGAAACGAAGATGGTTTTATTTCTATTTTGTCGAATCAACAAAGAAAAACCTCTATAATAAACCTATCAATCGACGATATTCTTGGATTTTATCGTCATATTAAGATTGATTACTAAAAAAAGCAGTCGAAACACCTATCCTGCTTTTTGTCCGACCAGAAACGACGTAATTAAAAAGGAGGCCTATTATGTCGGAATTCGAAAAAAATATTGAGGAGTATTTGGAAGATTGCGAAAGCAGACGAAAATTGAGTCCCAAAACCATCCGGGCATACCGGACAGACCTGCTCCAATTTTCCGCCTATCTGGAACCGCTTCCAGATTCCCGGCCAACCCGGGACGCGATGTCGGATTATCTTGCCGTTCTGCACCGATGCTATAAGCCTAAGAGCGTAAAGCGGAAAATCGCCAGTTTGAAAGCTTTTTTTCATTTTTTGGAATATGAAAAAAGAATTGTAAAAAATCCGCTGGCCAATCTCCGTACACATTTTCGTGAACCGATCCGCCTTCCTAAAACCATCCCTCTTCAGGCAATCGAAGCCATCCTGTCCTCCGCCTATCAGGAAAGCCAGCGCTCGGGAATCACGCCCGAACAAGCCCGGGTCGTTTGGAGGGACATCGCGATTATTGAAACGCTTTTTGCCACCGGTATGCGGGTATCCGAGCTCTGCCATCTAAAAAAGGAAGACCTGAACCTGGAGGAAGGATGGATCCGGATTTATGGAAAAGGAAGCCGTGAACGAATGGTTTCTGTTGTACATCCAAGCGTATTGAATTCGCTGAAAACCTATTCCCTATTGGCCGTATCTTATATTGAGCAATCCGGATACTTTTTCCTCAATCGATTCCGCCGGCATATTTCAGAAAGCTCTGTCCGCACACTCATCGAAAAATACACGCACCTGGCAAAAATCAGCCTGCATATCACCCCTCATATGTTCCGCCATACTTTCGCCACACTGCTTTTAGAGGAAGGGGTGGATATCCGTTATATCCAGCAGCTGCTGGGACACAGCTCAATTTTAACCACCCAGATTTACACCCATGTCGCCGCACGGAAGCAGAAAGACCTGCTGGCCGCCAAACATCCCCGAAACAAAATGAATTTTTGCAATTAACCCCGCCCGAAAAGGCGCTTCAAGGCTTGCCAGGCAAGGTTCATTCTGATAGAATGGATAAAAAGATACCTGCCCGACAGGCTATAGTTCAATATAAGGAGGACTTCACAATGTTCTGTTACAAGTGCGGGACACAGGCCGCAGAAGGGGCCGCTTTCTGCCAAAGCTGCGGCGCGAAACTGGTTTCCGATACGCCTATTCAGCCAGCCCCAACGCCGCCTCAGCCAGCCCCGGTACTGGCCGCCCCGGTGAAAAAGAAACCCAAAATACTGCCCATCATTTTCGGCGCGGCGGCTTTGGTCATCCTGATCGCCATTGTGCTGGTTTTCTTTGGCACCCGCAAACCCAAACCCCAATCCCCGGTTTCTGCCCAGGGCGTCCTTCTCTCAGAAAGCTATACGAATGAAGAAGAAGGGTTTTCTTTTCAATATCCCAAGGCCTGGGTCCCTATTACCGGGGAAAGGCTGTCCAGCCTGATGGGAGATTCCGCTGAAAAATACCCGCTGATCCTGCTCGGGAATGAAAACGATGATATCCCAGAAGAAAACTCTTATATTATGGTCAATAAGTTTGAATTGTCGCAAGAGGACGCAAACCATCTCTTTGTCAGCGACGAGGAGTTTGCCGCTACATTTGACCATGACGTTTCTATTCAAGAAACCTTTCTGACCAAATTGGATGGGGTGCCTGCAAGGAAAATCACCTATACTACCCCGGACAGGCTCGGATTCCAAAGCTACTTCTATACAATCGGTTCTACAGTTTACCGGGTTGATTTTAACTGGCTGGGAGAAAATCCCGGCAACCTCCAGCAGTTTTTTGACGCTGCTATTGGCAGCTATACCATCGAGCAGAAACACCCGGGAATGTCTGATGCAGATCCGGTAATTTCCATGGAAGAGGCCGAAAAGCTGGCAAATAACTGGCTGCTTAACCACCCCCTAGGCGATATGGCCGGAATAGGTACCGGGGCGGCGGCAAATGATATTGCAAGCATCAACGCGGAATATTTTGTCCTGGAGCTGTGGGAAGCCCCCAGAGAATTTGCGGGATTGATCTATGTCCGTAAAGCGGACGGATATATGACCTTTGGAGCGAACGGCTCCGATGATGTCCAAGTGGATCTGGATGATTGGTATCAGGGCTGGGCCAGCGGAGAAAACGAAGCTTCTGCCGAATATCTAACGCTTACACTCCGTGAGGACGAAGGCTCCTGGATCACTTTATTCCAAGACGGCACGTTTTCCATGCAGGTAAATTTGTATGAAGGATATGGGACATTGTCCGGCACCTATACCGAAATAACCGGGAATTTCTTCTTTCAGGTGAACGGCCGAAGCTTCTACGGCGTGATCGGTGATGATGTAACCGAGTTTGAAATCATCGCTACCGACTACGGTATGGAATATCGTGGAAACCCTATCGGCACCACGGCAGACGGTTCTGTTTATGAATAAGAACCTGTATGCACAACCATCGAACACGATCTGCCCGGTGCTTTTTCAGGCAGACTGCGTTCATTTTCCTTGCCATACGGCAGTATGCCTGCCAAAATGGCCTTGCCTGCCCGAAAAAAAACTCGGGCATCCGGCATCTCTGATTGTGAATGCAGGTTCTAAGAGGCTTTCGCTAAATAATCAATCCTGTTGCTATAGAAAAAGAGGGAGCATGGAAAGCTCCCTCTTTTTCTATAGCAACAGGATTTACCGGTTCGGCCGCTGGTCGAACTGCGGATTGAAGGCATAGAAATTCTTCGAGTCCAATTGTTCCTGAATGATCCGCTGCGCCTCGCCAAAACGCTGAAAATGCACAATCTCACGCGCACGCAGGAACTTAATCGGATCACGTACATCCGGATTATCCACTAAACGAAGGATATTATCATAGGTCAAACGCGCCTTTTGCTCTGCTGCAAGATCTTCTGTCAAATCTGCTAAAGAATCCCCTGTAGATTGAAAAGTAGACGCGCTGAAAGGTACCCCACTGGCGTTCGCCGGATATAGCCCTGTCGTATGATCGACGTAATAAGCATCGAATCCGCCTTTTTTCAGATCCTCTACACTCAAATTTCGTGTAAGCTGATAGACAATTGCACTGATCATCTCAAAATGGCCCAGCTCTTCCGTGCCTATATCGGTCAGCAAGCCGCGTACTTCCGCTGAAGGGATGCCGTAACGCTGGCTTAAATAGCGCTGGGATGCTCCCAGTTCCCCATCAGGACCGCCAAACTGTGTCAAAATCAGTTTGGCCAGTGCAGGATCCGGCTCTTTAATTTTCACAGGATACTGTAATTTTTTATTATACTGCCACATAATCGTTCCTTTCCGCCGAAAACACGACTTGATTTAATTGGCTGAATACTCCCAAGGCCAAGGCCCATCCGTCCATTCCCAACTGGATTCCGCTTTGCTGTCGCTGATATTCAAGGGGCCATGATGTGCAATATAAGCTTCTCTGGCTTCCTTGGCAAGCTTAGCATGTTTCCGATAATATTCCAACGCGTCCGGAGCCGTCTTATGTGTATCCAAGTAAAGAGCCGCTTCAAAGCAGGCAAAGTCTTCCATTTGTATCTTCCGAAGCATTTGCTGGCGATGGGTCATCCCATTATTTTCTGCCACTCGGAACCGCCTCCTCTCCTATAAAGGGTTTATCCAGGCCGGCAAAAATGGTGCCGCGTTCAAACCCTACCGCAACTTCATAAGGCCGTTCCCAGCTTTGCAGCGGTACGTAAGAAATAGCCAGTGAAACGGGCTGCCTTGTAAAAATACTGCATTTTTCTCTGTTTTCGTCCATCTTAGGTTTCCTTCCTTTCCGGTTCAGTCCGCTTTTTGAGGGTGTAACCCTCCTGAAAAACTTCGCTCCGTTTCCCATCGGAGCCTATTACCAGCGTATTCTGCCAATGAAAAAGGGTGAAAAATGCAAAGGCCTTCCCATCCCTTCTTTTTTCAAAAAAGGCGGAAAAATCAGGCGGCTTTTCCCAAGGTCCAGGAAAAGCCGCCCATTCTGTGATGAAAAATTTTATTTGATAAACTAGAGTCTGTTTTAAAACTCCGAAAAACTGTCTTTTTGTCCAGTGACAAATGGTTTCTGTGTTAAACATCCTCGAAAGGCGACAGCCTTTCTTGCGGTTTTCGTCTTGAAACCGCCCGCCCTGAACAAAAATACTGGCATTTCTCTGGTTTTAGAACAGACTCTAGGCTTTATTTCAAAAAGCCTTCAATAATTTTCGCTTCCGCTTCCGCTTCAGTCAAGCCCAAAGTCATCAGCTTGATCAGCTGTTCCCCCGCAATTTTTCCAATCGCTGCCTCGTGGATCAGGCCGGCATCCAGATGATTCGCCGTCAATTCCGGAACAGCCGAAACCACACCCTGATCCATGATAATCGCATCGCACTCAGAATGTCCTGTGCAGCGGGTATTCCCGACAATCCGGGATCGGAACAGCTGCCTGGACGATCCCTTGGCCACCGAGCGGGAAACCAGATCCACGGCAGCATCTTCCCCATCCAGCTCGACAATAAAATCGGTTTCCGCCGTCTGCTTGCCATGGGTCATGATCTTTTCCTTGATCCGCAGCTTTGCCCCTGCCGCCAGCCAGGCTTTCGTTACCCGGTTGGTGGAATCCACTCCTTTAATCTGGGTGCTGTCAATCTCCATCATCCCGCCTTCCGAAATTTCAGCGAACGTCTGGGGATTGATCGTCCGTTTGCCGCTTCCGTCCCCGGTTCCAATATGCTTTTCCCGATAAACGACCCGGGCATTTTTCCCCACATAAAAGTGATGGATCCCATCGTGCTGCGCGTCCCCTTCGCCATCGGAATGAACGCCACATCCCGCAATGATAACCACATCCGCCCCCTCACCGATATAAAAGTCGTTGTAAACCAGGTCTGTAATATCCGAAGAGGTCACACAAGCCGGAATATTGACTATTTCTCCTTGAACACCCGGCTTGACATGGATATCAATCCCAGAGCGGTCGGCTTTCGTCGTGATCGAGACCTGCTCGGTGGAGCGCATTTCCGCACAGCTCCCATCCTGACGGATGCTGTAAGCCCCTGTAAAGTTTTCATAGCCGTCTGAAATCAGCTTCAGCAGCTTCCTAGTTCTTTCGTTCATCTGAATGACCGTCCCTTCCCGCCTGAATCGGATACCCGGCGCGCTTCCCCGTTCACACAAGTGCGGCAGTCCTCCAACTGACCCAGCAAACCGGGCAGGATTTCTTCCCGGCTCCCCTGGGCGCTGATCCTTCCTCCGGAAAGCACCACAATTTCATCCGCGATATTTAAAATCCGTTCCTGGTGTGAAATCACAACCAGGCCTCCCGTCCATTCCTGCCGGAAATTAGAGAATACGTCGATCAAGCTGGAAAAGCTCCAAAGGTCAATCCCGGCTTCCGGCTCGTCAAAAATCGTAAACGATGCCTTCCGCGCAATCGCGGTAGCAATCTCGATCCGTTTCATCTCCCCACCGGAAAGCGAAGCGTTGATTTCCCGGGAAAGATAGTCCTTGGCGCAAAGCCCTACCGCACAGAGGTATTCCATCAACTGGGTTTCCGGCGACGGCCCGCCGGCCGCCAGCTCCAGCAAATCCCGCACCGTAAGCCCCTTGAACCGGACTGGCTGCTGGAACGCAAAACCGATCCCTTTCCGCGCCCGGTCTGTAATGCCAAGCCCGGTGATATCCTCCCCGTTGAATAAAATCTGCCCGCTGGTAGGCCTGTCCACCCCGGCAATCAGCTTGGCCAGCGTCGATTTCCCGCCCCCGTTCGGCCCGGTAATCGCAGTAAACTTCCCATCCTGAAGGGTCAGATTGATATGATCGACAATTTCACGGCTTCCTTCAATTTGAAGCGTAAGCTCTTTCAATTCCAGCATCAGCTATCCGCATCCTTTCCTACAAATTCCAGTATAAGCTTATTTCCCCCTCCCGTCAAGATCATATTTACCTTTTTAGTGTATTTTTGTCCCTTTATGGAAGGAGCGGTTCGATCAATTCGGTTTTCAGCACAATCCGGGTTTTTGGATCCTGCGGATGGGCCAGGCTCTGAATCAGGCTTTTCATGCCCAAATATCCCGCCTGGCGCAGGGGCTGGCGCAGGGTTGGGATCCGGGACAACCGGCTGTTAAACTCCCAAGGGTTTTCATCGTCAAAGCCAACCACCTGCAAATCCTCCGGTACAGATTTTCCTGCTTCGTTCAGTGCCTGGACCGCGCCGAACGCCAAAACATCGCTGGCAAAAAAGATCCCGTCCGGCAGGTCCCCGGCTTCCAGCAGTTTTTTCATCTCCTGATAACCCGCTTCGAAAAGCCGCTGCTTGGTTAAAACGACCTCCTTTTGCGTCTGCCGGAAGCCCTCCGGCCAGATCACCACCGGCTCCAACCCGGCCTCCTCCATCGCCGCACAATAGCCGAAGCGCCGGTCACAGGTGATTTTCAGCGCGTCATTCCCACTCATATGGAAAATCCGCCGGCAGCCTTTGCGTACCAGCCACTGGACGGCTTCACGTGCCCCGCCGGCATTATCAATCACAATCTTGTTCACATCGATCCCCGGAGGGTCATTCTCGATCAGTGCGAACGGGAACCTGCTTTCAGCCAGGCTCGCGATCAGCCGGTCGTCTTCCACGCAGCTGCCATAAATCAACAGCCCGTCCACCCGGCCCTGGGTCAGGAAACGGATATGACGTCGTTTCTGCTCCTCCCGGCCGTTCGCACTGCAATAAATGATATTGTAACGGTTATCCGGATTGAATTCCAGCGCACCGGATTCCAACCCTTCAAACAACGGAAACATAAAGGTAGAACTGAGCGTATCGACCACTACCCCGATGGTATTGGTTTTTTGCAGCACCAGCGAACGCGCCAGCTCGTTTGGACGATATCCCAGTTCATCAATCGCCGCCTGAATCCGCGCCGCCGAAGCGTTCCCCACCCCTTTCACTCCATTCAGATAGCGGGAAACCAGCGTGATAGACACCTCTGCCCGGGCCGCGACATCCTTGATTGTTGCCATAAAAAACCTCCTGTCCTAATTTTGGTCTGATCCTGCCATAGAGAAAATTGACATGGTATAATCGGCCATTCGGGCGGCAGTGAGCCTGCGCGAACGGATCGCCCCGG
>CANAQK010000089.1 GCA_947363605.1 uncultured Clostridia bacterium | reverse complement strand
AAAAGATAATAAAATTGATACCATTATACATATCTTTATATCCATTCCAATGGCTCTCCCAAACTGGACAACAAATCCGATGGCATATATAGAACAAATTATAAGGTAGACTTTCCGAGTACGATTAAGATAAATCATACACAGAAACAAAATTGGATAAATCCATGCAAAAATCGGAATACACCATTCTCCGTTGGACATTATATAAACTAAAAAACTTAAGATGATGAAAACTGCAAATCGGTTACTTTTCAAAAGATTTTTCATTGCCGAACTCCTGACATACATTCTCTATAAACTTCAATTTGTTGATCTGATTATAACATAAGGCCCCTGTTATATCAATGTGCTTTTGTAGGAATCACTGAAGTTATATCCCGGCAACACTTTCCTGAAAAGGGCCTTGGGGAATTTCTGCTTTACATTTGGGGGCTGTTTTGGTATACTGAATAAAAACAGGCATACCAGATTTTGCTGGAAAGAAAGCAGGATATTTCATGAAAATTGCACTTTTTACAGAAACTTATCTACCGTACATCAACGGGGTGGTTACTCATGTAAAGGCGCTGCGTGACGGGCTGGAAAAATTGGGGCATGAGGTTTTGGTTGTTACAGCCGACACGAAAACATATCATCATTATCTGGAGGACGGAGTCCTTTATTGCCCAGCAGCGGAACTGAAAAGGATTTATAATTTCGGTCTGGCGTCTCCAGTCAGTCTGCGCCGTTTGCAGATGCTGAAAAAATTTAACCCGGATGTTATCCATATTCATAATGAATTCGGTGTAGGGCTTTCTGGTTCTTTAATTGCCCACCAGCTGAAAATCCCGCTGGTCTATACGCTGCATACCATGTACGACGATTATCTTTATTATATCGTCCCCAAACGGATGGTGCCTTTGCTGAAACGGATCGCGCACCGTTATCTGCGCACGCTGGCGAACAAGGCCAACGCACTGACGGGGCCGTCGATGAAGGTGCAGGAATTTTTCGATGAGTGCGGGGTCAAAAAAAGCATCAGCGTGGTGCCCAACCCGGTAGAGCTGGATATTTTCAGCCCATCAGCGATTGATCTGGCCTCTTCCCAGGCTATCCGGAAAAGGTACGGCGTAAAGGATACAGAGATGCTGGTGGCTTTCTGCGGCCGGCTGGGCAGGGAAAAAAGTGTGGACTGCCTGTTGAACAATTGGGCTCAGACAGTTCAGAAGACAGACAGTTTCAAACTGTTGATTTTGGGCGGAGGACCTTGCCTGGAAGACCTTCAGCAGCAAGCGCAGGAGCTTGGGATTGCCGACCAAGTTATTTTTACGGGCGCGGTGGATCACAAGGAGCTTCCGGCTTATTATGGCGCGTGCCAGCTTTATATTACCGCTTCCCTTTCGGATACGAACTCGATTTCGATGAAAGAAGCCATGGCCACCGGATTGCCGGTGCTTCATATCCATGACCCGCTGAATGCAGGGCAGATTGTGGATGGCGTAAATGGCTTTGTGTATCAGGATGCGGAGGAAATGTACCATATCCTGAAAAAATATGAAGGGATGACTTTGGAAGAACGCGAAAAACTGATTGCCTCTGTGATCAATTCCATGAAAATTTACAGCTGTGAAGCGTTGGCTCAATATCTGGTAAAAGTGTATGAGAATGCCATTCTGGAAAAGGCGTCAAGCCGTTCCAGCCGATTTTCCAGACGGTGAAATCGGATTTTTTGCTTGAAACAGAAAGGATAGGCTTGACAAACGGTCAAAAAAATGTTATCGTATATTAAACCGTTGAAGGGGAGATAAAACCGGAAGCGCACTTTCAGAGAGTGCCGCAGAGCTGAGAGCGGCGCAGAAAAGCGAGCCGGACAAATGGACCCCGGAGGTCGTGGTGAAAAAGGTTTTTTCTTGAGTATCCGGCGACGGAGGCCCCCGTTACAGGGCAGGGGATGTGTTGGCATTCCTGACAAGTGCGTATCATCGTATACGAATCAAGGTGGCACCGCAGAGGTTGTGTTTACAGCGTTTGTCCTTGGAAGTTTATTTCCGGGGATAGGCGCTTTTTTATTTTCCCTGGATGTTGAAAGGGGATTTCTGTGATGAGGTTCAAAAATTTCGCACGGTATACGGCAGCAACCGGTTTTTGGTGATGCATCGTCATTTACAGTCAACGCACTTGAAAAGAAGCATTGGCTTCTTTTCAACACTGCGGCATGATATGCCGCAGTGGGCCGCGAAGCGGCCATGCGGTAGGGCTTCATAGACGGCGCACAGCGCATTTTATGCGCGAACAGGCAAAGCCTGACTTTCAAATCGGGTATCGATTTGAGAGTGTGCCGACTATATTCTATTCAAGAACGTGTACGGATATTTTAATCAATCTAAAGGAGAATTACGGATGAAAAAGTTTCTTTCTGTTTGTCTTTCGATATTCATGATGGCTTCCCTTTTTGCAGGATGCGGGGATACCGGCTTGGGTAAAAACCAGGGGGCGGATAATGAGGAAAAGGTTAAAATCGGTGTGGTGCAGTATATGGATCACCCCTCCCTGGATACAATCCGGGATTCTTTTAAAGCACAGATGATTTCCCTGGGCTATAGCGAGGACGCTATGGAATTCCAGTCGGCCGGCGGCGACGGCGTAACCCAAAGTGCGATTGTCCAAAGTTTTTCCGGTGACCAGAAGGATGTGGTGGTAGCGATCGCTACACCGACTGCACAGGCAGCCGCAAATATTTCCAATCAGATGCCGGTAATCTTTTCAGCGGTTTCGGACCCGATCGGTGCGGGCCTGGTAGAGTCGCTGGAAGCGCCTGGCGGGAATATTACCGGTACATCGGATGAAATCCAGGTTGAGCTGATCCTGGAACTCGCGCTGAAAATCAATCCGGATTTGAAAAAGCTGGGCTTTATCTATAACACCGGAGAGGCGAACTCGATGACCAACCTGGCGAAAACAAAAGCTTTTTGTGAGAGCCACTCTATCGAATTGATCGAAACCGCTGTGACGAATACTAATGAGGTGCAGGCGGCGGCGCAGGTCCTTTGCACGAAGGTGGAAGCTGTTTTTGTCCCGAATGATAATACAGTCGCTTCGGCCATGGCAGCTTTAGCGAATACGGCGATTCAGGCAAAGGTGCCCGTATACTGCGGGGCGGATTCCATGGTCAACGACGGAGGCTTCGCAACGGTTGGCATCAACTATGAGGATTTAGGCAAAGAAACGGCCAATATGGTTGACCAGGTTCTGAAAGGGAAAAAAGCCGGCGAAATCCCAGTGAAGGTATTCAATTCGGATCTTGCCACGATTATCAATGAGGAAACCGCAAACGCGCTCGGGATTTCGGATTATGAGCAGTATATGAAATAATGAGGGTTAGAGGAGAATAAACGATGGGAACCATCCTGATGGGTGGATTGGAACTGGGATTGATCTTGGCTGTAATGGCGATCGGGATGTTCCTTTCCTTTAAGATTTTGAATATTCCAGATTTAACAGTGGACAGCAGCTTTACGCTGGGTTGTGCGGTATCTGCTATCGGGGCGGCGAATGGGCATCCGGTTTTGGGGTTCCTGCTTTCGGTTCTGGCCGGGATGGCGGCCGGCTGTGTGACAGGCTTTCTTCAAACCAAGCTGAAAATCCAGCCGATTTTAGCCGGGATTCTGACCATGACGGGGCTGTATTCTGTCAATTTATGGGTAATGGGGGATAAACCGAACATCCCCCTTTTCGGGAAGGCGACTATTTTCACCCCGCTTCAGGGAAAACTGCCGGTACTGTTTGAAAAGCTTCCGGTTATTGCCTTGGTGCTGATCGCCGTGGCCGTTTTAATCCGGCTTTTTTTGAAAACCCAGATCGGGATGTCACTGCGGGCAACCGGCGATAATGAGGATATGGTGCGGGCGTCCTCCATCAATTCGGACGGGATGAAAATCCTGGGCTTAGCCCTGTCAAATGGGATCGTCGCGCTTTCGGGCGCGTTGATGGCACAGTATCAGTCCTTCTCTGATATCAGCGCGGGGATTGGCATGATGGTGATCGGTTTAGCGTCGATCATCGTAGGCGACGCCTTTGTTGGAAAAGGTTCTGTAGGGCGAGGGATGCTGGCGGCGATCCTGGGGGCAGTTATTTACCGGTTTATTTTAACCTTTGCGCTTCAGCTCCGGATGCCGCTGAGCGGCTTGAAACTGCTTTCCGCTTTACTGGTGGTATTAGCCATTTCCATCGCCGCTGCGCGGGATGCCCTTGCTAAAAGGAGGATGCGGAATGCTTAAGCTTCAGGATATCCGTTTGACCTTTCACCGCGGGACGGTGAACGAACGCCGGGCATTGGACTGCGTCAATCTGCACCTGTCCCCCGGGGATTTTGCCACTGTAATCGGGAGCAACGGCGCCGGGAAATCGACCATGCTGAATGTGATTGCCGGTAGCTATGAAGCGGACAGCGGGAAGATCCTGCTGGATGGGGAAGACATCACCCTGCGGAAAGAGTACAAGCGGGCGAATAAAATTGGCCGGCTGTTCCAGGACCCGCTGAAAGGGACGGCCCCGAATATGACTATTGAGGAAAACCTGGGGCTGGCCTATCTCCGCGGGAAAAAGCGCGGGATGGGAAGCGGGCTGAAAAAAACAGACGAGGCTTTCTTCAAGAAAATGCTGGCCTGCCTGGGGCTTGGCTTGGAAGACCGTTTGAAAACCCAGGTGAAGCTGCTTTCCGGCGGTCAGCGCCAGGCACTGACTTTATTGATGGCAACGATTGTAACGCCAAAGCTGCTGCTGCTGGATGAGCATACGGCGGCGCTGGATCCCAAGACGGCTTTGCAGATTATGCGGATTACCGATGGGATTGTCCGGGAAAATCAGATTACGACCTTGATGATTACGCATAATATCAAGGATGCGCTGTCCTATGGGAATAAAACGGTGGTAATGGGCCAGGGCCGGGTTGTCCTGATTCTGGAAGGTGAAGAGCGCGCCGGGATGACCGTGGAACGGCTGATGCAGCTTTATTCCGCCAATACGCAGGACGCTTTTTCGGATAAAATGATCCTTTATAGTCGGCACACTTGAAAATCGGTGCCCGCTTTTCAAGTCAGGCTTTGCCTGTCCGCACATAAAATGCGCTGTGCGCCGTCTATGAAGCACTACCGCATGGCCGCTTTGCGGCCCACTGGCGGCATAATGCCGCAGTGTTGAAAAGAAGCTAATGCTTCTTTTCAAGCGCGTTGACTATAGGATGCTCCCTCTGAAAGGCCTGGATCCGGCCGGATTCAGGCCTGCAAAATATCGTAAAAATGAAAGGGGTTGGAAGGGTTGGAGCAGCAAAAGCTGGATCGGATCAATGAGCTGGCGCGTAAAGCGAAGACAGGGATCCTGGCGGACGAAGAAAAAGCGGAACAGCAGCAGCTCCGGCAGGAGTATATTGAATCTTACCGGAAAAGCCTGCGTTCCATTCTGGAAAATACCGTGATTGTGGATCAGGAAGGCAATCGGACAAAGGTCAGGAAGAAAGGGGAAGAATGATGGAAAATTTTCGATTTGGCATTTTAGGCACAGGCAAAATTGCCCAGACATTTTTTGACGCTGTACAGAACGTAGAAGGGGCGGAGGTTTCCGCCGCAGCCAGCCGGACTCCTGGAAAGGCCTGGGCTTTTGCTCAGAAAAACAATATCCCGGATGCGTATGAGGATTATGAAAGCCTGCTGTCCCGCTCGGATATTGACGCCGTTTATATTGCCACCACTCACAACTTTCATTATGAGAACATGGTGGAGGCGCTGCAATATGGGAAGCCGGTGCTCTGTGAAAAAGCGTTTACCCTGACAAAAGACCAGGCGGAGAAAGTGTTCACACTGGCCAAGGAAAAGAAACTATTCTGTATGGAAGCCATGTGGTCCCGGTTTTTGCCAGCGATCCGGAAAGCCCGGGAATGGGTCCAATCCGGGAAGCTGGGACGGATTGACGGCGCGAATCTGGTGATCGGCTTTAAAGGGGATCCGGATCCCAAAGGGCGGATCCTGAACCCGGATCTGGCGGGCGGAGCGATGTACGATATCGGCGTTTACGGGATTGAATTGATGACCTATTTAATCCCCGAAAAGCTGGTCCGAGTGCAGTCTGAAATCACCTATGCGGAAACCGGCGTCGATAAGATGGATCAAATTGTCCTGCGGTTTGAGAATTGTATCGCCAGCATTCAGACTATCATCAGCTGTGCCGCCCATGGGATGCTGAATATCTATGGCACAGAAGGGCGGATTTATATCCAGGACCCGCATGTGGCCGATCATTGCCAGCTGTTTGATGGGAAGGGGCTTAAGGAGGATTTTTATTCCCGTCGTGAAAACGGCTTCGAATATCAGATCCAGGAGGTCATGGACTGTGTGCGGGGCGGCAGGCTGGAGAGTGAAACCATCCCGCAGGCCGACACTATACAGTGCGCCGAAATCTTTGACCTTTGCTTGGGAACCAAGTAAGGGTATCCATCAGCCCGGGTTGGAAGCCTGAAAAATAGCTTGGAGTAATGGGGTAAAAATTGTATTTTTTGATTGATTTTTTTAGATAAAAGTGCTATACTCTTTTATATGAAAAGTTCATCCAAATAAAGCGAACCGCGAAAGCGGTTTGGGAATGGAGTTATTTATGGAGAAAAGAGCAATTACAATTACTTCAAAGCTGGATACCCGTATTAAAATTGACGTTATTCCAGGGCACTTTGCCACGACACACTCACATATTAACTACTATATTGATATGACGGGGATCAAAAGCCAGGTACGTATGGCTCGTGAGGCCGGGATTCAAATGGCAACCAAATATACCTCCGTTCCGATTGATACCATTATCTGCATGGACGGCTGTGAAGTGATCGGCAGCTTTTTAGCCCGGGAACTGACCAAGCGGGGGACGGTTTCCATGAATTCAGGCGGGAACATGAACCTGGTTACTCCAGAATTCAACGCAAACGGCCAGATTATTTTCCGCGATAACACCCAGTCCATGATCTGGAATAAGAATGTCCTTCTGCTGATGGCTTCTGCGACTACCGGTAAAACCATCAACCGCTGCCTGGAATGTATCAAGTACTATGGTGGGAATGTTATTGGTATTTCCACGATTTTCAGTGCGGTTGAGGAACAGCAGGGGATTAAGGTGGACACCCTGTTCAGCACAGACGATGTTTCCAACTACAACTCCTATGGATTTACAGAGTGCCCCTATTGCCAGAAACGTCAAAAAATTGACGCGATTGTCAACAGCTACGGCTATTCAAAAATCTAGAAAAAACTCCCGGTTTTCAAAACCGGGAGTTTTTTTAGTCAACGCGTGTGAATACGGCTGGCATCCGCCGCAATTTGGAAACCAAGCTTATTCAGATGGTTCTCAATCCGGTCATAGGAGGTACAGGCGCTGTTGTATTCGACAGACACCAGGTTATGAGAGGGGTCTACTTGTGCGGAAAGGACCCCGTCCAAATTGTTCAGCGCGGATGGAATTTGGCTGGAGTGATGGATAAGATCGCAGGGTTTGACAATGAAGCAGGCGCTTTCGTGCGGCATACGAAAAACCACTTCCTTTTTAGAACTTGGGGTGCATTTGGGGAATGAAGCCGTTTGGCTTCCCCTTTAGGATGTGCGGGTTAATGAAGAATATTGCTGAAATTTCTTGGGAGGATTGGAAAAAACCGTGTACCACAAGCCCTTTATGGAAGGTATTATTTCCGAATTAAAAATTCGGAAATAATACATTTGATTTGAGCCGTTTTG
>CANAQK010000088.1 GCA_947363605.1 uncultured Clostridia bacterium | reverse complement strand
ATGAAGCCCTGCCGCAGTGTTGAAAAGAAGCATTGGCTTCTTTTCAAGTGCGTTGGCTATAAAAACAGGCAGCGCTTTTGACCTGATCAGCCCTGCTATTTGTAAGTGGACTCCGCCGAAAATCCGGTTTGCAGGATATCAATATAATCGAATGCCCTCCCGGTCCCGACTGATACGCATTCCGCCGGATTTTCCGCGACACGGGTATGCACATGGGTTTCGTGCTCAATCAGCTCCGCCGCCCCCTTCAGCAAAGACCCGCCCCCCGTCATTAGGATGCCGTTTTCGTAGATATCGCTGACCAGCTCCGGCGGGGTCTGGTCCAGCACCCGTTTCACCATATCCACCAGCATTTCGCCAAAAGGCTGGATAGCTTCATAAACATCGCTTTCCGATACGGTGATTTGCTGGGGATAAGCGGTCAGCAGGTTCCGTCCCTTGACCTGTATGGTCCGGGAGGGGCTGGGGTCAAACACATTGCCAACCCCATGCTTGATTTGCTGCGCCATCTTTTTCCCAATAAGAAGCTTGTATTTCGCCGCAATCAGCTTGACGATCTCCCCATCCAGCTTATCCCCGCCAAACCGGGCGGAACGGGAAACCACCACGCCGGAAAGGGAAATGACGGCTGCGTCCAGCATCCCTCCCCCAACATCCACCAGCATCCAGCCGTTCGGCCTGGTGATGTCCACACCGGCGCCAAGGGCAGCGGCAATCGGTTCTTCAATCAGGTAGACCTTCCGGCCGCCCGCATGGATCACCGCTTCAATCACCGCGCGCCGCTCCACCTCGGTCACCATAGAGGGGACGCAGATAATCACCCGGTGCTTCACCAGGAAGCTTTCACAAGCCCGCCGCATACATTCCTTCAGGAGTGTTTCCGTCAATACCGGATCGGAAATGACGCCCCCCTCCATCGGGAATTCTGCCCGGATATAGCCCGGCGTCCGCCCCAGCATCCGGAGCGCCTCTTCCCCTACCGCAATCACCTGCCCGTTCCGGGTATCCACCGAAATCACCGCAGGTTCATGCAGAAGCTCCCCCTTGCCCGGCTGATAGATGATTACCTTTGTTGTCCCAAGATCAATCCCAATATCCAACGCACCCATAAAACCGTTCCCTGCTCCTTTCGGAAGAAGCCTTCCTTTCTTTTTTCTAATCACCATTCAACCGGTTTTCTATTGCAGTATATCACGCATGGAACCCGGAATCAAGAACTCTTCTCCCGCAAAGTATGGCTATCTCATAAAAAAACGGGATCATGAAATGCTCAAGGGTTCCCACGATGTCCCGCCAGCCGCGATCCGAATGCGGGACTCCGCGTCCCCTTTTCTTTGAACACTCAAAGAAAAGGGAAGAAAAGAAAACCGCCCAGGGTGGGATCCCTCTGGGAACCCCCACATGGTGAACAGTAAGGATGCTTCCCTGCTGTCGAGCTGCCTTGGCCAAACGCCGGAGGAACATCTCGACAGCTCGGAGGCGGCTCCTTTTTAAAGCTTGTTCCTTTTTATGGGATAGCCTTCCCCTGCAAAGGAGTCCGAGCCGCTGTCAGTGCCACGACCCGGACGGCTCCCATTCTTTTCAAGAGCCGCCCGCATTCCCGCAGTGTGGAACCCGTCGTGCAGACATCGTCCAGCAAAATCACTCTTTTCCCTGCCAGCCTTTCCGGTACCCGGACTGCAAAGGCAGATTCCAGGTTCCGCATCCTCTCTTCTGCCGAAAGGTCATGCTGTTTTCCGGTTTGGCGCACCTTAACCAGCAATCCTTTTTCAAAAGGGATCCCCAATTCCCGCGAAAGCGCCTGGGCCAGAGCCGCGCACTGATCCAGCCCCCGGTTCCGGACATCCTTCCGGGTCATCGGCACCGGGAGGATCAGATCTGCCTGTTCCCCGGAACGGAGGAAAGCCGCCGCCATCCAATGCGCCAGACGTTCTGCATTCAGCAGATTCTGGTGGAATTTCAGCCCAATGACTGCCCGGCGGGGACCATCCTCATAAGAAAATGGGGCCAGCAGCCGGTCAAACCCGTTTGCTTCCGGATCGCAGGCACAATCCCTCCGGCCGCAGGCCAAGCAGCGTCCGGCATCCATCAACGGAAGGCTTTGCGCACAGTCCGGGCAGAGCAGCGCCCGAAACGGGATCGCCTTTTCACAGAAAGGGCACCGATTGGGCAGGAACAGATGAACCAGCAGTGACAGCGCTTCGTTCCTCACTGCATACTCTCCCGAAGCATACTCTTCATCCCTGTATAACGCAGGGTCTTTTTATCATTCTTCACCATAAATTCAATCCGGCTCCGCTGCCCGACCAGAATCAGGATCCGTTTGGCCCGGGTAACCGCAGTATACAGCAGATTCCGGTAATACAGCTTGTCAAAGCCGCCCAGCACCGGCAGGATGATAGCCTCGAACTCGTTGCCCTGGCTTTTGTGAACGGTAATGGCATACGCCAGCTCCAGCTGCTCGTTCGCCATATCAAAGCTGTAGTAACAGACCCGCTCGTCAAAATCAATCGCCATCGTTTTGGAACCCCGGTCAATCATTTTTATGATGCCAATGTCCCCGTTAAATATCCCGCCCCCGGTTTCCGCCCCTTTGGTCCAGGAAATATCATAATTGTTCTTGATCTGCATCACTTTGTCCCCTGTGCGGAAGCGGTAGGCGCTGCTTTTGAATTCCATCTTGCCCGGTTCGGCCGGATTCAGCCGCTCCTGAAGCCGGTGGTTCAGCTCTACCGACCCCAGCTCCCCTTTGCGGGAAGGGCAAAGGACCTGGATTTCCTCAAACGGGGAAAAGCCATAGCTTTTCGGCAGCCGGAAAGAACAAAGATCCGCAATGACAGCCGCTGCTTCCGCCCCGTTCGGAAAGGGCAGGAAGAAAAAGTCATTGTCTTTCCGGGAGAGGTCGGGCATCCGCCCCTCGACAATCTCGTGCGCATTGGTCACGATCAGGCTTTGCGCTGCCTGCCGGAAAATATGGGTCAATTCCACCGTTGGGATGACGCCGCTTTCGATCAGATCGCGCAGGACATTCCCCGCCCCGACGCTCGGAAGCTGGTGGAAATCCCCCACCATCACCAGCTTGGAGGCCGGCTTCATCGCCCGCAGCAGTGCGTCGAAAAGCAGCGTGTCCACCATAGACATCTCATCCACAATCACCGCATCGGCTTCCAGGGGGTTTTGCTCGTTATGGACAAATTCCAGCTTCCCGGTTTTGGCAAACCCAACCTCCACCTCCAGCAGGCGATGGATCGTCTTAGCTTCCCGGCCGGTCACTTCAGAAATCCGCATGGCAGCCCGGCCGGTCGGCGCAGCGATCGCCACCTGTTTCCCCTGCTGCTCCAGCGCGTCGATAATCCCGTTCAGGGTGGTTGTTTTCCCGGTCCCTGGCCCGCCGGTCAGGATAAACGCATCATGCTCAACCGCCTGCTGGATTGCATGGCGCTGAAGCCCTTCATAAACAATCCCCTTTTCCCGCTCCAGCAGGTCGATCGCCGCTTCCACATCCGGCGGCTTCTCCGAATATACCCGCAGCATCAGCTGAAGCCGGGACACAATGTATTTCTGCGCCGTGAAATAGAGGGGCAGGAAGATCAGCTCGGTCAGCTCCTGCATCGAGATGAAGAAGCCCGCTTCAATCCCGGCATCCAGCTGGACCTCCAGCAAATCGGAAGAAAGCCCCAAAAGCCGCTCCGCCATCGGCAGAAGCAGCTTTCGGGGAAGGGCGGTGTGCCCGTTATTCGAATTGTAGGACAGCACATAGGATAATCCAGCCCAAACCCGCTCGGAGGAATCCTGCGGGAAGCCGAAATCCTTGGCAATATTATCTGCCAGCACAAAAGGCAGATGCAGATCGCTGGTGGAAAGGATATAGGGATTCTGCCGGATTTTATCCAGCGCTCCGCCCCCCCATTTTTTGTAGATCTGCACGCTCTGCATCGGGTTGACCTGATGGCTGCTCAAAAACAGCATCAGGGCGCGCACACCGAAGACCTGCTTGAAATCGTCCGCCATCCGCTCGGCTTTCCGTTTGCTGATCCCCGGGATCTCTACCAGGCGTTCCGGCGTTTCCTCCAGGATTTTCAGGGTATCGTCCTGGAAGCGCTCCACAATTTTCTGCGCCAGCCCCGGGCCGATCCCCTTGACCACCCCGGATGCCAGATATTTCCGGATCGCGCTGGCGGTTGCCGGCAGCCGGCGCTCCGCCACCTCAGCCCGGAACTGGGTACCATAAGTCGGATGGGCGGAATACCGGCCGGTCAGGCGCAGCTCCTCCCCCACCTCAACGGAAAGGAGGGTACCGACGACGCAGACCAATTCCCCCCCGGCATCCAGATCCAAAACCGTAAAGCCGCTGTCCTCATTGGCATATACAATATTTTCCACACAGCCCTCCAGCACGGTCAGTTCCGGCTCTGCCATTTCATCCCTCCTATTCCACAATCATCGATCCTCGATCCTATTTTCGGAGCCGCTCCAGATACGCAGGGAGCTCGTTTCCTGCCACCATTGACAGCCGCGGATGCTCCGAGGACATCCGCTCCAGCACCTTACGGCTGTTGTCCCCGACCCCGTCGTCCACCACGATCACCCGGCCTTCATGATTCCGCAGCAGCGCGCGCAGATGGCTTTCCACACAGTCGGATTCCCCTTCCATCCGGTAAAGCGTCACCAGCTGCCCCTCCTGCGGCGTTTCATAGCAGCGGTCGATCAGCCAGTTGGACAGGGTAAACATCCCCACCAGGCTGAAAAAAAGCAAGATCGCCAAAGAAATCCATTCTCCGAGCATTTCAATCACCTCGGACTATTCTATGCAAAAAGCGGTTTTTTGGTGAAAAGAAGGCCAAATCCTGCCCTATTCCCGGCGTATCAGCAGCCCTTTCATCAAATCGGTTTCGTTATGAACCCGGTCGATCCACTCTTTTTCCTGCTCGGTACAGCCGATTAGGATTTTGATCTCCGAATCCCGCTTCATCAAGTCGATGGTGCAGACAGCCGCATCCACCGCGCGGCCCGGGTCCGTGCCGACCCATACGTCAATACCGTCCTGATCCATTGAAGACGTCTGCTCCAGATACCCATAGTCCACCGGGTAGAGGAAGTCGGGATACCTCGGATGAGCGGACCCTTTCGGCCGGTCGATCACAATCCGGGACTGAGCCACCAGGGTCTCCGCCGCCGTCCAGAAATCACTGTTTTGGCCCATACTCTTACACCTCCCCGCGGCTCTTCGCCGTCAAATAAGCATTGATAAAACCGTCCAGATCGCCGTCCATCACCGCGCCGATATTGCCGTTTTCGAACCCGGTGCGATGATCCTTCGCCAGGGTATAGGGCATGAATACATAGGAACGGATCTGGGAACCCCAGGCGATCTCCTTCTGCACCCCCTTGATATCCTCGATCTTCTCCAGATGCTCCTGCTCCTTGATCTGGATCAGCTTGGATTTCAGCATCTTCAGGCAGGTTGCCTTGTTTTGCAGCTGGCTGCGCTCGGTCTGGCAGGATACAACGATCCCCGTCGGGAGATGCACCATCCGCACCGCCGAGGAAACCTTGTTGACGTTCTGTCCACCCGCGCCGCCGGAACGGAAGGCCGATACCTCCAGATCCTCGGGGCGGATATTGACCTCAATACTGTCGTCAATTTCCGGCATGACCTCCAGTGAAGCGAAGGAGGTATGCCGCCGCCCGGAGGAATCGAATGGGGAGACCCGCACCAGCCGATGGACGCCGGCTTCACTTTTCAGGAAGCCGTAGGCGTTTTCCCCCTCCACCAGGATGCTGGCGCTCTTGATGCCGGCTTCTTCTCCCGGAAGATAGTCCAGGGTCTTGATCTTAAAGCCTTTCTGCTCCCCCCAGCGGTGATACATCCGGAAGAGCATCTCGACCCAGTCCTGCGCCTCGGTACCGCCCGCACCGGCATGGAAGGTCAAAATGGCGTTGTTGACATCGTATTCCCCTGAGAGCAGGGTTTGCAGCTTGCAGTCCTCCAGCGCCCGCTTAAAGCTGGAAAACCCTTCCCGGATCTCCCCCGCTACCGATTCGTCGTCTTCCTCCATCGCCATTTCCAGCAAGGTCATGACATCGTCATATTGGCCGCGCAGCCGCTCGAAGGCATGCACGGCTGATTTGCACTGGCTGGTCCGCTGGAGAACCTTCTGGGAATTTTCCAGATCGCTCCAGAAATCCGGCTCCGCCGCCTGCTTTTCCAGCTCGGCAATCTCCTGCTGCTTCTGATCAATCCCCAGCGCAGCATATAATTCATCCAGTTGCGGAGCCAGCCCTTGCAGCTCCAGCTTGGTTTCATCGTAAAACAGCAAAAAAATCCATCCTTTTCTATCCTGAATTAAAATTAAGAACCTGTATTCGCAATCAGAGGACGCCGGATGCCCGAGGGGTTTTTCGGGCAGGCAAGGCCATTTTTGGCAGGCATACTTGCCGTATGGCAAGGAAAATGAACGCAGTCTGCCTGAAAAAGCACCCGGCAGATCGTGTTCGATGGTTGTGCATACAGGTTCTAAATCCCCAGATCGTCATACAGGCCCGTCGATTCAGGCTGATCAATTTTTATTATAAAAGAAAATCCGCCCCTTGTAAAGCACTGTTTCACAGCAGGGCACGCCTGTTTCGTAAAAAGCAGTATCATGAAATGCTCAAAGGTTCCCACTCCGTCCCGCCGGCTGCAATCCCAATGCAGGATTCCGCGTCCCACACCCCATCTCCACATGGTGGACAGTGGAGATGCCCTCCTACTGTCGAGCCTCCCCGGTCGAACGCCGGAGGAACACGGCCCGTCTGCTCCTCGTTAAAGCTTGGTCTTTTTGTATCCCCCTTTTTCGCATTGAAAGAAGAAAATTTCTGCAATATAGTCGGCACACTTGAAAATCGACACCCGATTGGAGGGTCAGGCTTTGCCTGTTCGCGCATAAAATGCGCTGTGCGCCGTCTATGAAGCCCTACTGCATGGCCGCTTCGCTGCCCACTGCGGCATGATATGCCGCAGTGTTGAAAAGAAGCATTGGCTTCTTTTCAAGCGCGTTGACTATAAAATAAAAGCGCCTGACGAAAGCCGGAACAACAAATGCCCGGAACCGTCCGGCAGACATAAGAAATATTTTTCGATACGCCGGGAGAAAAGCAAGTGGTCGAAAAAATAAGGCGTTAGTCCAAAAGCTGGAGGAACAGGGGCGACGACGGATTTCGGCAGAAAGAAAATCGAGGAAGCCAAAAAGAACGGTCAATGGGATGCGCCGAAGCCTCCGGAGATTACCGAAACAGAATCGAGAAGCCCGGTGATAGCCGGAGGGCTGCTTAAAGCCCTCTTGGGTGTCATACGATTTTGTACTTTACAGTGGAGTAGATAAGCGATATAATGAGAGCAACTATTTTGTGGCTAAATATTAGGAGGACAGCATGAGGAAAGTTTTCGGAAGTAATATAATTTTTGCCTTGAGTATTGTACTCTCATTGAGTGCGTGTGGAAAAACATCATTTGATGGTAGCAGAACAGGAAATGATAACCAGTTTGTTATGGAGTATAAAATTTTTAATACTGCTGACGAGCAGTCATTGTTCTTGGAAGCGGGAGATATGATTAGGGCAGAAGTTATCGTTGATAGCGGTAAATTGGCAATAAAAATTCAAAAAGACAGTGATGCGCCGATTTATGAAAGTGACAACACAGTAGTCTCTGAAAATTTTGATATTGAAATTCAAGAGAGTGGAATATATAAGATTACTGTTACAGGAAAAAAGGCGAAGGGCAGTGTTGATATGTACCCAGAATTCTGGACACATAAAAAATTGAATTAGGTGCACATGG
>CANAQK010000087.1 GCA_947363605.1 uncultured Clostridia bacterium | reverse complement strand
ATTTTCGCACTTACCATCGATTTGTGCAATATTTATTTTTCAAACAAGCCCTAATTCTCAATAAAACGATTTTAACCTTTTTATCAAGAAATAGCATTATTTGTGGGAAATTCTTTGGAAAGCAGGACCTGCATTCACAGCCGGAAACGCTATCTGACCGGACCTTTTTCTGGCATACTGCGTTCATTTTTCTTGCCATATGCTAGTATGGCAAGAAAAATTGCCTTGTCTGCCGGGAAAATCCCTCGGTCATCCGGTATCCCCGGCTATGAATACAGGTTCTAAAACCCGTCCCCGGTTCATATAATCGAGTAACATCGTTTGAATTTCGAGCCAAAAGGGGGAGCAAACCAAATGAAATATAGGAAAATTGCGGCGGTTCTGCTGGCGTGCGGCCTTTGCCTGGGGTTCGCAGGCTGCGGTGCGAATGGGAAAGACTATGAGGCGATCCAAAAAGCGCAGGAAGCCGTTGGCGAGCTGGAGAGCGGCAAGCTCCAGATTATTACCAGCTTTGAGCAGGGGAACCGCCGCGAAGCGGCCGCGACCGATTTTACCTTCCGGATGACGGAAGACGGGACGCTGTCCTATTGCCATATGCAGTATGACCGGAACGAGAAGGCGGTTTACTGTGAATATTCCGACGGGAAAACCTCGGAACACTGGCTGATCGGGAACGGCTGGAGCACTACCGAGCCGGAAAACTATACCCGGGAGCATCCCCATCGCTTTTTGCGGCTGGTCAGCGAAAGCTTTGAGCGTAAGGCAGTAGAAAAGCTGGAAAAGGCGGAAGAACCCGACGGCACCCGATATACACTGACCCTCAGCCCGAAAAAGCTGAACCAGACCGCTTATAAGGAAGCGGATGTGGAGATCCTGTCTGAAGAAGTTACCCTGACGATTTCGCCCAAAGGGCAGCTGCTGCGTTACAGCGATCAAAGCCGGGTGCTGGAGAAGCCCAACGGGGAAGAAGGCACGTATGTCCTAAGTATGACGCTCAGCGAGCAGAATGCTGTTTCTGAAGTGAAAAAGCCGGAATTGAAAAACCATTATACACGTGCATCAGTGGAAAACCAGGAGAATACAGCAGAAGAATAAATAAGATTCAAAGCCTGTTTCATTCTTTCCACAGGGGGTTTTTATATAGCCTCCTGTGTGGAAGAAATAAAACAGGCTTTTATACTAAGAACCTGTATTCACAATCAGAGGATGCCGGATGCCCGAGGGGTTTTTCGGGCAGGCAAGGCCATTTTTGGCAGGCATCCTTGCCGTATGGCAAGGAAAATGAACGCAGTCTGCCTGAAAAAGCACCGGGCAAATCGTGTTCGATGGTTGTGCATACAGGTTCTAATTCTCAATAAAACGATGCAGTCGTTTTATTGGGCCGAGGCATGGCGGCGTATTACGCCGCGATAAAAAGGTTTTAATCTTTTTATCAAGAAATAGTATTATCCTTTTTCCTTGGGTTTGGCGATCAAGGCAACCAGGAACCCGAAGAAAATGGCGGCGGCAATCCCGGCGGCACAGGCGGAAATCCCGCCGCAGAGTGCGCCCAGCAGACCTTTTTCCAGGATGGCTTCCTTTACCCCTTTGGCCAGCGCATAACCGAACCCGGTCAGCGGGACGGTTGCCCCCATCCCGCCCCATTCTACAATGGGGGTGTAGATCCCGAGCGCCCCGAGCAGCACGCCGGTGACGACGAAAGCGACCAGGATCCGGGCAGGCGTCAGCTTGGTGTGGTCAATCAGGATCTGCCCGATGGAGCAGAGGATCCCTCCCACCACAAAAGCACGGATACAACTGAATAATAATTCCATGATTATTCCCTCCTATTCCTGTTCAGGCTGGGGCCAGCGTTTGCTGCTCAGATGGACCAGATGGGCGATGCCGGGGATCGACTCCCCCTGCTGGACGCTGACGGTAGACATCAGCGCCCCAGTTGGAATGAACAGCACTTCATTCCAGCGGCCGCTTTGGATTTCGTTGAGGATGTGGGCGCAGAGTACGCTGGCGCTGCATCCGCATCCGGACCCGCCGGCATGGACGTCCTGCTCCTCCCGGTTGAAGATCAGCAGGCCGCAGTCGTCGTGCTGGGCGGAGAGGTCGATCTGCTCACGGCCGAGCAGGTCGAGCAGCAGCTCCGAGCCGACGGCCCCCAAATCTCCGGTAATAATCCGGTCATAATCGCTGGGCTGGGTCTGGGTAGCTTCCAGATAGCGGCGGATCGTATCTGCCGCTGCCGGAGCCATAGCAGCGCCCATGTTGTTGATATCCGTTACGCCAAGATCCTGGATCATGCCGGTCGCTACGCCCTTGAGATAGGGCGGCTTTCCGCTGGGGCCGACTACGACCGCTCCAGCCCCGGTGACGGTCCACTGGGCGGACGGCGGGCGGACACCACCGTATTCCAACGGGTAACGGAACTGCCGCTCCGCAGAGCAGAAGTGGGAGGAGGTAACGGCTGCCGCCCGCCGGATCAGGCCGCTGTCTGTGAATAAAGCAGCCAGGCCCAGCCCTTCCCCCATGGTGGAGCAGGCGCCGTACAGGCCGTAAAAGGGGATCTGGAGCTCGCGCAGGCCATAGCTGGAGCCGATGCACTGGTTGAGCAGGTCGCCGGCAAAAAGCAGGCCGATTTCGTCCGGTTTATGGCCGGACTTTTTCAGCGCAGTCTGCACCGCTTGGGTTTGGAGCTGGCTTTCTGCTTTTTCCCAGGTATCCTGCCCCAGATAGGAATCCTCATGTACCTGGTCGAATAAAGCGCCGAGCGGGCCTTCCCCTTCTTTAGCGCCTACAATAGCGGCCGCCCCTTCGATCGAGGGGCAGGACATCAGGCGGAACACCCCGCGCGACAAAAGTTCAGACATGGTTTTCCCTCCTTAAAACAGCCGGATAATCCACAGGATGATCCCATAAAGGATCGAGGCTAAGGTGCCGTAGACAATCACCGGCCCGGCGATCAGGAACATTTTGGCGCCCAGCCCCAGGACAAACCCTTCGGATTTGAATTCCAATGCCGGGGAAACCACCGCGTTGGCAAATCCGGTGATGGGGACCAGGGTGCCGGCTCCGGCGAATTTGGCGATATTGTCAAAGACCCCCAGGCCTGTCAGGATGGCGGAAAGGGCAATGAGGGAGATGGAAACGAGGGTTGTCGCGGAGTCCTCATTCAGCCCCAGATCTCGGTAGAGGGCGAACAGCAGCTGCCCGATAACACAGATCCCGCCTCCGACGACAAACGCACTGGGAATGGTTTTGTAGCTTTTGGTATTGGGGGAGGCTTTTTTGGCCAGTTCCCCGTATTCCGCTTGGGTTATATTCATAAGCGAACATCCTTTCTGACCTTATGGGTCCATTTGCGGCGCTTTTTTACAGATATCCCTAGCTTTTCCCGATGGGGACCGGCTATGCAGCGCTTGCACCTTTTGGCGGGATTTGGCATAGAATAGCCTGGATGTCAAGCAGGATAAAGCTCAAGGAAAGGATGAAGGAAAATGAAAAAAGCAGAGGATACCTCTCTCAAAGAGGATCGGAAACCCTTGACGGAAGAAGCGCTTTCCAGCCGGATTTACCGGGTGCAGGCCGGACAATACCGCACGCGTGAGGAAGCGGAGCAGGCGGCCGAGCGGCTGTGCCGGGAGGGATGGAAAGCTTTTGTTTATTGAATCAGATTGGGGAAAATTTCGAGCCGTCCAGTCCAAGGACGGCCCTTTTTTTGGGATCCGGCCCAGCCGCATAAAAATTTTCAGACGGCTTTCGTTCTCTCTTGTACTTGCCGGCGGGGGATGCTATAATGAAGCAGACGGGGAACCCTCCCTGCAATACGGAATTTGTTGCCGCGTCCCGCGGCAGAATGGAGCGCAATCATGGGAAAATATTTTGTCGGCTATATCACAGCCAAGTCTTTGGACGGCCTGACCCGGGTTCAGGCACGCAAACTCACGCATTTGAACATTGCCTTTGCCCCGATGGTCGGGGACATCACGGTTTTGGAGCTTTCGGAACAGCAGCAGGAGTACCTGGCTGAGATCCGTTCCTTCAATCCGGAGCTGAAAATCCTGATCTCCACTGGAGGCGGTGACAATCATGGACACGGCGAGGCCACCCGTACCCCCGATGGGCTGAAAAAGCTGGTGGATTCCACCATGGATATTGTCAACCGCTATGACCTGGACGGCATTGACTGCGACTGGGAATTCCCGGGCGACAATGGGATCATCGAGGAAAAATATCAGCATACGGCGCTGCTCAAGGCTTACCGTGAAGAGCTGGACAAGCTGGGGGCTTCCAATGGCCGGAAATACTGGCTGACCACGGCAGCGGCGGCAGGACAGTGGTATCTGGATCGTACCGAAATCCACAAGAGCCATGTTTATTTGGATTTCATCAACATGATGACCTATGACCTCCGGGGCTGGGATAATCCGGCCGGGCATCATACCTGCCTGTATGAGCCGGAAAACGCGCCGGTCGTACACAGTGTGGATACGGATGTCAAGCTGATGACGGACGCAGGCGTCCCGATTGAAAAGATCCTGGTTGGCGTGGCGTTTTATTCCCGCCGGTGGGATCATATCGCGAATATCAACAATGGGCTGAACCAGCCTTCCCCTTATTCCGGCGGGTTTGGGCCGGATTATACGGAAATTGTGTTGAAATATGAGAAAAATAAGGAATATGTCAAACACTGGGACGATGTGGCGAAAGCGGCGTACCTGTTTAATGGGAAAACCCTTATTTCTTATGATGACCCGCTGTCCATCCAATATAAATGCGCATATGTAAAAGAGAAAAATATGGCAGGTGCTTTTTATTGGGTACACAGCGCGGACCATACCGGCATCTTGTTCGACGCAATGTATGACCATCTGCTGCTGGGAGAGGAATAATACGATTTCTTGATAAAAAGATACAACTCTTTTTATCGCGGCGTGATACGCCGCCGCGCCTGCGGCGCACCAAGAAAAGTATTGAACAACATTCTTGGCGGCTGCGCGCCGGACCGCATTCTGCGGCTCAATAAAACGACTGCATCGTTTTATTGAGAATTCGTATAAGCGTTTTACTTTGGCAAAGAGTACACGGATGTTTCGGAAAGGGGTTTTTGTATGAGAAATTTTGATTATTCTATCCCAACCCGGATCCATTTCGGGAAAGGGCAGATTTCCAAGCTGGGTGCGGAGGTCAAGTCCTGCGGGAATCACGCGCTGCTGGTTTACGGCGGCGGGAGCATCAAGAAAACCGGGCTGTATGAGGTGATCCGGGCCCAGCTTCAGGAGCAGGGCATTGAGGTGACCGAGCTTTCCGGGGTCGAGCCGAACCCCCGGATTGAATCTGTCCGTGAAGGTGTGGCACTCTGCCGGGAGCATTCGGTGGATGTTGTGCTGGCAGTCGGCGGAGGCAGTGTGCTGGACTGTGCCAAGGTGATCGCCGGGGCGGTATCCTACGAAGGGGATGCCTGGGATGTGGTAAAGGATAAAACCAAGATCACCTCTGTCCTGCCGATCGTAACGGTGCTGACCTTGTCGGCAACGGGATCGGAGATGGACCCCTTCGCGGTTATCTCCAACCTTTCTACGAATGAAAAGCTGGGGATTGGGGTAGAAGCCTTTAAACCGCAGGCTTCGATCCTGGACCCGGAGTATACCTTCAGCGTATCGGCGTACCAGACTGCGGCTGGCACTGCCGACATCATGAGCCATATCCTGGAAAGCTATTTCACGAATGAAAAGGGTGCGTTCGTACAAGCGCGGCTCTGCGAGGCTTTGCTGAAAACCTGTATTCAATATGGCCCGGCCGCGGTGGCGGAGCCGGAGAACTACGAGGCCCGCGCGAATCTGATGTGGACTTCCAGCCTGGCGATTAACCGTCTGCTGGTTTATGGGGCCGATGTGGAATGGTCTGTCCATCCGATGGAACACGAACTGAGCGCGTTCTATGATATCACCCACGGGGTCGGCTTGGCGATCCTGACGCCGAACTGGATGGAATATGTCCGTACCGAGGAGAACCTGTGGAAATTTGTCGAATACGGCGTTAATGTCTGGGGTTTGGATCCCGATATGGATGACCATGAGATCGCGGACGCAGCGATCCAGCTGACGCGGGACTTTTTCTCAGGGCTGGGGATCCCCGCAACCTTGCAGGAAGTCGGCATTGACGAATCCAAGCTGGAAATCATGGCGGAGAAGGCAGCCGCTCAGGGCTTGCAGGAGGCGTTTATCCCGCTGGAAGCGGAGGACGTTCTGGAAATTTACAAGCTGTCGCTATAATACTATTTCCTGATAAAAAGATACAACTCTTTTTATCGCGGCGTGATACGCCGCCGCGCCTGCGGCGCACCAGGAAAAGTATTGAAAACCTTCTTGGCGGCTGCACCGCCGGACCGCATTCTGCGGCCCAATAAAACGACTGCATCGTTTTATTAAGGATTCGTATAAAAGGAAAGAGGGCTTCCGGAAGGAGGCCCTCTTTTATGGGGGAAACCGCTGAACTTCCGCCGCAAAAAGACCCCCTTCCGGAACCCGGAAGGGGGTCTGAGGATTATTCTTCTTTTTTCTGAGGGTCGTCTACCACCAATTCCTTTAAGCTGGATGCCAGGCTGGCCAGCCCCTGGATGTTGGACGGGATAATGATTTTAGTCGCTTTGCCGTCGGCTGCCTTTTGGAAGGCCTCCAGCCCTTTGATTGCAATGACCTGTTCGCTGGGATTGGCCTGGGTCAGCAGCCGCAGGCTGTCTGCATAGGCTTCCTGCACCATCCGGATAGCCTGGGCTTCACCTTCAGCTTCACGGATTTTCTTTTCGCGGATTGCGTCAGCTTGGAGGATGGTAGCTTCTTTGACCGCTTCAGCGCGGAGGATCTGGGATTGCTTTTCACCCTCAGCCACCAGGATCTGGGATTTCTTTTCCCCGTCGGCCTTCAGCAGGCTTTCGCGGCGTTCACGTTCCGCCTTCATCTGGCGTTCCATGGAATCCTGAATATCCCGGGGCGGAAGGATATTTTTCAGCTCGACACGGTTGATCTTGATGCCCCATTTGTCGGTAGCTTCGTCCAGGATAGCGGTGATTTTCGTGTTGACGGTATCGCGGGAGGTCAGGGTTTCGTCGAGATCCAGCTCGCCGATGATATTACGCAGGGTCGTCGCTGTCAGGTTTTCGATGGCGGCCATCGGGTTGTTGACCCCGTAAGTGAAGAGCTTTGCATCAGTTACCTGATAGAAAACAACCGAGTCAATCTGCATGGTGACGTTATCCTTGGTGATAACCGGCTGGGGCTTGAAATCCACGACGAATTCCTTCAGGGAAACCTTTTTGGCAATCCGGTCGATAAACGGGACCAGGAAGTGCAGGCCGGTTTCCCAGGTCGCATGGTAGGTCCCGACCCGTTCAATGACATAAACCTGGGACTGCGGGACGACCTTGATCCGGGAAACGAGCAGGATCAGCAGGATGATAATGACTGAAAGTGCAATGATAAACGGAAGCGGAAGCATAAGTAAACCTCTTTTCTGAAGCTGCCGCATAAGCGGCAAAATACGGAGGGCGGATGAATTTATTCTGCTTTGACAATGACCTTAACGCCTTTAATCGCCGTAATGATACAGATCGTCCCTTCGGGATAAACCTGGCTGTCGTCTGCACTGCGTGCGCTCCAGCTCAGCCCGTCTGCAAATACCCGGCCGGATTCTGTGAGATTGTTGACCTCCTCCCGCACAATACACTGTGTGCCGATCAAACGGTCGGAATTGGTGGGGGCGTGTTTTCCTTTGAGAAGCTTATGGACAAGAGGCCGTGTAGCGGCCAGCAGTAAGAGTGACCCGGCGATAAAAATCACCAGCTGACCGGCAAAGCTCAACCCAAAGAACGAAGAGATAAATGCTGCCAGCCCGCCTGCGGCAAACCAGACAGCGACTAACTGGACCGTCGAAAATTCAGAAGCTGTACCAATAGATAAAAAGGTGCTATAATGAGGGTATGATACAGAA
>CANAQK010000086.1 GCA_947363605.1 uncultured Clostridia bacterium | reverse complement strand
GGGCAAAGCCTGACTTGAAAATCGGCATCCGATTTTCAAGTGTGCCGACTATATCGACAAAATTACCCATTGCTTAAACTGCTGGTTTCCGGTATAATGATATACACGGACGGCAGGGATAATAAGTCCTTGTTCCGATGAAGCGAGGAGGAAAAGAAATGCCGGTGATGCGGTTGGACCGCTTTTTTTCCAGCCAGGATATTCTGACGAGAAAAGAAGTCAAGTCCTTTGTGAAGCTGGGGATGATTCAGGTGAACCGTATCCCTGCTTCTTCCCCGGAACAGCGGATTGATACGGAAAAAGACCAAATTTCTTTAAACGGGAATGGGGTGCCTTATGAGCCCTATCTGTATTTGATGCTGAATAAACCTCAGGGAGTGGTTTCTGCTACGGAAGATGCCCGGAATCCTACGGTATTGGATCTAGTTCCGCCCGAATATTTTCGAAGCGGGCTTTTTCCCGCAGGGCGTTTGGACAAGGATACGGTCGGTTTTGTCCTGCTGACCAATGACGGGGACTTCGCCCATGAAATCCTTTCGCCGAAAAAGCATATTCCCAAAACCTATTTAGTGCGTTTGGACGGCCCGCTGACGCCAAAAGGGATCCGGCGTTTGGAGCAGGGGATCGAACTGGCAGATGGATCGCTTTGCCAGCCGGCAGAAGTTGTTTTGCGGGAAGACGGAACAGAACCCCTCTGTGAAATGGTGCTGAGGGAAGGGAAATACCATCAAATAAAAAGGATGTTCGGCGTGTTGGATTTAGGGGTGATTTGGCTGAAACGGACAAAGATTGGAGAGCTTTGTCTGGATGAAAATCTGGCTGAAGGAGGGTGTCGAAAAATATTGCACAAAGAGAAAGAAAAAATTTTGTGCATTTATACAAGTCCGGTAGAGTAGCCCCCAAAAGATTGTTTTTTTATTGTCATTATACCTAAACAAAATCCAGAAAGTTTGGGTATTTGTCATCTGTTATTTTTCCATATAATTTGCTATAGTATAGAAAACACTTGGTGGAACCAAGTGAGAGATATTTAGGAGGTTCACTTATGGCAAGCTTATCGTTACAACACATTTATAAAAGATATCCAGGCGGAGTTACAGCGGTTTCCGACTTTAACTTGGAAATTGAGGATAAAGAGTTTATCATTCTTGTCGGTCCCTCTGGATGCGGTAAATCCACCACGCTGCGTATGATCGCAGGCCTTGAAGAAATTTCGGAAGGCGACCTGTTTATCGGTGACCGCCGGGTAAACGATGTCGTTCCGAAGGACCGCGATATTGCAATGGTATTCCAGAACTATGCTCTGTATCCGCATATGACTGTGTTTGAAAATATGGCTTTTGGCCTGAAGCTTCGGAAAACACCGAAAGATGAAATCAAAAAACGCGTAGAAGAAGCAGCGCGTATCCTGGATATCACACACTTGCTTGAAAGAAAACCGAAGGCTTTGTCCGGTGGTCAAAGACAGCGTGTTGCATTAGGCCGTGCGATTGTCCGTGAACCCCGCGTATTCCTGCTGGACGAACCGCTGTCCAACCTGGATGCAAAGCTCCGTGCTCAGATGCGTACCGAAATTACCAAACTGCATCAGCGCCTGGGCACCACCTTTATTTACGTAACACACGACCAGACCGAGGCTATGACCATGGGTACCCGGATCGTTGTTATGAAAGACGGTCTGATCCAGCAGGTAGATTCTCCTCAGAACCTGTATGAAAAACCCTGCAACCTGTTTGTAGCTGGCTTTATCGGTTCTCCCCAGATGAACTTCATCGACGCTGTAGTCGAAGAGAAAGATGGGAAGGTCGGCCTGAAAATTGGCACCGGTGCAAAAGAGACCCTTGTTATTCTGCCGGAAGGTAAAGTGAACTCCGAAATTAAAGCAAAGATCGGGAAATCAGTTATTATGGGTATCCGTCCGGAAGACCTGCATGATGACGAAATGTTCCTCTCTACCGCTACAACTGGCATCATCGAGTGTGACGTTGAAGTTACCGAGCTGATGGGCCATGAAACCTACCTGTATCTGAATCTTTGCGGACAGCCGATTATTGCAAGAGTAAATTCCCGTTCGAAGGCAAAAGTTGGCGACAGCGTTCGGGTTGCCCTGAATGTCAATAAAATTCACATTTTTGACAAAGAAACAGAACAGACCCTGAGCAACTAATTTTATACATAAAAAAACGCCCTCATTTGAGGGCGTTTTTTACAGAGATCGCTGAAAACAAGGGCTCCGACAATTTGTCGGAGCCCTTGTAAATATGTATATAATCGATCATTTTGTGCCGAAGATGCGGTCGCCCGCGTCGCCCAAACCTGGAACAATGTAGGCATGTTCATTCAAGCATTCGTCCAGAGCTGCACAGTAGATTTCCACATCCGGATGAGCTTTCTGCAGGGCAGCCATCCCTTCCGGGGCAGCAATGATACACATAAATTTGATGTTTTTAACGCCGTATTCTTTGATCTTATGAATGGCGTCGATCGCAGATCCACCGGTAGCCAGCATGGGATCCAGCACGAAGACATCCCTCTTTGCAATATCCGAAGGAAGCTTGCAGTAATATTCTACCGGCTCTTTGCTTTCCGGGTCCCGGTACATCCCGATATGGCCGATTTTAGCTGCGGGAACCATTTTCAGCACACCGTCCACCATTCCCAAACCGGCGCGCAGAATCGGGACAAAGGCCAGCTTTTTGCCGGAAACCACATTGGTTTTAGCCATGCAGATGGGGGTTTCGATTTCAACCTCTTTCAAAGGAAGATTCCGAGTGGCTTCGTAGCAGACAAACATAGCAATTTCAGAAATCAGCTCACGGAATTCCTTAGAGCCGGTGTGCTTGTCACGAAGCAGGGAGATTTTGTGCTGAATCAGGGGATGATCCATGATGAAGGGTGTACTCATAATAAAACCGCCTTTTCTCCGCGCGGGTAGAATTATCATCCATCTCAAATTGGACGAGCCGCCTCACGCGCGGGAATTGGCGGCATAGGCGGCAGACGCCGCTTTTATTATGAAAAAAGGGGAAGGTCAGTTCAAATCGCAAAGCTGGTCCAGTTTTTCAATCCGTGTGATATGGCGTCCGCCCTCAAACTCGGTAGTTAAGAAGACCTCCAGCAGTTCCTCAACGACACCGACACCAAGCACCCGGGCACCGAAACAGATGACATTGGCATCGTTATGCAGCCGGGTAAATTTGGCCGAATAGCAGTCTGTACAGTGGGCCGCGCGGATCCCGCGGATCTTATTGGCTGCCATGGAGATTCCAATGCCTGTCCCGCAGATCAAAATCCCGCGGGAAGCCTGCCCGCCGTTGATTTGCTGGCAAACTTTTTTTGCAATATCCGGATAATCAACACTGTTGCTGCTGTAGCACCCGCAGTCCAGCACCTCATATCCCCGATCCTGAAGCCATTCAATCAGGATGTTTTTATATTCGTAGCCGGCATGGTCACTGCCAATAGCAATAGGGCTTTGCTTCAGTTCCGCCATTTCATTGATCAATCCTTTCCAGCCGGTTTGTATCCGGCCTTTACAGTTCATTTTATAGGGTTTTTGTATCCGCCAGTTTCTTTTTCAGCTCCCGTTCTGCCTGGGGCAGGCGCAGATAAGCCGGGGACAGCTCTGCCGCCGAAACAGCCTGCCCGCTTTCAAATACGGACCGTGCGGCAAGAGCAACACTGCCGGCCCGTTGGAAACGGTTGTTTTCGGCTGCTAAAAAACAATTCGGCAGCTGCTTGCTGAGCTTATTATAGCATAGGTTTGCACCGTCTCCAACAAAAAAGATGTTTTTTTGATATTTTAACAAATTTTCTGCTAATTCATCTATAGAAATTGCCATATCGTCGGTTAATCGTTGGATATGGCCCGGGAAGCCTTCAAACAAAGCGGTATAGACCTGTCCGCATCGAGCGTCCATCGCGGCGCAGAGAATCCCCTCCATCCCCAAGAGGTTAAACGCCAGCCCTTCCAAGGTGGAGATGCCTGCACAGGGCTTTTGGGTACCGAAGGCCATTCCTTTTATCGCGCTGATCCCGATCCGTAGCCCGGTAAAGGACCCAGGGCCGCAGGCGGCTGCAAACCCATCGATATCCGAAATGGACAACGAGGCGGTATGCAGCAGGTGATCGATCATAGGCATCAGCGTCTGGGAATGGGTCAGAGCGGTATGGATCGAAAATTCGGCCAGGATATGGGTATCATCTGCGACGGCTGCGCTGGATACCTTGGCTGAGGTATCGACTGCCAAAATCATCAAAAGCGTTCATCTCCTTCAACCGTAATCTTTCGGCTGGTTTCGCCGAGGGTTTCCAATGTGATCAGGATTGTATTTTCATCCAGGATCCCTTCGATTTGCTCGCTCCATTCCACTGCCAGGATGCCAGAGCGATCCAAATAATCAAAATATCCGGTGGAATATAAGTCCTCCAGGGAGGTAATTCGGTAAAGGTCAAAGTGGAACAATGGGATTTTCCCATTGTGCTCATGTACCAAGGCAAAGGTAGGGCTGGAAACTTCCCCAGCCGCCTCCAGCCCCCGGGCGAGACCACGGATAAAAGCGGTCTTGCCGGCGCCCATCCCGCCGCGGAAGGCGAGGACATCCCCGGGACGGAGCGCCTGTGCAAGCTGTGCGGCAAATTCCTCGGTTTCATTGACCGAATGGGAAATAAATGTTTTCATTAAAAATGTTCCTTCCGCAGGTTAAAAATACTTGGAAAAGGCCCTGCATTCCAGGTCCGTATCCATGATAAAGCCAAGCGACTGATAAAACTGAACTGTTTTTTCTGTATTTTCCGTCAGCAAATGTTTTTGGTATACATGCTTATATTCTTCCAGGACCCTTTGAAGCAGGGCGCTTCCAATCCCTTGCCGGTGGTACTCCGGATAAACCAACAGATCCTGGATCAGGATGACGGAGAACCCATCGCCCACCACCCGGATGATCCCGAGCAATTGGTTGCCGGCATAAGCCCCATAGATTTTCAGGGAGTGTCCGTAGGCGCTTTTCAGCATTTCAGGGCGATCCGTATAGTTGGTCCATCCCACGCTCCGGTACAAAGGGAGTATTTCCTGCTCGTTATAGCAGGTATATTCCTGAATTTTATATTCCATCGGCGGCCTCCTTCTTGGATGGAAATCCGCTTGAATTCTAGCGGATGCCTGTAGCCTTTTCCAGTGCGCTGAATCTATTATAGGGGGAAGCCACAATAAATTCAAGATATATTGTGGAAAAAAACATTTTTCTGTGTTATACTAATTTCAATTGTAAAAATAAAACCGGCCGATTTCGCCGTTTTTCAGCATGGATCGATCGGAGGATCCAGGTATTTTGCAAAATCAGGCTGGGAATGCTGTGGAGTTCCTGCAATACTCAAGCCGCATATCGGCAGAATGGAGAAACAGATATGTTATCAGACATTAAAATCGCCCAGGGAACAACAATGACGCCTATTACAGATCTGGCCTCTGCTTTGGGGATCCCGTTGGATTATGTGGAGCCTTATGGGAAATATAAATGCAAGCTGGATTATCCTCTTGCGGCTTCCCTGAAGGACCAGCCGGATGGGAAGCTGATCCTCGTGACAGCGATCAACCCGACTCCTGCCGGGGAGGGGAAAACAACCACCTCGGTTGGATTAGGCGACGCCCTGCATAAAATCGGGAAAAAGGTTGTGATCGCGCTGCGCGAACCTTCTTTAGGGCCTGTTTTTGGGATTAAAGGCGGGGCGGCAGGCGGAGGCTATGCACAGGTTGTCCCGATGGAGGATATCAACCTGCACTTTACAGGGGATATGCACGCGATTACCGCAGCTAATAACCTGCTTTGTGCGATTATTGACAACCATTTGCAGCAGGGTAACGCGCTGGGGATCGACCCGCGCCGGATCCTGTTCAAGCGCTGTATGGATATGAACGACCGGGCACTGCGTTTCGTCAATGTGGGCCTGGGCGGAAAAATCAATGGTGTCCCGCGGGAGGACGGGTTCCAGATCACAGTGGCTTCAGAGGTCATGGCGATTCTTTGTCTGGCTTCGGACTTGAAAGATCTGAAGGAACGTCTGGCGCGGATTTTGGTGGCCTATACCTATGATAACCGTCCGGTTTATGCAAGGGATCTCCAGGCGGAAGGGGCGATGACAGCGCTGCTGAAGGATGCGCTCAAGCCGAACCTGGTGCAGACGCTGGAGCATACGCCGGCGATTATGCACGGCGGGCCTTTTGCGAATATTGCCCATGGCTGCAATTCAATTATTGCAACCCGATTGGCGCTGAAATTAGGGGATTATACCGTAACCGAGGCCGGCTTTGGTTCTGACTTGGGCGCGGAAAAATTTATGGATATTAAATGCCGCTGCGCCGGGTTAGCTCCGGACTGCATCGTATTGGTCGCGACAATCCGGGCGCTGAAATATAACGGCGGTGTTAAGAAGCCGGACTTAGGCCAGGAAAATTTGGACGCATTAAAGCGGGGGATTGTCAATCTGGGCGCACATATTGACAATATGAAACAATTCGGTGTCCCGGTGGTGGTCGCCATCAACCGTTTTGGGACGGATACGGATGCAGAAGTGGAATTTGTTTCCGCTTACTGCACGGAAAAAGGCGTGCCTCATGCTTACTCGGAGGTCTTCGCGAAAGGCGGGGAAGGCGGCTTGGAACTGGCTCAGGCGGTTTGTGCCGCAATCGAGGAAAACGAGGGGCTCTCACACTTCGCACCGATCTATGAGCTGGAAGACAGCATTGAAAGCAAGATCACAGCCATCGCGCAGAAGATCTACCATGCAGCTGATGTTTCGTTTGCGGCTCCGGCGAAAAAAGCGATCCAGGAGATTGAGGCGCTGGGATTAGCCGGCTTGCCGATCTGCGTGGCGAAAACCCAGTATTCCCTCTCCGATGACCAGAACCTGCTGGGCGCTCCGGAAGGCTTTACCATTACCGTACGGGACATCAAGGTGAGCGCGGGCGCCGGCTTTATCGTGGTTTATACCGGGAATATTATGACGATGCCCGGCCTGCCGAAAGAGCCTGCCGCGCTTCGGATTGATGTGGATGAAACCGGCCGGATCGATGGCTTATTCTGATGAAGATTGAAAGGAAGCGTTATGACGAAAGCATTTCAGGCTGTAAAAAATTTTTTACAGTCATTGGATATCGCTTTGGTATTGATCTGCCTTTGTTGTTCGGGGATCAGCATCATCTGTATGTACTCCTTTTACGTAACGGGTGCGCGGGATAACCGTGCGCTGATTGTGCAGGTAGTGGCGTTGGGATTGGGCCTGATTGCGGCGTTCGTCCTTTCCGCTATGGATTATGAGGTGATGGCCAAGCTATGGAAGCTTCATGCCCCGATTGCGTTGTTTTTGGTTTTGCTGACTTTTTTCATTGGGGAAGAAGTAGCGGGGGCGGATGACAAAGCCTGGCTGAATCTGTTCGGGATCACCACGATCCAGCCGTCTGAGCTGCTGAAGCTTTCGTTTATTTTAACCTTTTCCCTGCATCTTTCCAAAACAGGGGAAAATATTAACCGGCTTCGCCCTTTCCTGCTGCTTTGCCTGCATGGGGCGGTCCCAATCCTGCTGATTATGCTTCAGGGGGACTTCGGGAGCGCATTGGTGTTTGGTGTCATTTTTATCGGCATGATGTTTGTGGCCGGGCTTTCCCTGCGCTGGATTCTGGCCGGGATAACCGCCTGTGCGATGATGGCTCCTCTCATTTGGTTTTTCATCCTGCCGTCTTATTTGAAGCAGCGGTTTTTCGTGGCGCTGCATCCTGAGATTGATCCACTGGATAAAGGGCTTCAGCAATATAACGGCCGGCTTTCGCTGGGATCGGGCCAGCTCTTTGGGCGCGGGATTGGGAGCGAGGATTTGTATAACGGCGTTCCCGAGGCGCGGAACGATTTTATCTATTCCTACATTGGGCAAACCATGGGCTTTGTGGGCTGCATGATTACTTTGTTGCTAATCACCCTGTTATGTGTTAAAATATTGATGACTGCCCGGATGTCTTATGATTCCATGGGCTGTTATATTTGCACAGGGGTGTTTGCCATGCTGCTTTTTCAAAGCACGGTCAATATCGGCATGGTGCTTTGCATCGTTCCGGTCATTGGTATTACGCTGCCTCTTTTCAGTGCCGGGGGGACTTCGGTCACCGTCACCTATATGGCCATTGGGCTGGTGCTGAGCGTGTATCGTAAAAATAAAAAGGACTTAATGTTTAATTAGGCTTGTTTGAAAATTGGAAAAACCCTGTTTTTCATTTGTCAAGCGGGCCTAGGGATATAGTCGGCACACTTGAAAATCGGATGCCGATTTTCAAGTCAGGCTTTGCCC
>CANAQK010000085.1 GCA_947363605.1 uncultured Clostridia bacterium | reverse complement strand
TCAAAGACAATACATCTGATACTGTTTCTATATCAAAATCCATGAAAACATTGATGCTGATATCCAAAGCATTTACAATTTTCAGCAGTTGGCTGGGCTTGGGCTCACTCAATGTGTGCCCCGTCCTTTGCGGCGATTCTGCGTACCGCTTCACCTGTGGTACTTCTTTCCCAGCTCCACATGGCTCAGCCCCTTCTGCCTGTCGCTTCGGATGTCCATCCACTGTGCTCCTTTCATTTCCCGGCTCCCAATAGGGTGATATTTCACCCTATTGGGAGTCTATCTTTTTTCTCCTCTCCGCCACAAAACTGCATTTTTTCCTCGGTGTTTTCTTTCATTTTATCATTGGTGCTGACATTCTCTTAAAAGTAGTAAATTGGTAGAAATTTCAGCTTGAAATCCTGCTTGTATGCCCGTAAATCAAGGTTTTTTGAGATAATCAACCATTTTATCAAAAAAAGCAGCGTCTTTCCAACAAATTTCGAACGAATTCTTGCTTTTATGATTTATTTATGCTATATTTATGTCAATTATTCGGAGATTTTGTGACAAAAATATGGATAATCAGTAACTGCTTTCATACTGAAAAAACAGAATAGGATGTGTTTCATTTATGGCAGATCAGGACCTATATCTTGCACATATCTCAAGCGATGGCCGCGAACAGCGCATTTTGGATCATCTAACTGGAACAGCACGGCTCAGCCGTCAATTTGCCGAGGCGTTTGGGCAAGGGGAACAGGGCTATCTGGCGGGGCTGGCCCATGACATCGGAAAATATTCCGCAGCGTTCCAACGTCGGCTGCGGGGCGCTCCGGTCAAAGTAGATCATGCGACTGCCGGCGCAGTGGAATGCTTACGTATCCAACAGCCGGCCGCCGCCTTTGCTGTAGCAGGCCATCATGGCGGGCTGCCCGATGGTGGAGGGCAGGGGGATAATCCGTATCTGCGGACTTTTTGCGGGCGTATCAATCGGGCCTGGGCAGGAAAGCTGGAACCGTATGAGGTATGGAAGGAGAAATTGGATTTGCCCTTCCCGGGACGGCTTCCCTTTAAGGAACCGCTGGAAGGGATGTTTTTTACCCGGATGCTGTATTCCTGCTTGGTGGATGCAGATTTCCTGGATACAGCGGCATTTATGGACGGCGATAAAATAATATGCGGCGGTGATCCCATTAGGACGCTGGATCAGAGGTTTACGGTGTATATATCCGGCTGGTTCCCGCCGGAAAACGCCCTGAATGGGGCGCGGTGCGCTATTTTACAGCGCTGCCTGGAGCAGGGGGAAGCTCAAAAGCCGGGATTGTTTACCCTTACCGTTCCCACCGGAGGGGGAAAAACAGCGGCTTCCATGGCCTTTGCCCTGCGGCACGCCAAAGCCAATGGTCTGCGCCGCGTGATCTATGTGATCCCCTATACTTCAATTATCGAGCAGACCGCGGAGGTCTTTCGGGATATGCTGGGGGAGGAGAACGTTTTAGAGCATCATTCCGGGGTTTTATATGAAACCGGTCCGGAAGCCAGCCCTCAGTCTGTCCGTATGGCGAAGGCGGCTGAGAGCTGGGATGTACCGGTAGTCGTGACGACGGCAGTTCAATTTTTTGAGTCGCTGTATGCCAACCGTTCTTCCCGCTGCCGGAAACTGCATAATCTGGCAGGAAGCGTGGTTATTTTCGATGAGGCACAGATGCTTCCGGTTCCCTGCCTGCGCCCCTGTATTGCGGCAATCGCCCAGCTGATCCGGCATTATGGCGTGTCTGCCCTGCTTTGTACGGCGACCCAGCCTGCGTTAGGGCCGCTCTTTCGGGAATTTCTTCCGGAGCGGGTGCCGGTGGAGATTGGCCCTTCCGATGTCTGCCGGCAGAAGCCTTTCCGTCGGGTTTGTTTTCAAAATGCGGGCTTGCTGCCCTGGGAAGCGCTGGCATCGTCCCTGAACCAGGAGCGGCAGGTTTTGTGTATCGTCAACAGCAGGAAAAACGCCTATGAGCTGTTTCAGCACCTTCAGCCGGAGGGGGCGTTCCACCTCTCGACTTTGATGTATCCGGCCCATCGCCGGTCGGTCTTGCGGGAGATCCGGCAAAGGCTGAAGGAAGGCCGGCCCTGCCGGGTGGTATCCACCTCTTTGATCGAAGCCGGCGTGGATGTGGATTTCCCCCGGGTTTTCCGGGAAATGGCGGGGCTGGATTCGATCCTTCAAGCCGCTGGGCGATGCAACCGGGAGGGGAAGCGTCCATGGCAGGAATCCGTAGTCACTGTTTTTGAGGCCGAGTCCCCGCCACCGCCCTTGTTTTCCCTGCCGATTGCTGCAGGAAAGCAGGCCCTTTCCCGGTTCAAAGAACCGGACCATCCGGAAGCGATCGGGTTTTACTTCCAGGAGCTGCTGGATTTAAAGGGGGAAAGGGAACAGGATAAAAACGGGATCCTTCCCCTTATACAGGAGGGCGGAATGCCGTTTCAAACTGTTGCGGAGCGGTTTCATTTGATTGATTCCGCGGTTCAAACCGTTTATCTGCCTCGGGGCGAGGGGCGGGCTCTGGCAGAACGTCTGCGGTCAGGCGAACGGAGCCGGGAACTGTTCCGGAAGCTGGGACAATACGGCGTGTCGGTTTACGAGCCGCATTTCCGGGCGCTTTATGAGGCCGGGGATGTGGAACTGTTGGACGGGGAATCAGCGGTGCTGGTTTCCCAGGAGCTTTATGAAGAAAGAACCGGGCTTTCCCTGAATGCAGACAGCGGGAAGGGCTTATTCATTTAGAACCTGTATGTACAATCAGAGGATGCCGGATGCCCGAGGTTTTTTCGGGCAGGCAAGGCCATTTTTGGCAGGAATACTGCCGTATGGCAAGGAAAATGAACGCAGTCTGCCTGAAAAAGCACCGGGCAGATCGTGTTCGATGGTTGTGCATACAGGTTCTTAGAAAGGAAGTGGCGGTTATATCCATTCTAGTAGAAGTATGGGGTGAATACGGCTGTTTTACACGGCCGGAAATGAAAACGGAGCGCGTCTCCTACGATGTGATGACCCCTTCGGCGGCCCGAGGGTTGCTGGAGGCGATCTATTGGCATCCGGGGATGCGGTGGATGATCGACCGGATCTATGTCTGTGCGCCTATCCGGTTTATGAACCTGCGCCGTAATGAGGTTAAGTCTAAGCTGAGCGCCAGGAATGCCCGTACGGTCATGGAGCGGGGAACTGGGGAGCTGTATTTGGCGGCTTCCCAAAACATCCAGCAGCGTGCGGCCATGCTGCTGCGGGATGTCCGGTATGTGATTGACGCCCATTTTGAAATGACGTCCGCGGCTTCTCGGGGGGACAACTCCGGCAAATTTCAGGATATTGTGAAGCGCCGGATGGACCGGGGGCAGTTCTATCATCAGCCCTATTTCGGCTGCCGGGAATTTCCGGCCCAATTCAGGAGGTGCCATGAGCTTCCGCCCTGCCCGAGGGAGCTGCTTGGCCGGCGGGATTTGGGCTATATGCTCTGGGATATGGATTACAGCGATCCCCAGGAAATCCGTCCTCTCTTTTTCCGGGCTGTCCTACAGGACGGCGTACTGGAAGTCCCTGCCCGGGACAGCGGGGAGGTGAGGGGATGATCCTGCAAGCGTTGGTGGATTATTATGAAACCTTAGCCGGCCAGGGGAAGATTTCCCGGCCCGGCTGGGGGGAGGTCAAGGTTTCCTTTGCCCTGTACATTAACGATGAGGGAGAGCTGGAGCAGGTGGCTTCCCTTAAGGTGGATCAGGTGCGGAAGGGCAAGACGGTCTGGGTTCCCCAGAAGCTGAAGCTGCCGGCTCCGGTTAAGCGAGCGTCTGGTATTTCTCCCAATTTCCTATGCGATAACGCCGGTTATCTTTTGGGGGTGGACGGCAAAGGCGATCTTCAGCGGACTCAGGATTGTTTTACTCAATGTAAAGCCCACCATCAGAAGATCTTATCCCAGGCAGACAGTCCGGCTGCCCGGGCTCTGCTGGCATTTTTCGACCACTGGGAGCCTTCCCGGGCATTGGAGCATCTCGGCTTGGCAGAGCATTGGGATGATCTTCTGAAAGGCGATAATCTGGTGTTCCGCTATAACGGCGGATACCTCCATGAGGATGCTGCCGTCCGGCGGGCTTGGGAGGAATACTACAATACCGATACAGAGAATCCGGAGATGACCTGTCTGGTTACCGGGGAGAAAAGCCGGGTGGAGGCGGTACATCCTGCTGTCAAGGGCGTAGCCGGGGCACAATCCAGCGGAGCGGCCCTGGTTTCCTTCAACGGCGAAGCCTTTTGCTCCTATGGACGGAAGCAGAGCCTCAACGCCCCGGTCAGCAAATATGCGGCTTTTGCCTATACGACCGCCCTCAATCACCTGCTGGCGGATCGGGAGCATACGAAGCAGATCGGGAAGATTACCCTGCTGTTCTGGGCGGCCAGCGGTCAGGCCGCTGCACAGGACTGCTTTGCCGGATTCGTGTACGGCTCGCCGTCGGATACCTACGGGGCGAAGGACCTGCGGAAAATGGTGGAGGATCTCTGCCAGGGCCGGCCGGTTTTATACAATGGCGACCGGCTGGATCCGGACATGGATTTTTATGTCCTGGGGCTGGCGCCGAATGCGGCCCGGCTGTCCGTACCGTTTTTCCTGCATAACACGTTCGGCGGGTTCCTGGAAAATGTGCGGCAGCATTATGAGCGTTTGGAAATTGCCCGTGCCTCCGGTGATAAATTTGAAACCATTTCCTTGTGGAGGCTGCTGAATGAAACGCTCAACCAGAAATTCAAAAAGGAGTCTTCTTCCGGTGATAAAAAAGAAAAGAAGCAGGAGCCTCTCCCTCATTTATCGGAAGAAACAGCCCGCGCGGTTCTGGAGAATACCCGTTATCCGGCTTCCTTGCTCAACGGTGTGACCCTGCGGATCCGGGCCGAGCAGGACATCACCCAGGGCCGGGCGGCTATTTTGAAAGCGTATTATCTGAAAAATCCACATCCTGATGTGCCAAAGGAGGTTTTGACTGTGGCGCTGAATCCTGATTCTGATTCCATCCCGTATGTCCTTGGGCGGCTTTTTTCGGTGCTGGAAAGCATTCAATCTGCGGCGAATGCCGGGGTTACTACGACCATCAAGGACAAATATTTCAATTCGGCTTCCGCAACCCCCAGCCGGATTTTCCCGACCCTGCTCAACCTGGCCCAAAAGCACCTGCGCAAGCTGGACGGAAGGCGGAAAGTATTTTATGACCGGCAGCTGACCGAGCTTTGCGCAAAATTAGGGGAAGAATACCCGGACCATATGAACCTGCCCCAGCAGGGGGCGTTCCAGCTGGGATACTATCATCAAACCCAGCAGCGTTATCAAAAGAAGGAGGATAAAGAAAATGGCTGAACCCATTCGAAACCGCTATGAATTCGTCATCCTGTTTGATGTAGAGAACGGGAATCCCAATGGGGACCCGGACGCGGGCAATATGCCCCGGGTAGATCCGGAAACGGGCCTGGGCCTGGTGACAGATGTCTGCTTGAAGCGGAAAATCCGCAACTATGTGGAAATGGTGAAGGAAGAGACTTCCGGCTTCCGCATCTATGTGAAGGATGGCGTCCCCCTCAACCGGAGCGATGAGGAAGCTTTCGTGGCGCAGGGCGTGACGGCAAAGGATATCAAAGAAAAGAAAAAGGCGGACCCGGATCTGGATCGGCGGATTCGGGATTGGATGTGTGCCAACTTTTTCGATATCCGGACCTTTGGGGCGGTTATGACGACTTTCGTGAAAAACTCCCTCAACTGCGGGCAGGTACGGGGCCCTGTCCAGCTGGGCTTCGCACACAGTGTGGAGCCGGTTATTCCCCAGGAGGTGACAATCACCCGGGTAGCGATCACGAGGGAAAGCGATATGGAAAGAAAAGATACGGAAATGGGCCGCAAATATATTGTGCCTTATGGGCTTTACCGCTGTGAGGGATATATTTCCGCGAATCTGGCCCGCAAAACCACTGGTTTTTCCGAGGAGGATTTGGAACTGCTTTGGTCATCCATTCTCAATATGTTTGAGCACGACCGCTCCGCCGCGCGGGGGAAAATGGCTGTACGGGAACTGATTATATTTAAGCACGGTTCCGAATTGGGCTGTGCCCCGGCTTGGAAGCTGTTTGAAGCGGTGAAGGTCAGCCGCGTCCATCCGGAGGATCCGGCTCCCGCCCGGCAGTATAGTGATTACCAGGTCACGGTGGACGAGGGCAGCCTGCCGGAGGGTGTTGCCTGCCGGAGGATGGGATGAGCTGGAGCGACGAGGAAGTGCTGCAGTTGTCCGGCTTGCAGCACTTCGCTTTTTGCCGCCGGCAATGGGCGCTGATCCATATCGAAGGGCTTTGGCAGGAGAATCTGCGAACCGTTGAAGGGGATCTCTTTCACGCACGGGCGCACGACGAGCAGCAGCGGGAAAGACGGGGGAACGTCCTGATCCTGCGGGGGCTTCAGGTTTTTTCCCATACGCTGGGAATATCGGGGCAATGCGATGTGACTGAGTTCCACCTCTCCCCGGAGGGGGTTCCCCTTCGGGGAGAGGCGGGCCTTTGGCAGCCCTATCCCGTGGAGTATAAACGGGGGTCGCCCAAAGACCATAACGCCGATCAATTGCAGTTATGTGCTCAGGCGGTCTGTCTGGAGGAGATGCTCTGTTGTGATATCACGGAAGGTGCCCTTTACTATGGGGAAACACGGCGGAGGATGGTTGTAACCTTTACTGAGGAGCTGCGGCAGTCTGTCCGGGACAGCCTGGAGGAAATGCACCAGCTTTATCGTCGGGGTTATACGCCTCAGGTCAAGCCGACGAAGGGCTGCAATGCCTGTTCACTGAAGGAATTGTGCCTTCCTGGATTGCAGCGCAGAGGAAGTGCATGGGAATACCTGCGCCGGGCTATGGAGGACGAGGGATGAGACGCCTGCTGAATACTTTGTTTATCACAACGGAGGATATTTATCTTTCTTTGGAGGGGGAAAATGTGGTATGCAGCCGGGAAAAGCAGGAGGCTGCCCGGTATCCGCTGCATACGCTGTCCGGAATCCTCTCTTTTTCTTATGCCGGCGCGTCCCCCGCGCTGATGGGCGCCTGTGCCGAGCGGGATGTTTCCCTTGCCTTCTGTTCGCCAAGAGGGAAATTCTTAGCCAGGGTTTGCGGAGGAAGCAGCGGGAATGTGCTGCTTCGCCGGAAACAATACCGTACAGCGGATGACCTTTTGGGAAGCTGCCGCGTGGCAAGGAGCATGATTTTCGGGAAGCTTTACAACGCCCGCTGGAGTATTGAGCGTACCCGGCGGGATCATGGGCTTCGGCTGGACGGAGAAAAATTAGCGGAGGCGTCTGAAACGCTGAAGGGCTTGCTTCCCTCCGTTGCAGACGAGGTGGAGCTCGACCGGCTGAGAGGCTTGGAAGGGGTGGGGTCTGCGGCGTATTTTAGCGTTTTGGATGAGATGATCCTGCAGGCGAAGGAGGTTTTTTTCTTTCAAAAGCGCAGCCGCCGGCCTCCGCTGGATCCACTGAATGCGATGCTGTCTTTTGCCTACAGCCTGCTGGCGAATGACTGCGCATCTGCGCTGGAAAGCGTAGGGCTGGATGCCTATGTGGGGTTTCTCCATCGGGACCGGCCAGGAAGGGCCTCCCTAGCGTTGGATCTGATGGAAGAACTGCGCCCCTGCATGGCGGACCGATTTGTACTGTCGCTGATCAATAACCGGGTAATCCGCGGTCAGGCATTCCAGTGGAGAGAAGGTGGCGCTGTGCTGCTCACGGATGAAGCGCGCCGGGTTTTCTTAAAAGCCTGGCAGGAGCGGAAGCGGGATACCATCACCCACCCTTATTTGGGGGAAAAGATCCCATGGGGATTGGTGCCTTATGTGCAGTCTTTGCTGCTGGCCCGCTATCTTCGTGAAGATCTGGATGCCTATCCGCCCTTCCTGTGGAAATGAGGTGTGGATATGTTGGTGCTGATTACGTATGATGTTAACACAGAGGATGCCGCAGGGAAAAAGCGTTTGCGCCAAATTGCGAAGCAGTGTGTAAATTATGGGCAGCGTGTGCAGTGCTCTGTATTTGAATGCCTTCTGGATCCGGGTCAATGCAGGGCTTTACAGGCGAAGCTTTGCAGGATTATGGACCCGAAAAAGGACAGCCTGCGCTTTTATTACCTTGGAAACCGGTATGAAAAGAAAATCGAGCATTTTGGCTGTAAGAGCAGTTATTTGCCGGAAGATACGCTGATTCTTTGAGGTGCGGACCAGAAGATATCAGGGAAACGCCGGGAGATTCGCACCTGTATTTTGCCGTTTTTTTAATAAAATCGTGAATGGAAGGCTGTGTTTAGAGTGAAAAGGAGGGATATTAGAAGGCCTTTTAGAGATTATCACAAATTATTTTGAAGTTTTTGTGCATAATTGCTGTCGCTCCCCGCACGGGGAGCGTGGATTGAAATT
>CANAQK010000084.1 GCA_947363605.1 uncultured Clostridia bacterium | reverse complement strand
TGCCGACTATATCGCCATTCCCAGCTTTCTGTCTGAGCCATCCCCTCACAGCACCACTTACCACTCGATCGGCGTACCGCCCGCCGCGAGGATAGCCTCGTTGGCTTTCCGGAAATGGTCACAGCCGAAAAAGCCGCTGCTGGCCGAAAGCGGGCTGGGATGCGCCGCTGTCAGGACGGTATGGGCCGGATTGGTAATCAGGCTTCCCTTGCGCTTCGCATCCGCACCCCAAAGCAGGAACACGATCGGATCCGGGCGGTCATTCAGCAGATGGATAATGAAATCCGTAAATTCCTCCCATCCTTTCCCGCGATGGCTGCCGGCGGCTCCTTCCCGCACAGTCAAAACGGTGTTCAGCAGCAAAACACCCTGCTCCGCCCAACGGGTCAAATCCCCGCTGGAGGGCTGGGCCCGGCCGGTTGTATTTTCAATTTCCTTATAAATGTTGATCAGGGACGGCGGGATCCGGATGCCCTCCCGCACCGAAAAGCTCATCCCCATAGCCTGCCCCCGCCGATGGTAAGGGTCCTGCCCCAAAATAACCACCTTCACCGCATGGAAGGGCGTGCATTTCAGGGCGTTGAACATATCCTTTTTAGGTGGATAAACCGGCCCGTCGGCATATTCCTTCCGCAAAAATTCCCGCAGCTCCTCCATATAGGCTTTTTCCGTTTCTTCTTTGAGAAGTTCATCCCAGTCATTTCCCAAATGTGTCATCCTATTCCCCTTTCCTTGAATACGACAAAATTCTTTACGAAGCCGCATTTTTATGCTACACTGATTATAACAAATTCTAAAGGAGAAATCAAAATGAAAATCGGAATTATTTGCGCCATGCAAGAGGAAATCGAACTTCTCAGCCAGGATATCCAGACAGAAAACAGCGTCACCATCGCCGGGCGAACCTTCCTGGAAGGCAGGCTGTACGGAAAACCTGTCGTTTTGGTACGTTCCCGGATTGGGAAAGTCGCGGCGGCTTCTACTGCCACGACCCTGATCGACCGTTTCCATCCGGACTGCGTGATTTTCTGCGGCACCGCCGGCGGCATTGGGAAAGGGCTGCATACCGGGGACATCGTAGTGGCTGACCGCCTGATCCAGCATGATGTGGACACAGGAACAGGAAATGGATTTAAAATCCCGCAGCTCAACATGGATTATTTCCCGACAGACCCTGCCCTTTCAGAACGTCTGATCTCCGCTGTAAAGCAGTACATCCAAAATGGGTTCACCCACGATATCCCGGCCCAATATCTGGAAGAGTTCGGGATTTCCGCCCCGAAAGCAGTGGTAGGCACCATTGCGTCTGGCGACCAGTTCATTTGCAGCAAGGAGAAAAACCAGTGGCTGGCGGAACAGATTGAAAACCTCCAATGCGTCGAAATGGAGGGCGCGGCGGTTTCGCAGGTCTGCTATGAATTCGGCGTCCCCCACGCGGTAATCCGGGTCATTTCGGACGGGGCGGATGATGCTTCCAGTGTCAATTTTGATTCCTTTATCGAGCACGCGGCCTGCCACTTCACCCGAGGCGGGATCAAAGCCTTTTTAGAGTCGGAGCAATAACCCTTAGCTCTCCCGGCGGATTTGGATCAGCCGAAAAACCTCCTCATACAGGCGGTCTTGAGCCTCCAGTGGGATTATCAGCCATCTTTGCCTATTCCATGCGTCTGTCTGGCGGTAAATCCCCTGCAATTCCGGTGTAAATTCCGGCAGGAAGGCTTCCACGGCCTCTTTTCCCCTTCGCCCCACCACGACCCATCACATGGAAAAACTGCTCCTGAGGGTAAAGGGTGCAGAGGGCCCTCCCCGCTTTTTTGAACTTCACATTCCAGCCCTTTTCCAGGCTTGCAGGAGCTGTATTCGATTTTTTCCGTGCAGTGATACCGCTTCTTGATTTCCAAGCAGAACTGCATAAAAACGGGGTTTTGAACGTACTGCCCGATTTCTTCTAAAACCAGCCGACAATGAGGATCCTATACATTCAGCATAAAAATTCCTTCTTTTAAAATCAGGATCCTAATGGACCGTATGATACTATTTCCTGATAAAAAATTTTTCAAGTTTTTTATCAGGGCGTTACACACCTCTGCACCTATGGTGCTCCAGGAAAAGTATTGACAACGTTCTCTGCGGGTTCACCGCCAGGCCGCAGAATGCAGCCCAATAAAAGAATACAATTCTTTTATTGGGAATTCGTATCAAACATCAACAGGGGACAGATGAAAACTCATCTGTCCCCTGTTTTGGCCCCTCCGGAAAGAACCCACTGGAAAACTTTAATAATTCGGGTACATTTCACGCAGGCGTTCGATTCCGTATTCGCGCGGGGTCCCTTTCAGGCGCTCAATATATGCCGCCAGCGCACCACGGGAATGCTCGGGGCCGCCTTCCTTCATGACCGTCCACATCGGGTCAATTGGGTAATCGGATTTCTTCATCATTTCGTCCACCCAATCAATGATGATCTTCGCGCCTTTCGCGCAGAGATCCGGATGGTCTTTCGCGATATTCTTGGTCTGATGCGGGTCCTCCTTGACGTTGAAGAGCATTTCCTCCGGGAAGAGGTGGAACCCGCCGTGAACAGTACGGATGTACACATAATCGTCAAACCGGGCAGAACGCTGGCAGACATGGCAGCATTGGGTCAGCACCAGGGATTCCTTGGAGCAGTCCTCTCCCTCCAGAAGGGTTTTGGCGTAGGATTTGCCGTCGTACTGATAATGCGTGCCAAAGGTCGGTGTATTCAGCAGTTCCTTGATCGTTGGAAGCAGGTCAACATTGTCATAGAAGCCTTTGGCTACGAAGCCCTTCTTCCCTCCCGGCCACTTGATAATCATCGGGATATGGCAGGTCGGCTCATCTGCGGTAGCATGTTCCCCGTAAATCCCCAGCTCGCCCATATTTTCACCATGGTCGGAGGTGACGATAATCGCCAAATCATCCCCATACAGCCCTTTGGCTTTCATCAGGTCCAGGATCTGCTTGATGTTGTCGTCGGTATAACGGATCCCGCAGTCATAGTTGTCGATGAATTCCTTCGCCTCTGCCAGGGTGCTCAGCTTGCCCGGATGGCGGGGACAGGCCGGGTTGGATTCATCCGTCCACATATTGATCTCGTTTGCCCCATGCGGGCCGATATGCAGCAGGTGCTTCTCGAAAGTGGCTTCGTCAATCCAGTTGTCCGGCAGCGGGACATCAGCAAACGGGTTGCCGAACTCCGCAGGAGCGCGGTAAGGGGTATGCGGATCCCAGAAATGAACGTGCATAAACCAGTTGTCCTGGTCGCCGTTCCGCTCGATCCAGTCCAGCACCTTCGGGGTTATGCGCTCAGCCGATTCGCCGCCCCGGCCGCCGACATTATAGCACTCGTTAAACCCGGAATTAAACCACCAGCTCGAATGCCGTTCCGCAAAGGTGGAGAAGGAAACCGTGTGCATCCCCGCGCGGCGGAACTGCATAAACAAGCCGTTTTCCGAATAGTCGTCGGTAAAGCTGCGGGGCTCTCCCTGAAGCCGGAGATCTGCCGCTGTGCCGCCATGACCTACAACGCCGGTACGGATGCCGTACTGGCCGGTAATCAGGGAAGCCCGGGAGGGCAGGCAGGGCGCGTTCGGGCAGTAATAATCGTCAAACCGTACGCCCTCCTCGGCGATGCTGTCAATCGTCGGGGAGGTATCCCGTCCATAGCCGTAACAGCCCAAATGGTCCTTTCTCAAGGTGTCAATGTCGAACATAATCACTCTCATGATCGTTTCTCCTTTATGTCAAAATTTTTTCATCCAAAACAGCAAAAGCCCGGCGGATTCAGACGGCAGCCCGGCTGACCCGCACCCGGCGTTCCTCCAGATAGGCTTCAAAACGGTCCAGGCTGGTATTCACAATCAATTCCGGCGGGAAACCGATTTCTGCCAGCATGGCCAGCGCCTTGGGCATACGGCCGATCTGTGCAGCAAAGTGCGCGTCGGAATTGACGATCACCCGGCACTCATACGCCTTGCAGCAGGAAGCGATTTTCAGACAGTTTTCCAGGCTGGCCGGACGGGAAAGGAAAGTCCCTTCGTTGATTTCCACCAGCTTCCCCGCGTCCCGGAAGGCTTTGACGCCCGCTTCGTAATCATAGGGATGGCGGGTCAGCCCGCTGTGCCCGATTACATCCACATAAGGGTTCCGGGCCGCCCCGATATAGGCCGCTGTATAATCTTCGGCGGTATCCGGCGGAAGCACCGGGTCATGAATCGAAGCCACCACCCATCCCAGCTTTTCCAGCACCGAATCCGGCAGATCCAAATGCCCCTCCATGTCACAGAGGTTGGCCTCCGCGCCCTTCAGCAGCTTCACCCCGCACAGTTCATCCGGCACCACCCGCATATTCCCGAAATGCCAGATATGCGGCGCGTCGGTCATGGAAGAGGCGTGATCTGTCCAGCCCAGATAGGCCAATCCAGCCTGGGAAGCTGCCCCGGCATTTTCCAGAATAGTCGAAAACGCGTGCGTCGAAGCCAATGTATGGGTATGGGTATCCGCAATAATCTGCATCCTTGTTTTCCTCTCTCCTTATCTGAACAGGAACTCAGTACAGCGCCCAGTTCTGCACATCAGTATTCCCGACCGGCATCCCCAAATTCTGCATCAATTCCTGCGCCGCATTATAGCCCATTTTTTTCTGACGGTTGTTCATGGCCGCCACCTCTAGGATAACGGCCAGATTCCGCCCTGGCTTTACTGGGATCGTCAGGCTGGGAACCTGGATCCCCAGAATGGTGGCATATTCATTCTCCATGCCCATCCGGTCATAAACCTTGTCCGGGTCCCAGATTTCCAGCTTGACAATCATATCGATTTTTTCCGTGATCTTCACGGCGCCCATCCCGAAAAGACGGCGGGCGTTGATAATCCCAATCCCTCTCAGTTCCAGGAAATGGCGGATATTTTCCGGCGAAGTGCCAACCAATGTCCGGTTGGAAACCCGGCGGATCTCCACGGCGTCATCCGCAATCAAACGGTGACCCCGCTTGACCAGTTCAATGGCGGTTTCGCTTTTGCCGACCCCGCTTTCGCCCAGGATCAGCATCCCCTCCCCGTAGGCCTCGATCAAAACGCCATGCCGGGTGATCCGGGGCGCCAGCTCTACATTGAGGTAGGACAAAAGCCCGGACAAAAAGCTGGAGGTCGTGTCCGTCGTGCGCAGGCAGGGGACCCCGTTTTCCTCACAGGCCTCTTTGATCTCATCAAAAATATCCAGCCCGCGCGTAACCACCAGCGCCGGGAATTTCAGCCGGAAAAAATTCGTAATCCGTTCCTGCCGTTCGGCTGCGGGCAGCTTCTGCAAATAGCCGATTTCACTCAGTCCCAGCACCTGGATCCGCTTCTTGTCAAAATATTCGGTAAACCCGGTCAAATTCAAACCGGGACGGTTCACATCCACACTTTCAATCCGGATTGGGGATTCACCTTCAGGCATATAGACCACCTCAAGGGCAAAATCTTTGACAATTTTTTCGATAGACACCGAAAAGGAAGCCATCGCACATCACACTCCTCTTTCACAGCACAGTTTGTAATCCTGCACAGAAAGGCGGGTGGCCTTTCCATTATTTCATGTTTATTATAGCACAATATGGCCGTTGATACAACAGGATTTTTACCAAACAGGATAAAAAGCCGGATCGCGGCTATACTGAACGCGAAGAGGTTTTCCAGTCCCGCAAAGCCTCCTGTCCTCCCGCATTCCCTAATTTTACCCGAAGGAGGGCCCGCTGATGCTGGTCGTTTTTTTTCGTGCGATTTTCCTGTACATCCTGGTTACTTTCTCACTCCGACTGATGGGGAAGCGCCAGCTGGGAGAGCTCCAGCCTTCCGAGCTGGTCACCACCATCCTGATTTCCAATATTGCCTCCCTTCCCATTGAAGATACGTCTATCCCCATGATCCTGGGTATGATCCCGGTCATGGTGCTGGTTGGGTTTGAGATCGTGCTTTCTAACTGTGCGCTTCAATCCAAACGTTTCCGCTCCTTCCTGTCGGGAAGCCCTATTGTCATTATCCATGGAGGCGTTTTGGACCAGACGCAGCTGCGGAAGCTCCGATTTTCCATTGACGACCTGATGGAATCCTTGCGGCAGGACGGCATTTTCGACCTCCGCGAAGTAGAATATGCCATTGTAGAAACCACCGGGAAGGTCAGCGTCCTGCAAAAATTTTCCGCCCAGACCGTCACGCCCCAGATGCTGAACCTTCCGGAAAATGAAACAGAGCCGCCCTGTGTCTTGGTCAGCGACGGGCAGCTGGTACATTCTGCCGTAGCGGCCTGCCGGCTGGATATCTCCTGGGTGCTGGAGGTGCTGAAAAAAGAGGGTCTGACCCTGCGCCAAACCTTCCTGCTGTCCGCCACCCCCAGCCGGAATTACTATCTGATCCCCAAAGCGGAAAAGGGCGCCGTCCTGCCTCAGCCCAAGGAAGGGGTTTTAATATGAAACGGCTGATCCTGATCCTGGCCATCTTGGCCGCCCTGCTGGGGCTGAGCTTATACGGGATTTCCTATGCCCGCCAGACCCGGGATTCCCTGGGAGAGCTGGCGGCACAGGCCGCCGGCTCGGAAGACCGCGCCTCCCTGCTTCAAGCCGCTCAAAAGCTGGAGGAGTACTGGAAAAGCCGTGAGCCCTTTCTCAGCTTTTATGTCCGGCATGATGAACTGGAAAAAATCAACGCCTGCCTGTCCAGTCTGCAAAGCATAGCAAAATCCAACGGCCCGGCAGAAGCCCTGCCTCTGCTTAACCAGCTCCTCTTTTTCGCAAACCATCTGTATGAGCGGGAACTCCCCAGCCTAAACAACCTGTTTTAGAACCTGTATGCACCACCATCGAACACGATCTGCCGGGTGCTTTTTCAGGCAGACTGCGTTCATTTTCCTTGCCATACGGCAGTATGCCTGCCAAAAATGGCCTTGCCTGCCCGAAAAACCCCTCGGGCATCCGGCATCCTCTGATTGTGAATACAGGTTCTTAATACGGTTTCCTGATAAAAAACTTAAAAAGTTTTTTATCAGGATGCTCCAGGGAAAGTATTGACAACATTCTCGGCGGCTCTGCCGCTGGGACGCATTCTGCGGCTTAATAAAAGAATTTTATTCTTTTATTAAGAATTATTTAAAAAAATCAAACCATCCGCCCCCAACAAAAGGGCGGATGGTTTGATCAATTTTCAGTCTTTTTCTCTTTCAGCAGATCGCGGATTTCAGTCAGCAAACGGACGTCCTCCGGGATTTCAGGTTCTGCCGGCGTTTCCGGAACGGCTTCGGTTTCCTCCGCTTTCCGCTTGCGGCGCAAAACAGAAAGCAGCTTCACCATACAGAATACCACAAAGGCAACAATCAGGAAATCCACAATTTTCTGGATAAAATTCCCGTAATAAAGGGCCGCTTCCGGCACATCCCCGGAAGCCGGGCTGAAGATCCATCTCAGGTCGGTAAAATTGATGCCGCCCATCAGCCAGCCGATAAAAGGCATCATGACATCTTTTACCAGGGAATTTACGATCGCCGTAAAAGACGTACCAATGATGACGCCGACCGCCATATCCACCACATTCCCGCGGGAAATAAATTCCTTGAATTCCTGTGCAAAGCCCTTTGTCTTTTCAAGACCCGCTGTCAACAGTTCCTTCTCCTTTATCCGTTTCATCCTTTTTTCCGTCCTTTCTTTCTTCGTAAGGGTTCATATGGACCATACAATGCTTCGCTCCTGGGAAGGAGGATTCCACCGCGTCATGCACCTGCTCGGCAATCCGGTGCGCCTGCGACAGCGTTTGTTCCCCGTCCACTGCAATTTCAATATCCACATAAAAACGGGAACCAAACAGCCGGGTCATCAGCAGGTCAACCCCCCGTACCCCTTCCACCGAGAGTACGACTTTCCGGATCCCTTCATTCGTCGTTTCATCGCAGGAAGCATCCACCATCTGGTTAATCGCGTCACGGCAGATCTCATAAGCCGCTTTCAGGATCAGCAGGCAGATTACCGCTGACGCAACCGGGTCCAGGATCGGAAGCCCCAGCCTTGCGCCTGCGATAGCGGCCAGGCTTCCCAACGAGGAAAACACATCGCTCCGATAGTTCCAAGCATTGGCCATCAGCGCAGGGGAGTCCATTTTCCGGGCGGCGGCCCGGGTAAAACAATAAAGCCAAAGCTTTACCGCAATAGACATCATCGCTGCAATCAAAGGCAACAGCGTTGGCACGGACAGCACCTCCGCGTTCCCGCTCAGCGCCCGAATAATTTTCGACGCTGCGTCCAGCCCAATCCCTCCGCCGGTGAGGAACAGCCCCATTGCCAGCAGGATGGATACAATACATTCCAGACGTTCATGCCCATACTGATGGTTCTGATCTGATTTTTTCCGCGCCATCCGGACGCCGGCACTGACCGCTACCGCACTGATGGCATCTGTAGCAGAGTCCACCCCATCCGATATCATCGCGCTGGACTTTCCCCAGATGCCGGCGGCAAATTTGAAGGCCGCCAGCAGCAGGTTCACTGCGGTACAGACCACCGAAACGCGCACCGCAAGCTGCTGGCGCTGTTTTTCCGCAGCTCCTTCCTGATATTCCACGCAATTCCTCCTTTATAGTCGGCGCACTTGAAAATCGGGTATTGATTTTCAAGTCAGGCTTTGCCTGTTCGCGCATAAAATGCGCTGTGCG
>CANAQK010000083.1 GCA_947363605.1 uncultured Clostridia bacterium | reverse complement strand
TTAATCTTTTTATCGCGGCGTGATACGCCGCCATGCCTGCGGCGCACCAAGAAAAGTATTGAACAACATTCTTGGCGGCTGCGCCGCCGGACCGCATTCTGCGGCCCGATAAAACGACTGCATCGTTTTATCGAGAATTAGTATAAACCGATAAAAGGAGGACGATGGGATGAACACGCCGTTGGCGGACTTTTTGGAAGAGCATATCCGGCAGGGGATTAGCCGGTTTTATATGCCGGGGCATAAGGGGAACTTCCCTGACCCGCTGCTGAGGGAGATCAGCCGGTATGATGTGACGGAAATGAACGGGGCGGATTCCCTGTTCGAACCGGAAGGGGTCCTACTGGAATCGGAGGAAACTACCGCCCGGCTTTATGGGACCCGGCATACCAGCTTCAGCGCAGGAGGCTCGACACTGGGAATCCAGACCATGCTGGCGTTAAGCTGCCGCCCGGGAGATACAGTACTTGCAGCCCGGAACGCGCACCGTGCATTTATCAATACCTGCGCGCTGCTGGATCTTCGTCCGGTTTGGATCCGCCCGGATTATAACGACCGGTTCGGGGTGAGCGGGGAGGTCTCCCCTCAGGCGATAGCCGAAGCGCTGACGGCTCATCCGGAAGCCCGCGTGGTCTATCTGACCTCCCCGGATTATCTGGGCTGTATCAGTGATATCGCCGGGATTTCGGCCGTGTGCCGGCAGGCTTCTGTCCGTTTGCTGGTGGATAATGCGCATGGCGCGCATTTGAGATTCCTGCCTGAGGATCTCCATCCGATTACGCTGGGAGCCGACCTCTGCTGCGATTCCGCTCATAAGACGCTCCCGGTTTTCACTGGCGGCGGCTATCTCCATGTCCATCCCGATTGCCCAGTCAGCAAAGAGGAGGTCAAATCCCGGATGGGCTTGTTCGGTTCGACCAGCCCGTCCTATCTGATCCTGCTTTCGCTGGATCTGAACAACCGGTATCTGGCTGGACCGGCCCGGGATGATTTTGCCGGATTGGTTCGGGAGGTGGAGGGGCTCTATCAGCTGGCTGGACAGAAAGGGTTTGCCCCGCTGTCCTCCCGCACGGATCCCACCAAAATGACGCTGGATGCCTATGCTGCCGGCTGGCGGGGAAAGGAGCTGGCGGCTTGGTTTCGGGAGCGGAAGCTGGAATGCGAATATGCCGCAGAGCGCCATGTGGTCTTTATGCTTTCCCCCCAGAATACGGTAGAGGATCTGGAGCGATTCCGGCAGGCGCTGAAGGAGTTGCCGCAGAAGCCCTCTTTAGAAGCGGAAGCTGGCCGTTTTTCGATCCCCGAGGCAGTCCTGCCGGTGCGGGAGGCGGCTTTTGCACCGAAAGAACGGGTTCCAGTGGAAAAAGCGTTGGGCCGGATTGCCGGGGAAACCCGGATCAAATGTCCGCCTGGTGTTCCGATTTTAGTTGCCGGAGAAAAAATTGATCATACTTTACAAAAACTTTTGAAAAAAAGTAGCATTTCATCGTTGGATGTGTTAAAATAGTGTTAGAAACCCAAAACAGATTGATTTTGGTTTCCGAAGCCGCAGACTGCGGTGGGTACACTTCTACGGAGGTTTGACTTATGAAATTGATTTATGCAATTGTAAGCAACGATGACAGCTCAGCCGTATCGTCGGCCTTGACTAAAGTGGGCTTTTTTGCGACAAAGCTTTCGTCTACCGGTGGATTTTTGATGGCCGGCAATACAACCTTTATGATCTGTACGGATGACGAGAAGGTGGATCAGGCCATTTCGATCATCTCTCAAAAGAGTAAAAAACGCAGTCAGATGGTGCCTTCGCCCGCGGCTTATGGCATGACCGGCTATACTCCCTATCCGGTGGAGGTGACGATTGGCGGGGCTACCATCTTTGTGACGAATGTTGAACGGTTCGAGAAAATCTGATCCGGATGAATTTATTTGATGTGCGATCGAATCAGGCGTTGTATGAACAGCTCGCCGGCGCGGCAGCCGGCGGGCGTTTGTGCCATGCCTATCTCTTTTTAGGGCCGGAAGGGATTGGGAAACGGACGTTGGCGCGTTCCTTTGCAGCGGCGGTTTTATGCCGCCGAAGCGGGAAAGGGGAGCCGGTTCCCTGTGGAGAATGCGGTTCCTGTAAAAAGCTGCTTTCTAATAGCCATCCCGATTTTTACTGTTACGAAGGGCGCCGGGGCGCAAATGCGATCCATATTGATACGGTGCGCGGGATCCGGCAGGATGCGTATATCCGTCCGAACGACGGGGAGTATAAGGTCTATTTGATCCCTCATGCAGAGGATTTTTCCATCGGGGCGGCAAACGCCCTTTTGAAGGTGCTGGAAGAGCCTCCCCGCCACGCGGTATTCCTGCTGACTGCCGGAAATAAAAACGCCGTCCCGGAGACCATCCGTTCCCGCTGTATCCAGTTGGAGCTTTACCCGATGCCGGAGCCCGCATTGGCGGCGGCATTGGAGGAGCTGGCTCCGCAGGCGGATGCTGACCAGAGACAGATGGCGCTGCGCCGTTCCGGGGGAAACCTTGGGCGGGCGCTGGAGCTGCTGAATTCGGAGAATGCGGACGACCTGTCCCGGCTCTGCGCCCGGATTGGGGAAGGCATTTGCCGGATGCAGGAGTATGAGATCCTGACCGCTATGACCGAGGCGGCTTCGGGAAAAGACAGCGCCGCCGCCAAGGAACAGCTGGGACAGGTGCTGGGGCAGCTATCCCAATGGATCCGGGAAGCGATGCTGGAGCGGCTGGCCCCGGGTTCCGGGGCCGGGAAGCTGGCGGAAGAGCTGGCGGTCCGTTTGAGCCTTTCCCAATTGGAGCAGGTTCAGCTTTTTATTGAGGAGGCCCGGCGAGGGCTTAGCGGGAATGCAAATACAGGACTTTTAGCCAATTATTTTACGGCTGGCCTGATGGCCTTGCTCTGAGTCCTGCTTCCCAATAAAAGGCTGGCTTTTCGTTCAGAGGAGGGTTCCGGCGCTCTGAAGTGGGAATCATATAGTCTGCACACCCTCAAATCGGCGCCTGATTGGAGGGCCAGGCTTTGCCTGGCATAAAATGCGCTGCGCGCCGTCTATGAAGCCCTACCGCATGGCTGCTTCTTTTCAAGTGCGTTGACTATAAAAAACGGAATGCGCTTCCGCCGGGCGCAGGAAGGGATATAGCCAAAGCACTTGAAAATCGGTAACCGATTTTCAATGCGGGCAAAGCCCGCCAGTCCATTTCATGGACTGTGTTTTGCCTATGAAGTCCACCACAGGCCGCTTCGCGGCTCCTGCGGCGCAAATGCGCCGCATACTTCAAAAGAAGTAATTTACTTCTTTTGAAGTGTGGTGACTATAACACGGCGGAGAAAGCAGGAGTTTATGGCTGAAGTGATTGGCGTACGCTTTAAAAGCGTAGGCAAAGTATATTATTTCGACCCGGCGGGCCTGGCCTTTCAGAAAGGGGACCAGGTTATCGTGGAAACCTCCCGTGGGGTGGAATGTGGGGAAGTAGCGCTTCCCAACCGGGAAGTCCGGCCGGAGGAGATCGTTTCCCCTCTCAAGCCGGTGATCCGGATGGCCAATGAACAGGATCTGCGGACGGTTGACAAGAACCGGCAGAAGGAAAGGGAAGCGTTCCGCATCTGCCAGCAAAAAATTGAAAAGCACAAGCTGGTCATGAAGCTGGTAGATGTGGAATACACCTTTGACAACAATAAGATCCTGTTTTATTTTACGGCGGATGGCCGGGTGGATTTCCGGGAACTGGTCAAGGACCTGGCCTCTATTTTCCGTACCCGGATTGAACTGCGTCAGATCGGCGTGCGGGACGAATCCAAGATGCTAGGTGGCCTGGGCGTGTGCGGGAGACCGTTCTGCTGTTCCACCTTTTTAGGAGAGTTCCAGCCGGTTTCCATCAAAATGGCCAAGGAGCAGGGGCTTTCGCTGAATCCTACCAAGATCAGCGGAACCTGCGGGCGGCTGATGTGCTGTCTGAAATATGAGCAGGATGTCTATGAGGAGCTGCTCAAGCTGACGCCTAAGGCAGGCGCGCTGGTAAAAACCCCGGAGGGCCGGGGGATCGTTTCGGATGTCAACCTGTTGACCGGGGCCTTGTCCGTCCGGCTGGACAGTAACCCGGACGCGCCGAAAAATTTCCATAAAAATGAAGTTTCCCTGATCCGGGATGCGAAAATCAAGCTGGACCGCTCTGAAATTGCAGCGCTGAAATCGCTGGAGGACAAGTAGCCTTCCGGCAGGAGGGTTCATCTTATAGTCGGCCCACTTGAAAATCGGGTATCGATTTTCAAGTCAGGCTTTGCCTGTTCGCGCATAAAATGCGCTGTGCGCCGTCCAGGAAGCCCTGCCGCATGGCCGCTTCGCGGCCCACTGCTGCATATCATGCCGCAGTGTTTAAAGAAGCATTGGCTGCTTTTCAAGTGCGTTGACTATAAAAAGCAGCCGTTCATTTTTTATCACTCTTGGCACTTGCTTTTTTACAGGGATACTGTTATAATAAAGACGGTTCAAAAACCAATCTGCATAAAATTAAGGAGGCATTTCCAATGGCTTATAAAATTTCTGACGATTGCATTTCCTGCGGCGCTTGCGCTGGCGAATGCCCGGTAAACGCAATTTCTGAGGGCGACGGCAAATACGTAATTGATGCAGGCACCTGCATTTCCTGCGGCGCTTGCGCTGGCGTATGCCCGGTTTCCGCTCCGGCTGAAGAATAATTTTTCAGTATTTGTGGATAAAAAAATCCGCCCGTTAAGGGCGGATTTTTTTATTGGGAAAGATCAGCGCGGGGTCTGGTCGCTTTTGAACTCCAATCCAACCCGGTCAATTTTCAGGTCCGGCCGCACTTCCAGGTCGATTTTTTTCAGCATACTAGGCCAGTCTTCCCGGATTTCCGTCCAGATTTGGACATCTTTTACCCAGACAAGGTTCCCCAGGTTGAAAACGTCCGCTTGGAATTCCCGGACCGCTTTTTGGAAAGCGTCCAGGCATTCCTTCCGGATCAGTTCTTCTCCGACCCGCTCCAGGTTATCAATATCCTCCATGCGGACTGTTTGGCCTTCTTTTAAAAGGGCTTCCCCAATGGTTGCCTGAAGCTCCAATTCCAAGATAAAATCAATTTCTTTCCCTTCGATGACCGGGATAAGCTTAGAATCGCATTCGAAAATATCCAAAGAGGCGACTTCATATTTATCGTCGGATACCAGCAGGCTGGTTCGTTCCACGGCATCACGGATCCACATCAGCCCGCGGGATTCCTCCGGATTCAGCATCCCGACCATTTTGCCCCCCGAAAAGATCGCCATCCCCACCAGGGAAATGGAACTGACCTGTTCGATGGAATTCCCGGAGGACCCGCCTTCGGAGCCTTTTTTCCCGGACTGGGCATTTTCTTCCCCGCTGCCGTTTTCAGATTGCCCTTCGGGATCCGGCTGAAGAGCGGCTACCGGTATCATGGAGGACTCGTGTTTATTTTCCAGCGCTTTCAAAAACTCGAACAGCTTGATATTCTGGAGCATACCAGCTTCGCGGGTGTTCAGCGCAATTTTTTCCAAGGTTTCCGCCGGGAGGATCCCCTGGTTGATCTTGGCGGACAGGAGCTCTTTCGCCTTGCCCTCCGAAACCATCATGCAGACGTTTTGCCGGGAGAACGCATTGGCGGAAAAGTAGCTCAGGGTCTGCTCGACCCCTTGTTCCGCTAGTTCTTTGGAAAGGATGACAATCCGGTTATGCCCGATAAATAATTCTTTCCCTTGGGTGAGGGTGGCGTTCTGCACGGCTTCGGATACAGTCCGTCCGGAAGCCGTGATAATTTTGGCGTTTTCTGCGGAGGCGCTGATTTCGATCCCGCTGGCAGCAGGGGCAAAAATCTGGAAAGTGAGTTCCACCCCTCCGTCCTGTCCCAGGTCAATCCCGATAGCCTGAACAATGGCCCTCTGGTTGAGCTGGACTTCACCCAGACACCCGGTTAGAAGCAGGCTCGTCAGGATCAGCAGTAGGCCGCAGAACACTTTCAATCGTTTTTTCATGGGGCGGTGGAACCTCCTTTCGAGTAATCAGCAATAAAATGAGAGGGACTCCGGCGGAAAGCAGGATGACCAGAGCCGGATTGGTAGAACTAATGTTTTGGATGATTTCAGGCCGGCTTCCAATCAGGATAGCGGCTGTGCAGCTTACGGCCAGGATAAAAGGAAAAATCCAGCCATGCAATTTTTTGGGCAGCGCTGTTTGCAGGCAGGCTTTGCAGACAATGGCCATCAGGGTGATACGTACGAAAGCCACGATGACCCAAAGCATCATATGCAGGGAATCCAACCGCTGGAAAATGGAGATATCGGCTACTGACGCCAGGGAATAATAAGGAAAAGTCTGGATCAGGCCGTAATCCCCCAGGACGGACAGTACGAAGAAGATCATGCTTTCGACAAATCCCAGGGAAAGCAGGAGGAATCCTGCTGCGGTTCTTTTTTGCCCGGATCGGATTTGGGGGAGCAGCAGGACGAACAGGGTCAGTTCGTTGCTTTTTGCCAAGGAGTCGGACGCCCAGCGGGCAATGGAAGCTACCGGCTGTTCGGTAATCGGCCGGATATTGAGCAGGTCGGCGGATTTGAGGGAAACCAGATTGATGAACAGGGTGGAAATCAGGAAGTATACCGCAAGGATACAGGCGGCCCGTCCAATCCCCTGGATCCCATGCCGGGCGCAGAGGATGCAGACAATGGCCATGCTGATTACGATAAAAATCACTGGGGATTTCGGGAAAATCGCGTTGGTGATGAAGTACTCAAACCCGACCAGGCTTCCGGTCAGATTGAGGAGCGTGGCCGCTGCATAGCAAACAGCCAGAAAAATCCCGAAAATCCGGGATTTTTGGCAGGTGATTTCCAGTACGTTCTGTCTGGGGAAACGCTGGTAAAGCAGGATCGCCGGAATCAGCAGGAAGCCTTGTAACAAAAAGGAAACCAGGTTTCCGGCTAAAATGCTCATCCCTTCGGCCCGTCCCAAAAAGGCGGGGATATAGTTGAGAAAATTGAAGCAGCGGGACAGAAAAAGCAGCAGTACCGCCTGCCCGGCGCCGATGGTATCGGTTTTCATAAAGGGTTCTCCTCTCGGAAAATTTCCCCGCGGGAGGGATCAGCTGTTTTGGCTGTTATCGATCTCCATGCCGGGGAGGTTCTGGATCCGGACATTCTTTTTCTGCATCCGGGTGAAGCTGGTCCGAATAAACGTATCCCGCATTCCGGTCAGGCTGAGGGGGGTGATTGGGCTAGTATAGACCGCGCCGAAATTATTCAGGGAACAGAGGTTGACCAGCAAGTAAAGGCCGCCCAGGGCGATCCCATAAAGCCCGGTGCTCCCGCCCAAAATGATAAATACAAACCGGAGGACGGATACCGGTTCATACAGCGACGGGACGACAAAAGAGGCAATCGCCGTAGCCGCGACCACCAGGACCATCGGCGCGCCGATCAGCCCGGCGGTGACGGCGGCGTCCCCAATGACCAGGGCTCCGACAATGGAAACGGCGTGCCCGACCGCTCTTGGAAGCCGCAGCCCGGCTTCCCGCATAATTTCATACAGGAAATGGATGATGAGCGCTTCGATCATCAGGGGGAAAGGGGTGGTCTCTTCGGCGGCCGCAATGTTGAACAGCAGGGCGTGGGGAAGCAGCTCGGGATGGAAGCTTCCGATGGCAACATAAAGGGCCGGCAGCAGGATGGCTGCGGCAAAGGAGATATATTTCAGCATCCGGATAAAGCTGGCGTAATAGGCGCGGTGGGCGTAGTCGTCCAGGCTCTGGAAATTTTCCGAGAACAGGTAGGGGACGATCAGCGCAAAGGGGGTCCCATCCACCAGCACGGCAATCCGGCCCTCGTTGATCTTTGCGGCCAGTACATCCGGGCGTTCTGTGGTGCCGACATCGGAGAACAAGGACCAGGGCTTACCTTCCAAAAAGGGCTGAAGATAGCCGGAGGTCAGGACCATGTCCAGACGGATGGATTGAAGCCGGTTCCGTACCTCCCGGAGCAGACGGCTGGAAACCTGATCGGTCATATATACGAGGCAGATATCGGTTTTGCTTTTTTTCCCGAGGGTGAACAGCTCGAATTTCAGGGCGGGCGATTTCACCCTCCGCCGCACCATGCTCATATTCACCCGGATCGGCTCGGTAAAGCCTTCCCGGGAACCCCGCTCGTTAACCTCGTTGGAGGGCTCTGAAATGGAGCGGAAGTTATATCCCTGCATCCCGAAGGCAACGCCCTTGGCCAGGCCGTCCATCAGCAGTACGACAAAGCCGGACATCATATAATGAAGGACTTCCTCGTCGGTATAGACGTCCTTCATGTCGGTAGCCAGGACAGAACGGTTTTCGATGAAGTCATAGATTTCCCCAGGTTGGGCGTCAGGAGAAAAGGGCTGGTTCAGCAGGGGTTCCAGCAGGATTTCGGACATGGTTTGCTGGCTGACCATCCCTTCCATCATGAGGAACTGGAGGGTGGAGCTGCCGACCCGAATTTGCCGGGTCAGGAAGTCGGAGGAATTTTGACAAAGCTTACGGAGATGGATCATGTTGTCAAGCAGATTTGCTCCCAGCGGGACAGGATCCGGCGGAGGGGAGGCTTCCTCTTGGGCGGAAAAACGGCTTTGTATGGCCCGAAGACGGGTTTTTAGAGAGCGGAACATCGCAAATCACCTTTCTTTTTGGAGGCGGCGGGACAATATAGCCGGCACACCCTCCAATCGATACCCGATTGGAGGGTCAGGCTTTGCCTGTTCGCGC
>CANAQK010000082.1 GCA_947363605.1 uncultured Clostridia bacterium | reverse complement strand
CAACCGCAAAACATGGCAGATATTACTTCCGACCTTTCAGTTCGGAAGTAATATCATGCGTTACGGGAAAGGGGGTTCTCCTGATTTGAGCGGATTGAACCCATGGAGCAGGATTTTTTCATCGCGGGGTCTTCTTTTCAGCAGGGATATTTTTTACCAGGTCCATAGCTGCGACCAGATATGCACTTGCCGTCAACAGGATTGCCGATGCGGTATTCCCCAACAGACTGGCTTGGATTAAATAAATCCCCATCAGGGAATTGATGATACAATGGAAAAGGATGCACAGCCACACGCTGTGGGTGACTTTCCGGATGCTTGCCAGTGCGAAGCTCAGCCCTAAAACATTGATCCCGAATAAGAAGTAATTCTGCCCGTATTGCGCCGCACCCTGGATGAAAAACAGGGGCAGGTGCCAGAGCCACCAGATGATCCCTGTCAGCAGGGTGGAGAGGGTAAAGCTGTATTTCTTTTCGAATTCCCGCTGCAGGATACGCCGCCATCCGGCTTCCTCCAATCCGCCACCGAACAGCATCATGGGGATCATAATCAGGATCGCTGGCAGCGGGGCGCCGTTGGTATATCCCGAGATCCAGCATTGAGGCAGGATATACAAGACGGAAAAGACAACCGGCAGAAGATAGGAAAACAGGCCGTGCCGGAAGTCAAAAAGCTGCTTTATCCATTCCTTGACCGAGTGGATTCTTCGGTTTTTCTTTAGGGACAGGAAAGAGGCGATCGTCGGGGACATTCCGCCGAGCAGGTAGGGGATGTAAAGCCCATAGTCTTGACTGAGCGAGAATCCGCAGGCGCTGAAGATCAGGCAGCTTCCCCAGCCAAGCAGCATAAAGAAGAAGGTATAACGTAAATAGTCTTTGCTTAGCAGGCTCACGGAAAAAATCCCCCCTTGAGTTTGATATTGAAATGGAACCGGGATCAAAGGTATAATGGTAATTTTTATCCAAACTTATACGTTTTGTATTTAAAGCTTTATTCCTGAGGCCCCATCCAGAAGTGCGATTGCAGGTCTACCCGGCCGTCCGGCAGGAAAACGACGCCCTCGCTCTCCAATAGGATCCGCTGCTGGTTTTCCCCACCGAAAGCAAATGCCTCCGAAAGACCGCCGAACCGGTTGACGACCCGATGGCAGGGGATCACCCCTGGTTCCGGGTTGATATGCAGTGCGTAACCCACCGCACGGGAAAGCCGCGGGTTCCCGATCAGGCAGGCGATCTGCCCGTAGGTAGTCACTTTCCCCTTGGGGATTTGGCGGACGATTTCATAAACCTTTTGGAAGGTTTTCCCCTCTGCCATCTTCCATCCCGCCCTTTCCTTTTTCCTCATTTTAGCAAAAATGCCCAGAGAAAGCAAGGCGTTTCCCTGAAATCCCACTTCTGCCTCATAAAAAGCAGCATCTTGAAATGCTCAAGAATTTCCGTGCCCATGCGGCGGAGCCTTGCATTCGGATCACGGCCGGCGGGACGGCGCGGGAGCCCCTGAACATTTCAGATTTAAAAAACAGCCCTGATCCTTTTGTCTGCACTCTTGACTTTTGGCCTGAACAAGGTTATACTAAAACTAATTTCACACTTGAAAACGCTTGGAAAAGAAGAGTACGCAGGAACCAGCCGGCAGAGAGCCCCGGCAGCTGGAAAGGGGCGGTTTGCGCACTGCGGAACATGGCCTTGGAGCGGCGCGCCGAACGGAAATTTCCCTTAGGACGCGACGGGTTCGCCCGTTAAAGCGAAACTCTGTTCCGGCTTGGTGCAGAGGATGAGGCCGCGCCTGTGAAGGGGCGGCGAATGAAAGTGGTACCGCGGAGTGTTTGCTCTCGCCTTTCTGTGGAGAAGGGCGGGGGCTTTTTTGCGTCTGTCCTGGTTTTTCTGAAAGGAGTGGTTTTTATGACGTCATCCCATACGGTTCCCGTACCTTTCCTACTCCGCCCCTGGCAGGCGGGGGATATCCCTTCTGTGGCGCAATATGCGGATAATCCCCATATTGCGGCTTGGCTGCGGAATGTATTCCCGCAGCCCTATACCCGGCAGGACGCGGAATCCTATATTTATTCCTGCATAGAGGCGGGGGAGGACAGCCAGATCACCCGCGCCATTGTTGCAGACGGCGCCGCGGTGGGAAGCATCGGGATTTTCCGCAACCAGGATATTTACGAAAGGACGGCGGAGATCGGCTATTGGCTGGCCGAGCCTTATTGGGGGCATTCCATCCTGAGCCGGGCTGTCCCTCAGCTTTGCGCTGAAGCGTTCGCCCGCTGGGAAGATCTGGTGCGGATTTATGCCGAGCCGTTTGCTGATAATCCCGGAAGCCGGCGGGTGCTGGAAAAGTCCGGGTTTACCCTGGAGGGGCTCCTCCGAAACCACATCTGTAAAAACGGAACCCTGCATGACTCCTGCATCTATGCGCTGCTGCGGGAAGAAACCCTTCCAAGCCTGCAACAGGCTTGAGGATTATCAAGAAAAAAGGAGCTTATTATGTCAAAACCTTACTACATTACCACGGCGATTGCCTATACCTCACAAAAGCCCCATGTCGGGAACAGCTATGAAATCGTCCTGACCGATGCGGTCGCCCGTTACCATCGCCTGAAAGGCGAGGATGTCTTTTTCCTGACCGGTACCGACGAGCATGGCCAGAAGATTGAGGACTGCGCCAAAGCGGCTGGGGTCTCTCCCCAGGAATACGTGGACAGAATCGCCGGGCAGATCCGGGGGATCGGGGAGCTGATGGGCGCTTCCTACGACCAGTTTATCCGCACGACGGACCCTCAGCATGAACGGGTCGTCCAGAAAATTTTTACCAAGCTTTATGAGAAAGGCGACATCTATAAAGGCAAGTATGAGGGGTGGTACTGCAAGCCCTGTGAATCCTTCTTTACCGAAACCCAGGCGGCGGACGGCAAATGCCCCGACTGCGGGCATCCGGTCGAGCGCGCGGAGGAGGAGGCCTACTTTTTCCGGATGAGCCGTTACCAGGACCGCCTGCTGAAGCATATGGAGGAGCATCCGGACTTCATCCTGCCGGAATCCCGGAAAAATGAGATGGTCAACAACTTCCTGAAACCGGGCCTGCAGGATCTCTGCGTGTCCCGTACCTCTTTTACCTGGGGGATCCCGGTTGAATTCGATCCCAAGCACGTAATCTATGTTTGGATTGACGCGCTTTCCAACTATATCACGGCATTGGGCTATGACCCGGACGGCTCCAGCGAGCAGTTCCGGAAATACTGGCCGGCGGATGTCCATGTCATCGGGAAAGACATCCTGCGGTTCCATACGATCTATTGGCCGATTATGCTGATGGCACTGGATCTCCCCCTTCCCAAACAGATCTTCGGGCATCCCTGGATGCTGTTCGGAAAGGACAAGATGAGCAAATCCCGCGGGAATGTCATCTATGCGGACGAGCTGGCCGGGCACTTCTCGGTGGATGCTGTGCGGTATTATATGCTGTCCGAAATGCCGTATCTCCAGGATGGCGCAATTACGTATGAAACTGTTATCGCCCGGTATAATTCCGACTTGGCGAATACGCTGGGGAACCTGGTGAATCGGACAGTTACTATGTGCCATAAATATTTTGGCGGGAAACTGGAAAATCCCGGCGTGACGGAAGAGGTGGATCAGGACCTGATCCACTGCTGCCGGAAAACAAAATCGGACTATCTGCTCCGGATGGATGGGATGCGGGTAGCGGATGCACTGGACATCTTAATGGATCTGGCCCGCCGTGCGAATAAATATATCGATGAAACGGCTCCCTGGGTGCTGGCAAAGGAGGAAAGCAGCCTTCCTCGGCTGAAAACCGTCCTGTTCCATTTGATCGAGGCCATCCGTCAGATCGCCGTTCTGCTCCAGCCCTTTATGCCGGAAACAGCGCAGAAGATTTTTACCCAGATCAATACCCGCGTAACCTCGCTGGACAGCCTGGATTCCTTCGGGGAAAACGGCATCACCGAGGTCGGGCAGCCTGAAGCGCTGTTTGCCCGGCTGGATGAGAAGAAAAAGCTTGCTGAATTGGAATCCTTTGCCGCGGAAAAGGAAAAAGCCGCGAAAGCTTCCCAGCCGGCCGTACCGGAGGGGACGGTTTCTGCTGCTAAAATCGGGATTGAGGATTTTGCCAAGGTGACGCTCCAGGCGGCAGAGATCCTTTCCTGTGAAAAGGTACCGAAATCCGACAAGCTGCTGAAGCTCCAGCTGGATGATGGGGAAGGCGGGCGCCAGATTGTATCCGGGATTGCCGCCTGGTACAGCGAAGCGGATCTGGTCGGGAAAAAGATCATAGTGGTCGGGAATCTGAAACCTGCCAAGCTGCGCGGGGTCGAGTCCAACGGGATGCTGCTGGCGGCAGATCTTCCGGACGGTTCAGCCGGCGTCATCTTTTTGGACAGCAGCGTCCCGAACGGCGCAAAAATCCACTGATCCGGATAGAAAGAGGGCCACGCTATGCTGACTGGTATTTTTGATTCCCACGCGCATTATGATGACGCCGCTTATCAGGAGGATCGTGATCCGCTTCTTTCCTCCCTGCCGGAACGGGGGGTCTGCCGCGTCCTGAATGTCGGATGCGATATCGAAACCAGCTTCCGTTCTGCTGCGCTGGCAGAGCAGTACCCGTTCTTTTACGCTGCTGCCGGGGTTCATCCCGAAATGGCGGCTGAGGTTTCCGGGGACTGGCTGGAGGGGATCTCCGCTCTGTTGGATCGGGAAAAGGTCGTAGCAATCGGGGAAATCGGGCTGGATTACCACTATGATACCCCTTCCCGGGAGGTGCAGCAGGAGGTTTTCGAAGCGCAGCTCGAGCTGGCAGTCAGGAAGCGGCTGCCGGTGATTATCCATTCCCGGGACGCAATGGAGGATACCTTCGCTTTACTGCGGGAATACCGGCCGGAAGGGGTGCTGCATTGCTTCAGCGGTTCGGCGGAATCTGCGAAAGAGGCGGTCAGGCTGGGGCTTTATCTCGGGTTTACCGGGGTGCTGACCTTCAAAAACGCCCGCCGTGCGCTGGAAGCGGTCGAAGCGGTTCCGGCCGACCGGCTGCTGCTGGAAACGGACTGCCCTTATATGGCGCCCGAGCCTTTCCGCGGGAAGCGCTGTACCTCGGATCTGATCGCCTATACAGCGGAGGCCATGGCAGGGATTAAAGGCGTTTCCCCGCAGGAGATGATCGATCAGGCCCGCCGGAATGCAAACCGTTTGTTCCGGCTGCCGGATTGATCCAGACCCTGCCCTCCATGGATTGGCAGCTCCTTATACGATGGGCAGAAAGACCGTTTTAGACAAAATAAACCAGAGCCATGTGCGGAAGTTCCCGCACATGGCTTTTTTGCCCCCTATTGGGCTGGACAAGTATGGGCAGCATTCTCAGCGGCGAAGCCCCCAGTCCAACAAAAGAATCAGTATACCATCGATTGACAAGGGGTAATACGGTTTTTCGAGACTAAAATTTCCGTTGACATCGTTATCTTCGTTGCTGGGCGTCAGCCCAGCAACGATTTAGGACGCTGGAAGGCGTGTTTCCCCTTGTTAATCGATGGTAAGGTGGTTATCCTTGGAAAAATAGCCGAGCAATTTGAGCCTGGAAAAAAATACAGCGAGCAGGAGGTCAATGAAATTCTTTAACCGATTTACGACGATTATATGACGATCCGGCGATACCTGATTTCGTATGGGTTTATGGAACGTACCAGGGATAGCCGGCAGTATTGGCTCACCAATTGAAGAGAGGAAGGAATCCGATTCAGGGAAAAAAACAGCCTCCGGACAGGGGCTGTTTTAGAGGATAGGGCCGAGTGTGTATACACTCATTTAAAACTGGAAGCTTTTTCCATGCGGAAGGAGGTCAGCGCTTCCGGTATTTTTTTTCGATCACCAAAGAGTAGACCGCCATGGCCGCAATGCTTGCAAGCATCGTCCCAAAAACCGGGATCAGGCTCCATGCGGAGTTCTGTCCCGCCAGCAGGGGGGTTCCCAAGGCGATCAGCAGGATGCCGAACAGGCCGAACAGCTTGGAAACGGCGCGGTTATATTTGGGGATTTCTGAAACTTCAAATACGTCTGCATTTGCCCAAAACCGCATGGGTTTTTTCGCAAACCAGGTACAGACCGCTAAAACCAGAAAGAAGCTTCCGAATATACACCAGACGATAAAGCCGATGATTCCGCTCATTTTTTCCCTCCATATTCGTTTTTGCCTTAATCATACAACCCGGTGGACAGATAGCGTTCCCCGGTGTCCGGGAAGAGGACGACGATCCGCTTCCCGGTAAATTCCTCCCGCTGGGCCAGCCGGACAGCCGCTGCCAGCGCCGCCCCGGATGAAATGCCGCAGAGAAGCCCCTCGGTACGTGCCAGTTCCCGCACCGCTTGAAAAGCCTCTTCCTCCGGGATGGCCAAGACCTCGTCATAAACGGAGGTATTCAGCGTTTTAGGGATGAAATTAGCCCCGATCCCCTGGATTTTGTGCGGGCCTGCCTGCCCGCCGCTGAGCAGGGGGGAACCGGCGGGCTCGACGGCAACGATCCGGATTCCGGGGACTTCCTGCCGGAGTATTTCTCCTACGCCGGTGAGGGTACCGCCGGTACCGACCCCGGCCACAAAAGCGGCAAGCTCCCCGCCGGTATCCCGCAGGATTTCCCGGGCGGTTGTGCGGCGGTGCGCTTCCGGATTGGAGGGGTTCTCAAATTGCTGGAGGATGACGCCGCCCGGGAGCTCCCGCGCCAGCTCCTCTGCTTTTTCCACAGCGCCCTGCATCCCTTTGGCCCCTTCGGTCAGTACCAGCTCTGCCCCCAATGCCCGGAGGACGGCCCGGCGTTCCTCGGACATGGTTTCCGGCATGGTCAGGATCAGGCGCATCCCTTTAGTGGCGGCGACAAAGGCCAGCCCGATACCGGTATTGCCGGAGGTGGGTTCGATCAGCACGCTGTCCGGCGTCAGCTTCCCGGAAGCCAGCCCATCCTCCACCATCGCCAGGGCTATCCGGTCTTTAGCCGAGGAGCAGGGGTTGAACATTTCCAGTTTGGCAACCAGGCGGGCGTTCAGCCCCAGTTTTTCCTGATAGCGGTGCAGTTCGAGGAGAGGGGTGTTCCCGATCAGCTCGGTTAAGGAATGATAGATCATAGGCAGCCTTCTTTCTACTGAATTATACAGACAGTATATAGTATAATGATAAAAACACTTTTGTCAAACTGGTTGGGATCTCCGGGAGTGTCCTCTCGCGCATGATATTATTTCCGAATTTTTAATTCGGAAATAATACATTTGATTTGAGCCGTTTTGCTCGCCGCCGTAACCAGCGGCAACCGCAAAACATGGCAGATATTACTTCCGGCCTTTCAGTTCGGAAGTAATATAACAGGAATGATTTGCAGGGGCGGCTTCTTGCGCCTGTTCATTCATCAGGGCTTTCGGAACGGAAGCCGAAGACAGAACCTCTGCAAAAAATCTCAGAATGGGACGTTCCCCCTGAAATTCGCCTGTATGCTTGAAAAAGAATCCGGCTTTCAAGGGGAGCAGCCGCCGAGCTGCATTCCTCCGGCACCAGACCAGGGCGGCTCGACAGCAGGGAGGCCTTCCCGCTGTCCGTCCAGTGGGACAGGGTTTCCTCCCTTACATCGGCTTCAGGTTTTGATTGGGCCGGTCCACCATCCGGGCGATCGCTTCTGTCTTTGCGTCCAGATATGCCCGCGTGTAGGTCTTTTTTACGGATAAGGGCCTCGTCTGGAAGTTGGTGCAGGCGGGTTATATATCCTTCCAGCAGGGCAGCCACGCAGGCAATTTATTCCTCGGCGTGTTCTTTATTGTTCTGAACTATATTTGTTTAAGTTTTATGTAAATAAACGCCTATTTTTACTTCAAATACACTGTTTATTCTGGCTTGCTGATTTTCTGTTGCTAAAATGTTGCCATGCTTTTATTATAACAAATCCTCGCAGCTTGACAATATATTTTTGAAATGTTACGCAATAGAACCTGCTTTTCAGAGGGATAGGTATAAAGCAGCACATATTTTTCTATTGCGACTGAAATCCCTTGAACCATAAGACTTCCAGCGTTTTTAAAGCGTAACAAAAGCATCTGCTTATTTCAAAATTTCTAAAGCTATTTCTTTCGCTCTATTTCCAGAAATCTGTTCTTTTTGTTCAATATCATCTAAATATACAGCAAAGTATTCTCGTTCTCCACTTGATTCAGAAAAGCCGACAAACCATGCTTCCCCGTTCCCGCTCGTTCCTGTTTTTCCATAAATTTTCTGCGTATCGCTTTCATCTATTAACATTATTCTTTTTAGAATCTCAATATTAGCACTTTCGTAATCGTTCTGCCCCTCAAATATTCTTTCCAAAACTTCCACCTGTTCCAATGGCGAAATTTTTAACGAAGAATCCAGCCAAAAGCCATTTAGTTTTTCCATAGGATTGATACCACTACCATTCCATTCTGAAATATCGCAATTCCCATATTGTAATTCATTTAATCCTTCTTGTATTTTGTCCTTACCTACAGAATCTATTACTTCTCGAAAATACCATATACATGATTGTTGAAATGCTTCTTCTAATGTTAAATTTCCATTCCATGCTGGATTTCCATAATCCGTTCCATCATATCCCATCGTAGACGATTCATCAATGATAACGCCATTTTGCAATCCTAACAAAGTAGAAATAATTTTAAAAGTAGAACAGGGCGATTTTTCTTGTCTGCATATCTCCTCATTAAAAAATAAATATTGCTCTTGTGCTGGCGCATACACCACAGCACAACCTTTGACAGATTGAAATGCTTCGCTTAAATCTATCGTTTTTTCACTTAATTTTTGTTGCGCTTCTTCCTGCGTTTCTTTTTCATCAGCAACTTTCTTAAAGCTTACATGATATGTACCCCCTTTACTGGACACCCAGTAGAGGGGGTATTATTATGCGGTA
>CANAQK010000081.1 GCA_947363605.1 uncultured Clostridia bacterium | reverse complement strand
GGTGCTTTTTCAGGCAGACTGCGTTCATTTTCCTTGCCATACGGCAGTATGCCTGAAAAAAATGGCCTTGCCTGCCCGAAAAAACCCTCGGGCATCCGGCATCCTCTGATTGTACATACAGGTTCTAAGCTTCTTCCGTTTGAATTTGTTCCGCGAAGTGGCAGGCCACGAAATGTCCCGGCTCCAATTCACGCAGGACAGGCCGTTCCGCTTGGCATTTTTCGGAGGCGAAACGGCAGCGGGGCGCGAATTTACAGCCCTTGGGCTGGTGGATCGGGCTGGGGATCTCCCCTTCCAGCTTGATGCGGTTCTGTGCCTGGCTCAGATCCGGGTCGGCGACCGGGATTGCAGAGAGCAGGGCTTGGGTATAGGGGTGCAGCGGCCGGCTGTAAAGCGTCTGATTATCGGTCAGCTCCATCAGGGAGCCGAGATACATGACACCAATCCGGTCGGAAATATACTGCACCATTGAAAGGTCGTGGGAGATGAACAGATAGGTCAGCCCGAATTCCCGCTGCAAATAGATCAGCAGGTTGATGACCTGCGCTTGGATGGAAACGTCCAACGCGCTGATAGGCTCGTCACAGACAATAAAGCGGGGCTTTACCGCCAGCGCCCGGGCAATCCCGACCCGCTGACGCTGGCCGCCTGAAAGCTCGTGGGCGTAGCGGTTGGCGTAATCCGCGCCCAACCCGACTTTTTCCAGCAGGGAGGCAATTTTCCGCTCTGTTTCAGCCGGGCCCAGCTTGAAATGGACCTTCATCCCTTCGGCGATAATCTCTGCAATGGTCATCCGGGGGTCCAGGCTGGCGTAGGGATCCTGGAAAATAATCTGGGCGTCCTTCTTAAATGAAACCAGCTCTTTGCGCTTGAGCGTCCCAAGCTCCCGCCCATCGAAGCGGATGCTTCCGGAGGTAGGCCGGTACAGTTGGATCACGGTCCGGCCGAAGGTGGTTTTCCCGCAGCCGGACTCCCCGACCAGGCCCAGGGTTTCGCCCTTGTAAATCGTCAGGCTGACGTCGTCCACCGCTTTGAGGATGGACTTCCCGCTCATTTTAAAATGCTTGGAAAGATGCTCGACCTCGAGCATCGGTTCCCGGAGGGTTTCCTGTTCCATGATTCAGGCACCTGCCTTTCTTCCGTGGTTCAGCGGCCCGACATCGGGGGCCATGGGGTGCTGGAGCCAGCAGGAAACGGAATGCCCTTCCCCCAGATCGATTTCTTCCGGCATCCGCTCCTGACAGACCGGCATACAATACTGACAGCGCGCCGCAAAGGGGCAGCCCTTCAGTTCCAGGATCAGGTCAGGCGGCGTGCCTTTCAGTGAATAGAGCTCGCCATGCGTCTTGCTGGACAGCTTGGGCACCGAATCCAACAGCGCCCGGGTATAAGGATGCCGGGGCTGATAGAACAGGTCGCGGGTGCTCCCGCGTTCGACGATCTGGCCGGCGTACATCACCTGGATCCGGCTGGCAAAGTTGGCCACTACCCCAAGGTCATGGGTGACCAGGATGATAGCGGTATGGGTTTTTTCCCGGATTTCCATCAATAGGTCCAGGATTTGGGCCTGGATGGTGACGTCCAGCGCGGTCGTTGGTTCGTCGGCAATGATGATTTTCGGGCTGCAGGAAAGCGCGATGGCAATCACCACCCGCTGCCGCATCCCGCCGGAAAGCTGGTGAGGATAGCATTCCGCCCTTTTTTCCGGGTTGGGAATATCGACCAGCCGCAGCTTTTCCACCGCCAGCGCCGCCGCTTCCTTTTTGGAGATTTTGTTGTGAATCCGGAGGGCTTCTGCGATCTGGTCGCCTACCTTCATGGTGGGGTTGAGGGAGGTCATGGGATCCTGGAAAATCATGCCGACTTCCCGGCCGCGGTAGGCCTGAAGCTGCTTTTTGTTCATTTTCAGGACATCCTGCCCGTCGTAGAGGATTTCGGAACCCTCGGCAACGGATACCAGCGGGGGCTGGTAGAGCCGGAGCAATGCTTTTGAGGTGACGGTTTTCCCGCAGCCCGACTCCCCGACAATGGCAAGGGTTTCCCCTTTATACAGGGAGAAGCTCACGCCCCGTACGGCTTGAATCTTACCGGCGTAGGTATTGAAGTTCACCCGGAGGTTCTTGACCTCCAGGATTTTTTCTTGCTGTTCCATGGGAGATCTCCTTTCCTCATACGATTTCTTGATAAAAAGATTTTGGGCTCTCTTTATCGTGGCGTGAAACGCCGCAGGACCGCTTCTTTTCAAGTGCGTTGACTATAAGAGGATACTTTTTTATGAAGAATTCGTATCAATGGCGCATCCGCGGGTCGAGTGCATCGCGCAGTCCGTCGCCCAGCAGGGTGAAGGAAAGCATGGTCAGGGCGATCATCAGGGAGGGCAGGAAGAGCTGATACGGATAAAAACGGAAATTCGCCTGCGCCGCGCTGGCCAGCGCGCCCCAGCTGGTTGCCGGGGCTTGGATGCCCAGGCCGATATAGCTCAAGAAGGTTTCCGAGAAGATATACCCCGGGATGTCGAAGGTCACACCGACAATAATCAGCCCCAGCGTGTTGGGGATCAGATGCTTGAGGATCACCTTGAAGGGGCTGACACCCAGCGCTTCCGCCGCCAGGACATATTCCTGCTCCCGGAGCTGGAGAATCTGCCCCCGGATCAGCCGGGCGGTCCCGCACCAGCCGGTCAGGGTCAGCGCGAGGATCATCGTGCCCAGATCTTTACTATCTGTAATAACAGATATCAATATTACAATAATGAGGTAAGGGATACTGATGAGGATTTCAACAATCCGCATCATGATATTATCCACAATCCCACCGAAAAAGGCGGAAATACTGCCGTAGAGCACCCCGATCAGGGTGCTGACTGCGGCGCTGAACAGCCCAATAATCATGGAAACCCGGCCGCCCTGCCAAACCCGGGTAAACAGGTCGCGGCCCAGCTCGTCCGTGCCGAACCAGTGCGCGGCAGAGGGCGGCAGGTTCTTGCTGGCCTTATCCATTTCTTCGTAGGAATATCCGGTTAGGTGCGGCCCGATGATTGTCATCAGCAGCAGGAGGATCAGCAGCACCAAGGCCGCCATTGCGATCTTATTTGCCCGCAGGCGCCGCCAGGCATCCTGCCAGTAGCCCACTTTCTTACGGGCGGAATGCTCGGTTCCGTTGTCTTCAATCCCGATGATCCGGAACTGTTCCTGGGAAAGCTCTTCCATCTGTTTTCTGCACCTCCATTCCGTTATTCCTGTTTGGTCAGGGTAATACGGGGGTCGATTACCCCGTACAGGATATCCACCACCAGCTGCACCGCCACAAACAGGATCGCGTAAAAGACAGTGGTGCCGATAATCATGGTATAATCCCGGTCATTGATCGAGTTGACATAGTAAAATCCCAGCCCGGGGATGCCGAACATTTTTTCGGTGACAAAGGCCCCGGTAAAGACTGCCGCGATCTCCGGCCCGAGGATGGTGACTGCCGGGATGATCGAATTCCGCAGGACATGGCGGCGCAGGATATTGAACTCACTGACTCCTTTGGCCCGGGCTGTCAGGATGTAGTCCTGGTTGATGGTTTCCAGCACGCTGGATTTCATATACCGCGCATAGCCGGCAATCGAGCCGAGCGCCAGGGTAATCACGGGGAGCACCATCTCTTTCCAGCTTCCCCATCCGGTGGTGGGAAACCAACGCAGTTTTACGGTAAAGAGATACTGCACCAGCGACGCGAACACGAATACCGGTATCGTTACGCCTAAAATAGCGATGAACATAATCAGGTAATCCGGCCAGCGGTTGCGGAAATAGGCGGCGATAACCCCTAAAATAATCCCGATGCTGACGCCCCAGAACAGCGCCTGGAACCCGACTGCCGCCGAAACGCCCGCGCCCTCGACAATGGTTTCCGTAACCTTCCGGCCCGGATAGCGGATGGATTCGCCGAAGTTGAATTCGGTGACGATATTTTTCAGGAAGATACCGAACTGCTTGGGAACCGATTCGTTCAGGCCGTATTTTTCATAGTAATTTTCGCGGGTCTGGTCGGGCAGCTTTTTAGCCATATAGGAAAGCGGGTCGCCCGGGATACTGTGCATCAAAAAGAAGGTTGCCGCCGTAATACAAAACAGGGTGATGAACATATACAGGAACCGTTTCAGGATATAGCGGAACATGGGGAAGGCCTCTCCTTTCTCAAAAACGCAGTGTCCGGCGGAAATCCCGCCGGAGCCTGCTTTCAGAATTTGCTTGGGTTTGGGCAGCGGGATGCTGTGCAGGCCGCCCAACGGTTTCAGGGGGTTATTTCCTGCCCTGGGTATACACGTATTTATATCCGCTGGTGGAGAAGGTAGCGTATTCCACGCCTTTTACATAGTCATAGGTGAACAGGTCGGAAGCGCTGAATACCAGCGGGCAGACACAGCCGTCCTGGTTCAGGAAGATATCCTCAATCTGTTCGATCAGGGCGATCTTCTGCGTTTCATCTGAGGAAGCGGTAGCCTTGGCCAGCAGGGCGTCAACTTCCTCGCTGCCCCAGCCGATGCAGTAGCCGTCCTGGCTGCTTTCCACACAGGTCAGCATACTCAGCGGGTCGTTCCATTCCGCGCCGAATGCCATCTGCCCGATTTGGTAATCCAGGTTATAGTAGTTGTCGATAAACGCGCCCCAGTCCAGCATTTCAATCTGCACCTGGACGCCCAGCTCGGTTTTATAGGTCTGCTGCATATATTCCGCCAGGGTTTTGGTGAACTGGTCGGTACCTCCCAGAGAGAGGGTGACAGTCAGCTTGGCGGGGTCCGGATCCATTCCCAGCTCGGTCAGGCCCTGGACGAGCAGCTCCTTGGGGCTGGCGGTGGTGGATTCCTGAAGGGTTTTGATCGGCTGCTTTGCGATGGAAGCGTATTCCGTGTCCCCGGAGGTAATCCCGTTGGGGATCATGCTGTAAGCCGGGATCCGCATCCCGTCGTAAATGACGTCGTTCAGATCTTCCCGGTCTACAGCCAGGGTAAAGGCTTTCCGGACGTTGGCGTTGGCGAAGAGCGGGTCCGTCTGGTTGTAGTATTGATAATAGGTATTGGCAGAAACCACCTTTTCATGAACCAGCCGGCTGTTTTGGCTGAATGCGTCGGTCCATTCCTTGGACAGGGTGGAAGCGGTGTCAATGGAGCCATTTTCCAACGAGCTGTAGACGGCGTTTTCGTCCTGGATAACCTTATAGGTGATTTTCCCCAGCTTGACGCTGGCATTATCCCAGTATTGATCATTTTTCACAAAGACGATCTCGCTGTTATGAACCCAGGATTCCGCTTTAAACGGCCCATTGTAAGCCATTTTGTCAATAGCGGTGCCATATTGGTCGCCGTACTGTTCGACCAGGTCCTTCCGGGCAGGCAGCATGACCGTGTGGTAAAGCAGCCCCATGAAATAAGAAGTCGGGCCTTCCAGCTGGATTTCCAGCGTTTTTTCATCCAGTGCCTTGACGCCCAGCTCTTCGACCGGGAGCTCGCCGCTGTTGACAGCCGCCGCGTTTTTGAGCGGCATGAGCAGGTAGCTGTAGGGCGCCGCGGTTGCGGGATCCAGGAGCCGGGTAATCCCGTAGGCGTAATCTTCAGCGGTGACCTGCTGCCCGTCGCTCCATTTGTTTTCCCGGATAGTGAAGGTCCAGGTCAGCCCGTCGTCGCTGTGGGTGTAGCTTTCCGCGCCGGCTTCGACCGTTTTCAGCGACCCGTCTGCCTGTTGTTCCAGACGGAGCAGCGGCTCCATGAGGTTGATCAGCATATTGACAGCGATGGTGTCCGTCGCCATAGCAGAGTCAAAGGAGGTAGGGTCGGTTACTACGTAGGTGTTGATGTACTGCTCAGCGTCCGGTGCGTCGGCCGTGGAGGGATTCCCTCCGTTATCGGTGCCGCATCCGGCAAGAAGCAGGGCTGCGGACAGGACGCCGGCCAGCATTTTTTTCAGTTTCATAAACATTCACCGCTTTCATCAGGTTGGTCGGGTTGAACGGATGGAGCGGGGTTATTCCCGCACCCCGCTTTCAAGAATCGTAAATTCCCTGGTTTGGGTATCCAGCCGGGCCAGGACCCCCATGGGGATGGTGGCCAGATCCGCCGTGTGCCCCAGCGGGTGCCCGAAAAGAACCGGGACATTCAGCGGGGCGAGGTATTCGTTGAAGATATCCTCAATGCTGGTATCGCAGTAATAGCCCGGTTCATGGATGCGGGGCTCGCAGTTCCGGCATTCCCCAATCAGGATTCCGGAGGCATCCGCCAGCTTCCCGGCATTCATCAGGTGGGCCATATTGTGGTCCATGACCCAGGGTTCCGTATTGAGATCCTCCAAAAAGAGGATTTTTCCCTTGACGTCGATTTCATAGGGGGTTCCCAGGGTAGAGCAGATCATGCTGATATTGCCGCCCAGGATCGGCGCCTCCACGCTGCCGCTCCCAATGGCATGGATGTATTTTTTCGGATCGGCCATCGGGATGATGCCAGCCGGTTCCGGGCAGCAGAGAACCTTTTCCAGCTGGGATTTGGTGTATTCCGTCAAATATTCCTCGGGGAAAGCGCAGGCCCCCGGCCCGTGGAAGGTGGTCAGCCCCGTTTTTTTCCAGATAGCCAGATGGAGAATGGTGATATCGCTGAACCCCAGAAAAATTTTCGGGTTTTGAGCAATAGCGTCGTAATCCAGCATCCGGAGGATCCGGGCGGAACCATACCCGCCGTCGATGGCGAAAACAGCATCGATATCTTTCCGGCGGAACATTTCATTGAAATCCGCTGCCCGCTCCTCGTCCGTCCCGGCGAAGAAGCTGTATTTCTTTTTGGCATTTTTCCCAAGGACGGCCTGGTATCCCCAGTTTTCCACCGCTTCGGCCGCCCGGTCGATCCAGCTCCGGTTATATTGGGCGCTGGCTGGGGAAATCAGCCCAATGCGGTCCCCTTTCCGCAGGATTTTCGGTTTCATCTTGTCCTCCTGCGATCAGAATCGGAGAGAAAGACAGCTCAATCCGCCGTCGATCTTCCGGTATTCCGAGGTGTCCACTTCGATGGTTCGGTATCCGGCTGCCTGGATTGCGGCAAGGGTTTTGGGGTATCCGGCCGGGACCAGTACGGTATCGTTTACCCAGATACAGTTGGCGGAGTAGCTTTCATCCGCTGAGATTTCAATTTTATCGAAAGAGGCAAATTCCTCTTTTTCACAAAATTCGCCGGCCACCAGCAGGCGGTTGTTTTCCAGATAAGCCAGGCCGGTTTTCAGGTGGAGCACCTTCTCCAGCGGGACAATGCTGCCGGTATGGCCATGCTTTTCCAGCGCCGCAATAAACTGGCGGCAGCCTTCCTCATTGGTTCGGGCGGACAGCCCGATATAAAAGTGGTTGCCGACCATCATAACATCGCCGCCCTCCATGGTGCCGGGGGCCGTGATGTACTCGATCTGGTCTTCCTGATAGAACTTTTTGATGGTTTCGACCATATGGGAAGATTCCTTCTGCCGGGTTTCCGCCCCGGGATTGGAGATAATTGCACAGTTTTTAGTTACGACAGCGGTATCTTCCACAAAGCAGGAGTCCGGGAACTCTTCCATTGCGTCCAGGACCGTGACCTCTACGCCGCACTGCTTGAGTGCCTCGATATAAGCGTCGTGCTGTTTGAGCGCCTTTTCATAGTCAGGCTTGCCCAGCTCTGGTGCGGAGGTGATCCCCTCGCTCAAGCTTTTGCCGGGCCGCCGTACGATAACGTGATGAAACAGCTGCATCTTGCCAACCTCTTTCTATTCTCAAAATCTGTATAAAAACTGAATAAATATACTATACTATATTTTGGGCAAAATGTAAAGCATAAGTTTTATATAAAGGAAATTTCTTAGATTTTTCTAAAATCCAAGAGTCCGTGAAAGAAATCAATTCTGTATAAAAACACAGCAGGCCGGAATATTTCCAGCCTGCCTCTGATTGTGAATACAGGTTCTAATTCTCAATAAAACAATGCCGTCGTTTTATTGGGCCGCGGAATGCGGTCCGGCGCCGCCGCCGTGCTGCGACGTATCATGCCGCATATTAGTAGGCAACACCCTGTGCAATCATTGCTTCGGCAATTTTGTTGAAACCGGCGATATTTGCGCCCATAACCAGGTTCCCCTCATGGCCTACCTGTACCGAAGCGGCATAGGAATTGTTGAAGATGTTGACCATGATATCATGCAGCTTGCTGTCTACTTCCTCGCGGGTCCAAGCCAAGCGCATACTGTTCTGGCTCATTTCCAGCGCGGAAACGGCTACGCCGCCTGCGTTGGCCGCTTTGGCCGGACCAAACAGGATCTTGTTGTCTACAAAAAGCTTGGTTGCTTCCAGGGTAGAGGGCATATTCGCCCCTTCCGCTACGGCTTTGACCCCGTTTGCGATCAGCGCCTTAGCGTCGTCTTCGTTCAGTTCGTTCTGGGTAGCACAGGGCAGCGCGATATCACATTTTACGCTCCAAACGCCTTTGCCCTCATGGTATTCGGCATTGGGACGGTAGTTTTTGTATTCGGTCAGCCGTGCGCGGCGGACTTCCTTGATCTCTTTGATCGCGTTCAGGTCAATGCCTTCCCCGTCATAAATCCAGCCGGTGGAATCCGACATGGTGACGACTTTCGCTCCCAGCTCCATCGCTTTTTCGGCTGCGTAAATAGCGACATTGCCGGCGCCCGAAATAACAACGGTCTTGCCCTGCAGGGAATCCCCCGCCTTTTGGAGCATCGCGTCGGTGAAATAAAGCAGGCCGTAGCCGGTTGCCTGCGGACGGATCAGGCTCCCGCCATAGGTCAGCCCTTTCCCGGTTAAAACGCCGTTTTCAAAGCTGTTGCTCAAGCGTTTATACTGGCCGAACAGATAACCTATTTCCCGCGCGCCTACACCGATGTCCCCGGCAGGGACGTCTACATTCGGGCCGATATGGCGGTACAGCTCGGTCATAAAGCTCTGGCAGAACCGCATGATTTCCATATCTGATTTGCCCTTTGGGTCGAAATCGGAGCCGCCTTTGCCGCCGCCGATCGGAAGGCCGGTCAGGGAGTTTTTGAAGCACTGCTCAAACCCTAA
>CANAQK010000080.1 GCA_947363605.1 uncultured Clostridia bacterium | reverse complement strand
ATGCCGCAGTGTTGAAAAGAAGCATTGGCTTCTTTTCAAGCGCGTTGACTATAAATAGATTTAAAATCTTTTTATCAAGAAAAAGGGTTATTTGCTTGCAGCGTCGATAATTGCCTTGAAGTCCGGCGCTTTCAGCGAAGCCCCGCCGATCAGGCCGCCGTCTACATCCGGCTGAGCCACCAGCTCTTCGGCATTTTTCGCATTCATCGAACCGCCGTACTGGATCGTCATGGCATTTGCCGCGTCCGAATCATACAGCTTTGCAATAACGCCCCGGATTACTGCGCAAACCTCGTTGGCCTGCTCCGCAGTAGCGGTTTTGCCGGTACCGATTGCCCAAACCGGCTCATACGCGATAATTACATTTTTCAGCGCTTCCTTGGAAACGCCTTTCAAAGCGATCTTGGTCTGGAGAGCTACCAGCTCTTCGGTAATCCCGTTTTCGCGATCCTCCAGCATCTCGCCCACGCAGAGGATAGGCTTCAAGCCTGCTTCCAGTGCGGCCAAAAGGCGTTTGTTGACAGTGATGTCTGTTTCACCAAAATACTGACGGCGCTCGCTATGGCCAAGAACAACATACTCTACGCCCATTTCTACCAGCATAGCCGCCGAGATTTCACCCGTAAACGCACCGCTTTTTTCAAAATGGCAGTTCTGCGCCCCAACCTTAATATTGGTACCCTTGGTCAGCGCGACCGCAGTTTCCAGATTGGTAAACGGAACACAGATAACGACGCCGCAATCCGCATCCTTTACCAACGGGATCAGCTCTTCCACCAACGACTTGGTTTCTGCCCGGGTATTGTTCATTTTCCAGTTTCCGGCAATAACAGCCTGTCTGAGGGTTTTATTCATGTCAAAAACTCCTTTTCTATATCTAACGAAAAAGGCGGGATTGTCCCGCCTTTTTGCCCGTTCTTTTTTACGGAACTGCGCGGAAGTGATTCCAGCGCTTATTTATCGCTCATTGCGGTAATACCGGGCAGCTCTTTGCCTTCCAGGAATTCCAGGGAAGCGCCTCCGCCGGTGGAAATATGGCTCATTTTATCGCCGAAGCCCAGCGTGTTGACTGCTGCCGCAGAATCGCCGCCGCCAATAATGGTAACGGCATCGGTTTCTGCCAGCGCTTTCGCTACGGCGATGGTGCCCTTTGCCAGAATCGGGTTCTCAAACACGCCCATAGGACCGTTCCAAACAACGGTTTTTGCAGATTTTACTGCTTCTGCAAACAGATCTGCAGTTTTTTCGCCAATATCCAAGCCCATCTTCTCGCTCGGGATCTGATCTGCCGCGCAGGTTTCAACCGGGATCTCCGCGTCGATCGGATCCGGGAAGGCCTCAGCTACTACACAGTCTACCGGAAGCAGGATTTTTACACCTTTTTCTTCTGCTTTTTTCAGCATCTCTTTGCAGTAATCAATCTTTTCACTGTCCAGCAGGGATTTTCCAACATTGTAGCCCTTTGCCGCCAAGAAGGTATACGCCATACCGCCGCCAATAATCAAGGTATCTGCTTTATTGAGCAGGTTTTCGATGACATTCAGCTTGTCTGCAACCTTTGCGCCGCCCAGGATCGTAACGAAGGGTCTAGCCGGATCGTTGACTGCGCCGCCGAGGTATTTGATCTCTTTCGCCATCAAGTAGCCGTTCGCGGATTCCTCCACATAGCTTGCTACACCAACGGTAGAGCAGTGCGCGCGGTGTGCCGCACCGAATGCATCATTGACAAAGAGGTCTGCCAGGCTGCCCAGCTCTTTGCTGAATTCCTCGCCATTCTTGGTTTCTTCTTTCCGGTAACGGGTGTTCTGAAGCAGAACAACATCGCCGTCTTTCATTTCAGCAACGGCTTTCTTTGCGTTTTCACCGACAACATTGTCGTCAGCGGCAAAAACAACTTCCTTGCCCAGCAGTTCAGAAAGGCGCTTTGCAACCGGTGCGAGAGAAAGCTCGGGCTTCGGCTCGCCTTTCGGTTTGCCCAGGTGAGAGCAGAGGATTACCTTTCCGCCGTCCCCGATCAGTTTTTTGATGGTTGGCAGAGCGGCGACAATACGGTTTTCATCCGTAATCACGCCGTTTTTCAGCGGGACGTTGAAGTCACACCGAACCAGAACACGTTTGCCGGCTGCTTGCAGGTCATCCACCGATTTTTTATTCATCGCATTCATATGAGATTCTCCCTTCTATTTTCGACTGTAGTGCAAAAGGCTTGCATACATCTCCGACCTATATTTTAGCTTATTTTAGGTATTTTTTCAAGTAGTATCCGGCAATTTAATGGGGTTAAACGCAAATATTGTTAAAAAGATAACCTTCTGAGCCGGAAAATCCATTGTACAAGAGCCTATGCCGGGTTCTTCTCCTCTATTTTCCGGTTGTATTCCTCCACGATCTTCCCCACCAGCCGGATCCGCTCGATATCCCCGGTAGAGGAAATCTCGTCCGAAATCCCCAAAATCAGGTTCGGCGCAAACAGGTCCAGGATCCGATGGACACATTCCTCCAAAACCTCCACCGGGAAAACCTCGTCAAAATAAACCGCCGGGATACCATCCACCAGGAACATCCCATCCCCCAGATAATGGCGGGCTTCCTCCAGAGTAACATCCCCCTGCGGTTTGGGTGTAATGGCTTCAATCCCATCCAGCCCGGTCTGCTGGTAATATTCCATCAGGCCGCGATTGTCGCCGTCAAAATGGGAATAGGTGAACCGGCCTGCCGCGTGCAGCTTCTCACAGCGCAGCTTGTATTCCGGAAGGACATACTTTTTGAACAGCGCAGGGGACAGGGTGCCGGAATGGATATTGTCGCCAAAATTGACAATCCGGATGGGGGAAGCGTTGATGACGTCAATCAGCTGCATCTGGGACTCGCGGAGGGCGTCAAAATAGGCTTCTACGGTTTCCGGATAATCGGCCAGTGCGTAGACGGCTTCCTCTACCCCCATCAGGTCGATATACAGCCGCTGAAGCGATACCCGCGGCATAAAGATACAAGGCGCGCCTAAATCGCCCCACTCGGCCTGGACCTTGTCGAAATTCTCCTGGGAATAGGCCCAACGGGTATGCTGTTCAATATAGGTAAAAACCCGGAGGTCCTCCTCATTGCAGACCCACTCCTTTTTCACCAGCCTGGCCCAGCTGCTGGACGTCGTCTGCTCGATGCGGGTGACGCTCCCAACCGGCGTTTCAAAGGCTTCGACCCGCTGGTTCCCTTCCCAGCGCTCCGAATAATGCAGGGTTTCATCATATACCGGATAAAAACAGCAGTTATATTCATACACCCGCGCAGAACAGCCAAGATCCCGATAAATTTCTACTTTGGACATCCCCTCGTATTTCCCGGGAAGTTTTCCATCTGCAAACAGCTTATCCGAAATCCAGCAGTCAATCCGGGGCTGCCAGATCACCTTTCCGCCAGCTCTCTTAAAGCAAATATCTTCATGAAGCTTGGCAAAGTCCATCTCATTTTCCTCCGTTTAGTTGGTCCGACGGTTTTTCCCTTTAATAATCACCCCGAGCACTTTGGGGCCGGTATTGACTGCAATCGCCGCGCCGACTGGAAACCGGCCGATAAACTCGCCCGCGAACCCCTTCCGGATTTTTTCTTCCAGCAAATCGGCTTCCGGCTGTTCTTTGGCTTGGACCATCATCACTGGCGTCTGCGGGATCGCGCGGTTCTGCGCGTGTTTCATCAGAGCAGGGACAATTGCCTTATCCCCACGTACTTTTTCCACGATTTCGGTTTTCCCATCAATGATGGAGATAATGGGGCGCAGGCCGATCAGTTCCCCGACAAACGCCGCCGCACAGGAAACCCGGCCGGATTTTTTGACAAACTCCAGGGTAAACGGAGCGAAATAGATCTCCACACTGTCGAACCAATCCTCCAAATAACCCAGGATTTCTGCAGACGAAGCGCCGCGGCGCGCTTTTTTCGCTGCTTCTATTACCGGATAACCGTAAGCTATCGTGTAAGCCTTGGAATCCACAAGATGGATTTTGAAGCTTTCCCGATATTCCGGATGTTTTTCATACAGCTTTTCCCGGGCCATCCGCGCGTTGTTCAGCGTGCTGGAGCCTGTCCCGTTGATCGAAATATAAATCATCTCGGGATAGCCTTCTGCCTGTACCGCTTTGAATTCCTCATAAAACTGCATGGAGGTAATCTGCGCAGTTGAAGGCAGCTTCGGCGCAGAAGCTAAAATATCATAAAATTCCTGATTGGTAAAATCGACCCGTTCCAAATAACTGTCATCCCCAACGGCGACCGAAAAGGACAGAATTTTAATATCCAGTTCCCGTTCCAGCTCCTCCGGAATGTCACAGGCTGAATCCGCCATAATTTTTATTTTGCTCATTGGACTGCATCCTCCCAATTATAATCTCGCAGCTGCCCCTGTTCCAGCAGGTCTGGAAAATCCCACTGGCGCAGCACTTCATATGCGGAAAGCGCTACCGTATTCGACAGGTTCAGGCTCCGTGCGCTTTCCACCATCGGCACTCGGACACATTCCTCCGGATGGGCAAATAACAGCCCCTCCGGCAACCCGGCGTCTTCACGGCCATAGATCAGATACACCTGATCCGGATAAGAAATATCACTGTATCGATGGCGGCCCTTGGTCGTAAAATAATACCCGGCCAACTCCGCCAGCGGATTTTTCTCCAAAAAATCGGCCCAATTGTCATAATAAGTAATATCCAGCAAATACCAATAATCCAAACCGGCCCGTTTCAGCTTTCGGTCGTCTACTTCAAAACCCAAAGGCCGAACCAGATGAAGCCGGGCTCCGGTCGCTGCACAGGTACGAGCGATATTACCGGTATTCTGCGGGATCTGAGGCTCCACCAAAACCAGGTTCAACTGCTTCATGGAATGCGCTCCTTTCATGCCGATACTGGTTTTAGGATAACAGATTGGAGGGCCGCAAATGTTTCCAATTTGTAAATAATTCCTTCCTTTCTTGACGATTTTACGCTTCCCCCTTTATACTAATTCTCAATAAAACGATGCAGTCGTTTTATTGGGCCGCAGAATGCGGTCCGGCGGCGCAGCCGCCAAGAATGTTGCCAATACTTTTCTTGGCGTGCCGCAGGCACGGCGGCGTATCTCGCTGCGATAAAAAGATTAACATCTTTTTATCAAGAAACAGTAGTATAATTGAGGAAAAACTATTAGATCAGGAAAGGACGGTCTTTGATGAAGCTGCGCAAGTTCCTCCCGGCCCGCTCCGAGCTTGAGGAATTCCTACCCATGTGTGAGGATTTTTACTCCGGGGGCGCGACCCTCTACCCCATTCCCCGCTCCCAGATGGAAGCAACTTTTTGGAAAGCAGCAAACGGCTCCCCTTACGCGATTGGCTACTTTATTGAAACAGAAGGAAAGGTTGCCGGTTACGGATTGGTTTATCCGTTTTACTCCAATGAAGCCGGGCGGCTTTGTGTTATGCTGGAGGAAATCTATGTCAAACCGGAATACCGCTGCCAGCATCTGGGGACTGCTTATCTGGAACAGATCGCGGAGCAGGTGGGTACGGATATCGGCGAACCGGTAGGAGGCCTGAAGCTGGAAATCTGCCCCACGAATGAACGCGCCCGTAAATTATATGAATCTATGGGGTTCCAGGTACTGGGGTACGGCAGCATGGTGAAAAAGCTCCCCAGCGAAGAAAGCTGCTACAGCTGCTTCCCAAGCAAAAATTGAATGTAAAAGCGGCGTTCCTTCCCCTCCTTTGGGAGAGATCGGAACGCCGCTTCTTATTTTGTAAAAATAGACTTGCTTGCAGGCTGACGATTCATCCGTTTTTCTTCCAACTATACTCCAGCACCTTGCGCAGAGGCTTATACAGAATGAGCATCAGTACAAAATTGCTGACCCCGTGGATGATATCAAACGGGATCCCAGCCACCCACCAGGCAAATGCCGTATGGACCCCACTCAAAAACAGATACGGGGTCGAACACAGTGCCCCATAGCCCAGCCCGAACGCCCCCGATAAAAGTGCGAAGGTCATCCCATCCTTTTGGCGGCGCAGAATACGTGTAAAACATACCAAGAGCGGCCAGGTATAGATGTACATCACCCACCAGATCCCGAAACCGTAAAGCAAACCCTCCAGCACCACAAACGAAACAACCGCGTAATAGGTCTTTTTTCCGAACGCCAGCGTAAAAAGGATGATCAGAAGCGTCACCAGTTCCACATTCGGCAGAAAAGAGAGTGCCAGTTTGACGCTCTCCAAAGCCGCTACCATCACACCGATGAGGACAATATCATAAACGGAGATCCTGGCTCTGCGCATGAAATCACTCTGCCTTCGTGTAAACAATCTCGAATGCGCTGCCATCCTTTACCGGTTCTGTAGAAACACCATTCATGCAGGCTTCCCCATTCACATAAAAATACCAGTAAGCGCCGTTTGCCTCATAGTCCGCCCGCAGGCCGTTTACGGTATCAATCATCAAGCCGTAGGCGGACTCCTCACCCTCAAAAGTCAGGCCGTCTTTCTCCAGCTCCTTCATAACATCCAGCAGGTATTCCGCATCCGTTTTGCAGGAATATTCCGTCCTTGCACCCTGATCGTTTACAACCGCCAGGGTCACATTCTTGGAACCCGCCGTGGCCCTGCTTGCAAACAAGGCATAGATCACGCCCATCGCCGCCAAGACAACAACGATGATCACAATAGCAAGGTTTCTTTTGTTCTCAAAAAATTTTTTCATATGTTCCTCACATTCTGCCGTATAACGGCCTGTTCTGCAAAGGGAAGCCCCGCCGTAGAACGGATAACAAATCTGAAGGTTGTATTCCCAGCTTTTCCTGCTTTGCAAAAGCAAGTATACTATATTTCAGAATACCTGAAAAGAGTTTCTTTGTATTTTCATACAGAAATATAGTCGGCACACCCTCAAATCGGCGCCCGATTTTCAAGTCAGGCTTTGCCTGCCCGCGCATAAAATGCGCTGCGCGCCGTCTATGAAGCCCTACCGCATGGCCGCTTCGCTGCCCACTGCGGCATGATGCCGCAGTGTTGAAAAGAAGCATTGGCTTCTTTTCAAGTGCGTTGACTATAAAACGCCGCCATACTTCCAGCGAAATCCAAGCAGGTGCATCTATTCCTTGAAATCTCCCCTGTATTCCCTCACGATCTCAATCATATTGAGATAATTCTCAAGAGGTACATAGGACGGGATCGAGTTCCCGGTTCCTATTGCAACGCCGCCATGCCCTTTGACTTGTTGCAGTACATCCACGACATATTCCTTCAGCGCTTTTTTGTCCAGCTGGCAGACTGCGTCCACATCGAAACCGCCGAAATTGCCGATCCGGTCGCCGTACCGTTCCACCCATTCCGGGAAGAGGGCAATCTGATCCTCGTTGGAATGCTTCGCGTCGATCCCTGCTGCAATCAGATCGTCCATAATGGAAAAAATACAGCCGCAGGAATGCAGCAGGAAGGGCTTATCATAGCTGTGTACCAGATCAATGATCGGCTTGTACTGCGGGATGAGAAATTCCCTGAACGTATCCGCTGACAGCAGGGTATTGCTCTTATAGCCCATATCATCACCGAACCGCAGTACACAGTAAAGATCTCCGTACTCCTTCATGAAGCGTTCCCAGATGGCCCGGTTATTCTGACCAATCTTCTGGAACAAGCCCGTAAACAGCTCTTCCTCGTCGTACATCATGTAGCAGAGGTTTTCATAACCTGTCAAATCCTGGACGCATTCAAAAACCCCATTCCCAACGCCGCCGACAGCCTTCATCCCTTCCGGGAGCTGCTTCCTCAGCGCATGGAGCATTTTCCCGTACATTTTGAAGAAGCGGTCTGGCAGTTCCTCCCAAGGGTAATTGTTGAAGTCCTCCATCGTTTTAATGGCAGGGTCAACGCGGCTGTCTCCCAGCGCACCTCCTCCTGGCAGAATCCCGCCCACGCAGCACTCGAACGGGACGATATCATAGCCGTTTTCTTTCAAAAACTTACAGTAATAATGGAAGTATTCCTCCATCTCTTTCTCACTGCTGTCATACCACCCGGCAAAACTTTTATTGTAAAATTCCTCGATCTTCCCAGTATCAATCAGGTGCTCATACAACGGAAGCCGGGACGCTTCCTGATTCCTGGCCGCATTTTCCACATACCTGTAATCAGGCTGAAATTCTTTCATCGTCTTTCCTCCAGAAGGATTATTTCTTCCCGAAGTTTTTCTCGTAATCCTCGTAATTACCGTATTTTCTCCAAAGTTCCATCATCATCTCATAACGGTTCAGGTCAAGCCCTGTATAAACGCAGTTGGAGGTCGCAAAAATATAGCCTCTTCCCGTTTCCATGCCTTCCCGAAGCGCGCGCATAACGTCCTCACGGCATTCCTCGTCCGTTCCTGTCTGCAAAAGGCCGCAGTTGACATTGCCAACCAGCGCAATGTCATTCCCGATGATCTTCCGGACCTCGGGAATAGACACGCCGCCCTGGGGATCCAGGGAATGGATCGCATCCGGCTTGCAGTCCGCCATCTTTTTGACAATCGGCATAATATTCCCGTCGGTGTGCTTGATCGTGTAATAGCCCATCTTACGGTATTCCGCAATCGACTCTTTCAAGTAGGGAACAATAAATTCGTCAAACTGTTCCTCATTGAAAAACGGGTTCACGTTAAAGCAATAATCCGAGCAGAGGGTAAAGCCGTCATGCAGATGCCCTTTCTGATCCAGCGCCGCCGCAAATTCCAGAGAATCCTCCAGACGTTTTTGAGATTCCTCATTCAGCCCTTCCGGATCCTCATACATCCTTACGGAAAAATCCATCATGCTGTCTCCGTCCGGGATTGACCAGGTGGGATCGCCGTGCATCATAATATAATATTCATCCCCGCTCTTTTCGCGGATCAGCTCGAGCAGCCACTGGGTATTCTCCACCCCATACGGATTGGGATGCACGAAAATCGCACTGTGGCCGTATGCTTTCGCCGTGTCGATATACAGCTGTGCCATCTCGTTCATATGAAGGCTTTTTTCCTGGCGGCTCATCTGGTTCCACTGCTCATAAAAGCGGTGGGATGGATGGACCTTTCCAAATTTCTCCATTGTCAGGAAAAATACCAGCTCAAATGTAGGAACCTGTCCGCCAATCGGCTCACATTTTAATGTTTTGATAAAC
>CANAQK010000079.1 GCA_947363605.1 uncultured Clostridia bacterium | reverse complement strand
GCCGCAGTGTTGAAAAGAAGCCAATGCTTCTTTTCAAGTGCGTTGACTATAAAAACGGACAATAGACAAAATCCCCCCTGATGTAGTTATTATCCTACATCAGGGGGGATTCAATATGAGTAAACGAAGATACACAAATATGCTGGAATCCGGGATGAGCCACAGACAGATTGAGGATGAGTTAGGATTAGAAGAAAGGCAGCCAAGGCTTTCAATATACATCGCAAGCATATTTTAAGCGAACTCAATCTTACGGGATAACGCTGTCAATGTCAAATAAGGGCAGTCCTTATGACAATGCAATGGCAGAAAATTTCTTTTCCATTCTGAAAACAGAATGGAGCTGCCGGCATAAGCCAAAGACATTCAATGAAGCAATTGATCTGATCGGCAGATACATTCACTTCTACAACTGCGAGCGCATCCAGTTAATACTTAACCGCTCCTACATAGGGGCTTTTTGTTCTGTCCGCACAATCTGGGCCAATTCAACCCGGAAGGGGGTTCTCTGACTACCGACTTTATTTTTCTACGCCTTTGAAGAAGATGTGCTCAAAATTCAGGTCGCCGTCCATGACAATCAGGTCTGCGTCCAGACCAACGTCGATCGAGCCGATTTCGCGTTCCATATTGATGGATTTTGCCGGGTTGTAGCTGGCTGCTTTGATAGCGGTTTCCAGCGGAATTCCGAACTCAACCGCTTTTCTCATACAGTCCGCCAGATTGGTAGCCGATCCTGCGATCGTACCATCTACCAAGGTCGCTTTCTTATCACACATAATAACCTTCTGGCCGCCCAGTTCGTATTCGCCGTTCGGCATCCCGCAGGCGCTCATAGAATCGGAAATCAAGCAGACACGGTCATTCATCAGCCGGAAAGCCGCCCGGATCGCCGAAGCGTCAATGTGAATGCCGTCGCAGATCAGCTCAGTATAGACATTGGTATCCGCCGCTGCGCCGATTACGCCCGGAGAACGATGGGTCAGGCCGTTCATGGCATTATAAAGGTGGGTAATGTGGGAAGCGCCGTTTTCGATCGCGTCCATTGCAATGGCATAATCCGCTGCCGTATGGCCAATCGAAACCACGGTTTCCATCTTGACAGCTTTGATAAATTCAATCGAGTTTTCCAACTCCGGGGCCAAGTCAACCAGCCGCACACAGTTGCCGGAAACCTCGTTCAGACGGCGGAAGAAGTCCACATCCGGGGTTTTCAAGCAGTCGCCCCGCTGTGCGCCCTTTTTGCTTTCATTAAAAAACGGGCCTTCCATATTGATGCCGATGACGCTGGCACGTTTCTGCGGGCCTTCCCGATACGCTTTAACCGTCTTGAAAATCCGCTCGATCTGCTCCTCCGGTACGGTCATCGAAGTCGCACAGAAAGAAGTGACCCCCGCTTTGCCCTGCACATCAGACATGACGTCAAAGGCTTCCATCGTAGCATCGCAGGCATCCGACCCGCCGCAGCCATGGGTATGGATATCCACCAGGCCGGGGATCAGGTATTTACCCGAAATATCCACCACATCCTCGTTGCTGTCGATCTTGCCAATGTGCGTAATTTTCCCGTCACGAACCTCGACGTCCGCTTTGATGAAGCGAAAACTGCGGTCCAGAACAGTGCCGTTTTTAAAAATCATGCTCAATCATCCTTTCCGTTTTGAGCCGGACAATCCCCGTCCGGTCCCTTTGCCTTTATTGTACCTCATTTCCCTCCGGTTTTCAAGCACTTAGTAAAGGTTAATTACAAAAACCGCAAAGTCAAGGTCTGCGTGGCTGCCGATAGAACTAAAATTCACCAAGCTTTTTATTTTTGCACGGAAGCGGGGAGTCCGTCAGCTTTAGGAATATGGAATAAAGATCCATAATTATAGAAAATATATTGACAAATATATTCAATCACAGTATAATGCTATTATAAAATTATATAAAAGGAGGGTGGTCTATATGAAAATATTATATGATTTGTTGTAATCAAATCAAAATTCATATTTCCTAAAAAATTTTGACATTAAGATCGTGAAAGGAAAATTTATATGAAAAAATTGTTTATAACATTAAGTCTCGCATTATGTATGTGTATCTCATGTAGCGGACACGCTTCGGCTCAAGCGCAAACATCTTTTCCTTCTGTAACTATAGAAGAAGAAGCAAGCAATATCCCCCAAGAATTAATTGATGACATTCTCAAAGAGAATCCTGACGCAGAACATATTACAATCACAGAATATGTTCCTGCAGAAAATAATTCTGATGATATAGTTCCATATGGCTATGACTACTTTGATATCACCAAAAAAACAACTCAATCTAGAGTACTGGCTAAAACTGAATTAGTTATATCAGTTGCAAAAGGTCAAACAACCTCGTTGTCTTCTTCATGGTCTGCCACATTAAGTGCCAGCGTAACAGGGGAACTTCCAATTAACAAGCTAAATTTGGGTGCTTCAGTTACTCAATCATACACCAGATCGGATACGTTTGTAGGACCTCCGGAAGGATCACAATATAAGACCAGAAAGTATTATGTGGGCTTCTATGAAGCAAGAGGAACCTATTCTGCTTTAAGAGTTTCTGACATCAACCCTGCAAATAGAGTAACAATAACCGGTAATTGGTCCAGCCCCTTAGATTATGTCGCATATTCTACAGATTCGCGAGTATAAGAAGCATGAAACTTGATTTTACGAAAATTATCTGCACCATCATCATAGCCGCCGCGTTTGTCCTCGGCTGTTTCATTTTCGCCAGTATCTTTGGCGATTCAATAAGAGAAGGACTTATACGCCTGGGCGTTGGAATACAAGAAGGATTGAGAAACTTCCCCTTGAACAGATAAAATTGAAAATCCTCGTGATTTAACCGCCCGATTGACAGGACAGAGGGAGGCCGGAAATCATTCCGGCCTCCCTCTGTTTCGCCAAAAAGTGGAAAAGACAGCGGTGGCTGTTTTCGGGAATCTGCCCTCGACAAAAAATCCGGAAGGTTTTCCACAAGAAAACCTTCCGGATGTGGAAAACTTTCCGGATCAGACCGCCCAGTTCCCGTTTTCAAAGACTACGACTTCCGAGCCGTCGCTCCGCTTCCCGGTAATTTTCAGGTCCGCGGTGCCGACCATGAAATCCACATGATTGATCGAGTCGTTCCCGCCTTTTTGCTTCAGCTCTTCCTTGGAGAGCTCCGTCCCGCCCTGGAGGGTATCCGGATAGCAGGCGCCCAGCGCAAGATGGCAGGACGCGTTTTCGTCGAACAGGGTGTTGTAGAACAGGATCCCCATATCCGAAATGGGGGAATGATGAGGCACCAGCGCAACCTCGCCCAGATGGCGGGAACCCTCGTCCGTATTCAGCAGCAGTTCCAGCGCTTCCTGGCCCTCCTTGGCGGTGAAATCAGTTACTTTCCCTTCTTTGAAAGTCAAAGAAAAATCCCTAATCAAGGTTCCCTGATAGGAAAGCGGCATCGAGCTGACCACCCGGCCCTCCGCCTGAGAGAGATGCGGCATCGTAAAAACCTCTTCAGTCGGCATATTGGGGAAATATTCGACGCCGCTGGCGGATTTTCCGCTGCCTCCGGCCCAGATATGCCCTTTGACCAGGCCCACGGTGAAATCTGTCCCGATAGAATTGGTATAGTGCAGGCTTTCAAACTGCTGCTCATTCAGGAACGCTGCTTTATCCGACAGCGTCCGGCTGTGTGTCTGCCATGCGGCCACGGGATCCTCTTCATCCAGCCGGACAGCCTTGAAAATCGCTTCCCACAGCTTTTCGACCGCTTCTTCATCCGGAAGCCCGGGGAAAACCTTCCGCGCCCAAGATACACTGGGGACCGCTACAATATTCCATTGCAGCTCGTTCCGATCCATAGCCGCGTCGAACTCCTTGGTGGCCTCATGCTGCGCCTTAGTCGCCGCCAGCAGCTTGGCCGATTCCACTCCCTTGAAAATTTCCGGATCGCGGGAAAGGATGTTGATCAGCGCGCCATTTACTTTTGCACAATAATTATACCGTCCGGTCACGAATTCGGGTGGGTTCTCAAACACCTCCAGCGGAGAATAGTCATAATTCAAACGGGCGGTCCGGTCGTCGTTCCAAGCCATCCAAACCACCTTCGCACCGGCTTCATAAGCGGATTCGGCTACCATCCGGCCGAACGCTGCATTTTCTACGCTGCATTGCAGGATCAGCTCCTGCCCCAGCTGGACATTCGCCCCGGTCCGAACCGTCAGTTCGGCATACTTTTTCAGTTTCTGGTCAAAGTTCATAAAAAAGCTCCTTTCATTTTCCAGTTGTTTTCATCTTACCACGATTGATTTTGAAATACAACCGCTATTCTCCGGAATTCCGGGGCTGCCTCCAAAAAAGGATCCGGCTTTCAAGAGAAGCCGCTCCCGGAACGTTCCTCCGGCGTTCGATCAAGACAGCTCGACAGCAGGCCCCTGCTGTCCGCCATGCGGGGATTTCCAAGGGGATCCCACCCTGGGCGGTTTTCTTTTCCCCCTTTTCTTTGGACGGTCAAAGAAAAGGGGGGCGGGGCACGGAGTCCCGAACCCAAATGTTAAGTTTAAGAGCCTGTTCAAAATCTCTCCGCGTAGGTCTTGAACAAGCTTTAAGACAAAGGATTTTTATTTGTTTTTTGATTAAATAATCAATTGGCAGAGCGGATTGCTGTAATCTTCCCCTGCTGGACGCTCCGCGAAATTCCTCGGCAAACCGGAAGCTGTACTATTCTTTTTTGTAAAACACGAGTGTCAATTTATTACTGATCGTCTCTGTTTTTCCCGTTTGATGATATCCCATTTTTTCATATAAATAACAATTTCCTTTTTCCTGTAGAATAGTGTTTAATTCCCAATTTGAACTGCCATGAATTTTTTCAACTAATTGTAACGCCTTTTGAGCATAACCCTTATTTCTATATTCTTCCATAATAAAAATAGGGGATATCCTTTTTGCCTGGCCTTCTTCTTTCTTATCGACGACTCGTATAGCGCCTACTATTGTACCATTTGCCTCTATAAAATAATAATAGGTAAACGGTTGATTTAACCTCATTATTATCTTATCAATCTTTTCAGTTGCAGGACTCGTCTCTGCATCTTGGTATTTCTCATATAAACCTTGAAATGCCTTAACCTGCATTTTCCATAATTTCTCTGCGTCATCAGTGGCTATTTTAACCAGCTTCACTTCCATATCTATCCCTCATGTTCCGATTTGTTGGGCCGTTGTTTGACATATTATAGCATACACAGACGATCTGCTCAAGCTGTAAGCAATAGAGTTATAGGAACATTCCGATAACGTAGGTAAGCAAGGCATCGGGATATCCAAAAGGATATCCCGATGCCTCTTGTTGGGTTCCCCAAAGCCCTGAACCGTCCGCTTTGCGTCCGGTTAAACACACCTAGCGGTGTGTCTCCATGCTTTGTATGACTGGCAGGGAAGCTATACGCTCCCCGCTGGATGGAGATATTACTTCCGAACTGAAAGGTCGGAAGTAATATCTGCCATGTTTTGCGGTTGCCGCCGGTTACGGCGGCGAGCAAAACGGCTCAAATCAAATATATTATTTCCGAATTTTTAATTTGGAAATAATATATTGCTTTTGTCCTTTACACCACACCTCGCTTTTTGGCTTCCCTTGTTATGCCTATTTTTGGAAAGAGATTCGTTGGAAAAAAGCAGGGCAAACCGGTCAACCCGTCACACCGCACTGGATTTCCGATTTACCCTTATTATGCCATATCGCAGCCGGCGGGACAGCGCGGGTGCCTTTGAGCCTTTCAGACCGAAACAGGGGATGGAAAAATCTCCATCGACCTGGTTCGACAAAATCTTCCTTTTTATCTGGATTTTTTCCCTACGGAAGAGTATAATATAAATAGAAGCATTATCCATCAGGAGGTCTTGTCTTGAAACTGAATTCTGGCTCATCCCGCCGCCCTATGATCCCCATCCTCTCTGCCGCTCTGGCTCTGGTACTGATCCTCGCCCTAGCCCCATCCTCCCGTCAATATCAAGGTACCTTACAGCAGGCCGCTTTCCCTGCCGCCGGTCCACCGGCTGTACAGGAGCCTTCCTCCTCCAAAGAGGCTGAACCCCCGCCGGAATCAGAACCTGCCGAATCCGCCCCCTCCTTCCCTTATCAGGAACTCTACCCGGATTTGTACTGTCCGGATTTCACCGGTGAATCCATCCCGGCTGCACAAAAAACCGTCTACCTGACCTTTGACGACGGCCCCTCTGACCGGACAGCCTGGATTCTGGACACCCTTAAAAAAAACGACGTTAAGGCCACCTTTTTCGTCGTAGGCAAAAATGCGGCCGCCCGCGGCGACCTTCTGCGCCGGATTGTTGAGGAAGGGCACACCTTGGCCATCCATTCCAATACCCACAATTACCGGCAGATTTACGCCTCGGTAGACAGCTTCCTGGCGGATTTTGAAGCAGTCTACCGGCTGATTGAACAGGAAACCGGTGTAAAGCCCAGTATTTTCCGTTTCCCGGGCGGCAGTATCAACGCCTACAATGCGGGGATTTATCCCGAGATTATCGCTGAAATGACCCGGCGCGGATTCCGGTATTACGACTGGAACGTTTCTGCCCAGGATGCGGCAGCCAGTATATCGGTACTCTCGGTTAAGCAGGGGATCTGGCGGGGCGGCTGGGAACGCCCGGAAGCCACCGTCCTGATGCACGAAAAATGGGAAACCGCCACAGCCCTGGACGAAATCATCTACTTCTACCGCAGCCATGACTATACCTTTGCGCCGTTGGACAACAAAGTCACCCCGATTATTTTCGATTATAAACGCTGCTATTAGTTTCAGCATCTGCATTCCAGCCCTGCAAAAAAGACGGAACCAAAAATGGTTCCGTCTTTTTTTACTTTCCCCGACCGGAAAAAGCCTGTTCAAAAGGCTGGGCAAACAGCGCCTTCATCCAGTGGAGCCTCTCCTCATTCTGGCAACGCAGCACTACTCGCTCGGATTTCCACCGTACTTTCTGCCGTACCCGGTAAACCTTCTTCATCATCCGGGCGGCTTGGGCTCCCGAAGGCTGGTACTGCTCCGCCGCATATGCCAGATATTCATCCAGTTTATCCACAATAATCCACTCCATTTCGTTCCAATGCCTCGGCAAAATGTTTCCGGGCCAAAGCTATCCGCGACCGCACTGTCGAATCCGGCAGCCCCTGGATCGAGCCGATCTCGCGGCTGTTGAAGCCGATGCTTTTCAAAATCAACAGCTCGCGGTCCTCCCGTGCCAGCCCCGCCATTGCCTGCCGGACGGCCATCTTCTCCTCGACGCCGGAGGAATCCCGCCTGGAGGGAAGCGCTTCCGCTTCCTCTAAATCCACCGCAATCCCTGTCCGCTGCTTCTTCCGCAAAAAGTCGTTTTTCTCGTTTACGGCCACCCGGAAAAGCCAGGCTTTCCAGTTTTCCGGCTCCTGCCCTGGTCTGGATTCCAGGTAAGCCCACAGCTTCAAAAAGACCTGCTGGGTTAGATCCTCCGCCGCTTCCCGCGGGAAACAGGCGTTAAAATACTGCCCTACCTGCCGGAGATAAGCCTGCGTTAAGCCGGAAAACAGCGCCTCATTTCCCTCCATATCATCCCTTTACCTCGATCCGGTCCGCATAAGAAAAGGCTTTGACATAGCCTGCCGCCTGGGCCGGGCAGATAATCCCATCCCCGGAAATGAAAAAGATCTCCTTTTCTTCCAGCATCTCAGCGGTGACATCTGGAGCAATGACCATATCCTCATCCGTAAAAAGGGTTGTTTGAGGTTTAATATAATGTAGCATTGCGGCGTCAACCTCGATATTCGAATAGGTTTTCACGTTGGGATAAAAATCGACATATCCGACCGTCCCGTTGCAGGCTATGATCTGTATACCAGGATGCTGACGAAGGCTCTCGTGCAGGACCACGCAGCCGTTTACCACCAGCCGCAGCTGTTTCTCCGGAGAAAGCCCGTAGAGAATCGCTTTCCCGTTGACCGTCAGCAGGGTATCTTTCCCGACTGTCCCCTCCGAAATCAGGCCAAACCCATTCACGGTAGAAAACACCGTTTCCCTGGGCAGGCTCATGGTGCCGGCGACTTTCTCCATCGGGATCATCTGGAGGGCTTCCCGCAGCTCAGGCGGCGCATCCTCTGGGAAGATGACCGCTGCTACATGGCTGATTAACGTGATCTGTTTGGCCTGCTCCACGCTTACAATATTTCTCAGGTCGCAAATCGCAACATTTTCATATTTCATATCCATTCTCCTTTTTCCGCAATAATCCGTTCCGTATTCTTTGAAAAGGCCTTTCTAATTAGAAAGACGTTTGGGGAACGGAAACTGTCCAAAGAAAAAGAAATTTTTTTATTTCAATTGCCCTAGCCGATTTGCGGGGCTCCGCGCCCCATTCGACTCGATAGCCGTCCCCTATAGCTCCCCAAGCTGGCAGAAGGAGAACAACGATAACCCCAGACAATCGTCCGAAAACGCCTGGTTCTGGCTGTGCCGGAGTGCTGCACTGTAATTGCCTAAAGGCGCCGAGCGCGTTTCTTTGGACCCTTTCTTTGAGCGCGATCAAAGAAAGGCGTCTGCCCGGCGCGGGGCGGCATGAGCCTCGCATCAAAATCGCGGCTCCGCCGCGAAGGGGCGCGGGGCGAAGCCTCGCATTTGGATGCAGGGCGAAGCCCTGCTTACCCGCACTCCCTGCCTTAGCCGATTTGTGGGGCTCCGCGCCCCACGCCCCGTCCCCTATTTCTTTGGTCGCCCAAAGAAAAGGGGAGAAAAGAAAACCGCTGGGGAGGCCGCCCCCAGACCCCCGGGACACTTTTACCCCAGGCAAGTCAAGTACGGAATTTATCCGGGGCAGACACCTTTTTGTTCCATCCTACCGGAGGTATTGCCTGTTATTACAGCTCGTGCTTCGATGGACTGGCTTGTACGAAAGCTAGGGAAATCCCTCCCCCTGCCCTGGTGTTAAATCGTAAGGAGCGACCCGCCCTCGTCCGGGAGGCAGGGAGAACCGTCGGCGCACGGGGGAATCCAAAGGGGGCGGCCTTGCAATATTTCGGCGTTAGCCGGAGCCGCCCCCTTGGCGCATTTCTTTCCCCTATTTCTTTGGGCGTCCAAAGAAATAGGGCGCAGGTGCGGGATGCGTAATCCCGCATTTTAATGCGGAACGTAGTTCCGCTTACCCGCGCCGAAAAGCAGCGGAAAACGGATAGGGACTCCTTTCACATTCATAGAAATCATCCCTTCTGCATCAGTTGAATCACACCCAA
>CANAQK010000078.1 GCA_947363605.1 uncultured Clostridia bacterium | reverse complement strand
TTATTATAGTTGATGGCCGGGGCGATCCGTTCGCAAAAGCTCACTGCCGCCCTGATGGCCGATTATACCATTCCGCGCGGGGCGCTTCATGCTATAATATTCAAAAGCTGTGCCTGCCGCGGCTGACAAGAACATCAACTAGAAAGGAATACCGAGACGTTATGGTGAAAGAAAACCAAAGCCTGCTGAACAAGCTGAATATCGCAACGGATATTATCCTGACCTTTGCTTCCATGCTGTTGGCTTACTGGTTCCGGCATGTCCTGCTGAACATCCCCGCCAGCTATGGGCTGGGGACTTATCTGCGCTTTACCCTGCTGATTGTCCCACTGCATCTGATCATTTACAGCTTTTTCGACTTATACGGCTCCTTCCGCACTAAACGCTTTTATAAAGAGGCGGCCTCCGTCATCCAGGCCAACACTATTTTGCTGGCTCTGCTGATCGTGCTGCTGTTCGTCTTCAAATATGTCCATATTTCCCGCTGGGTGCTGGTGATTTTCGGGATTTTCAATACCATCCTGATATCCGGCAAGCGGTACCTGCTTCGGAAGCTGCTTTCCTCCGCACGGATGCAGGGCTATAACCTCAAGCACGTGGTCATTGTCGGCGCGGGGAGGACGGCGCGGGATTATCTGGATACCATCCAAAAAAAGCGGGAGTTCGGCTACCATTATACCGGCTATATCGCCGGAAGCGACCGGCTGGGGGAAAAACGGCTGGGCGGCTATTCCGATCTTTACCGGGTGCTGAATGACCGGAAGCCAGATGAGGTGGTCTGCGCGCTGGATATTTCCGAATCGGAGCATTTAAAGCAGGTGATTGCAGATTGTGAGAAAACCGGCTCCAAGGTTTCCATTATCCCGTTTTGCTACAAATATATTTCCAGCCGTCCTTATATCGACCAGCTGGAGAATATTCCCTTGATCAATGTCCGGAGAATCCCCCTGGACAATATGGGAAATGCTTTTTTAAAACGGGGTATGGATATCATCGGTTCCCTGATCCTGATCCTGCTGAGCAGCCCGCTGATGCTGTTTGCGGCAGTGGGTGTCAAGCTGACTTCCCGCGGGCCGGTCATCTTCAAACAAAAGCGGGTGGGGCTGAATAAGAAGCTTTTTACGATGTATAAGTTCCGTTCGATGAAGCTGAACACGGAGTCCGGCACTGCCTGGAGCAAGAATGCCGATCCGCGTAAAACCAAGTTCGGCTCCTTCCTGCGGAAATTTTCGATTGACGAGCTGCCCCAGTTTTACAATGTACTGAAGGGGGATATGAGCCTGGTCGGCCCCCGGCCTGAGATTCCCTTTTTTGTGGACAGCTTTCAGGAGCAGATCCCCCTTTACATGGTGAAGCACCAGGTCAAGCCAGGGATCACCGGGCTGGCGCAGGTGCGGGGATACCGGGGGGATACCTCGATTGAAAAGCGGATCGAATGCGATATTGAATATATCGAGAACTGGAACCTGCTGCTTGACATCCAAATCCTGCTGCAAACGGCGTTTAAGGCATTCAAGAACGACGAGCAGCTGGTCAAATAATTTTTGAGGAGGCGTGTGTATTGGCAACATCTGCAACCAAAAAAAATAAGCGGACCGCCCTGCTGTGTTTTCTTCCGGTTGTCCTGCTGCTGGCGATTGTCCCGCTGATTATCCGGGTGGCTTATTTTCCGGTAGATACCGGCACCTATTCTCTGCTGGGTGAAACAAATCAAACCGATCTGTTCTCCCAATGGAAAGCTTGGGTATTGATGGGGTTCAGCGTTCTGCTGCTGGTTTTGGCGGTTATTTTCTGTAAAACGCTGTTCCGCCGGATGGGCCGCTGGCAGTGGTTCTATCTGGGAGGGGCTGCGATATTCTGGCTGTTCACCCTGCTTTCCGCCCTGTTTTCAAACAATCCGGAGGTAGCTTTTGGGGGGATGTATGACCGTGCGGAAGGTTTTTTCACCCTGACCTGTTACCTGGTCATTTTCCTGTATACCCTTTACGCTTTTCAGGAAACGGGCTGGTATGGCTTTATCCTGCTGGCGCTTACGGTTGTAACGCTGGTGAACCTGTTCCTGGGCGTCTTCCAGTATATCGGGAAGGACCTGATCAATACCGAGTGGATGCAGCATCTGGTTCTCCCCAGCCGGTACCGGGACCGGTTTGGCGGGATGAGCCTGCTTTACGAAAAAGGGAAGCTTTATGGCACCCTGTTCCACTATAACTATGTCGGCAGCCTGACTGCCATGACGATCCCGCTATTTTTTATCGCCGGAATGGCTGTGAAAAAAATCTGGGAAAAAATCCTGCTGTTTTTCCTGGCGGTCTGTTCGCTTTTCCTGCTCTTTGGCAGTACCTCCCGCGCCGGGATCATCGGGCTGGCGGCAGCGGTACTGTTTGGGCTTCTCTTTTTCGGGAGATCCCTGCTGGAGCGCTGGAAGCTGCTGCTGGCCGCTGCCGGAGGCGTTGCTGTCATCATCGTTGGGCTGAACGCGGTAACGCAGGGTTCGATCTTTGAGCGGCTTCCCGCGCTGGCGAAGGATCTGGTCCGTGTGTGGGAGGACACCAGCGATTTCAACTATCTTGACGAGCTTCCAATCCGGGATGTCCGGGCACAGGGGAAGGGTATTGCTGTTGTGCTTCAGAACGGGAAAATTATGCTGAGTACCGATGGGAAAACCCTGATCCTGAAAAATGAACATGGGGAGCTGCTCCCGTATGAGCAGAACGGGAACCTGTACAGCAGTACAGACCCGCGCTATGAGCCTTTCCAGTTCCGGCAGTTTTATTCCTCGGAGGAAAGCTCCTTTTTTGATACGGTGCTGCTGACGGTTGGCAATCAGGCCCGTTTCCGCTTTAACGTCCATTACAATATGTCCGAGCTGGAATATACGATGACAATGTGCAGCCCCTATGTGGATCTGGAGATTGAGCTGGACGAGCCGGAAGTGACCCGGTTCTTTAAAGGGAAGGAACGTTTGGGCTCCATGCGGGGCTATATCTGGGGCCGGACGATCCCTCTGCTGAAGGACTACCTTCTGTTGGGAGCGGGGCCGGACAATTTTCCATTTGAGTTCCCACAGCATGATTATCTGGGGAAATGGTGGGCTTATGGGACGACGAATATGGTAGTGGACAAGCCGCACAATCTTTATTTGCAGATTTTTATGAATGAAGGCGGGATTGCGCTTTTGGCATTCCTGGTGATGGCAGGGGCTTACCTGGTGGACAGCATCCGGCTTTACGCCTGGAGAAAAGGGCATACCCTTCCTGAGATTCTGGGCATTGCGAACTGCCTGGCGATTATCGGCTACCTGTTTGCCGGCTTCTTTAATGATTCTGTCGTCAGTGTAGCGCCGATTTTCTGGATCCTGTTCGGCGCGGGCGTAGCCTTGAACGGACTGAACCGGAAAACCTCTTCCACCGCCTGATGAAGAATCCTGTGCTGGATATGTTGAAAAGGGGGATACCCGCCGTTCGGCGGGTATCTGTAAAACAGTAATCAAAGCAGAGGAAGAAGCAAAAGCGCAAAAGGCGTTGGCTGCGCGGAACCGGGAACGAGAGCAAAACAAGCTGCGTATGCGCCGGGTGAGGGAGGCCCAGAGGGCCGCAACGGTGTAGAGGAAGCCGAGAGAGTTTCCTATCCGGCTGGTTGATTTGTTTCTGTCATTGTGATATACTTCTCACAGTTACAGTTTGAGAAACAAGGACAAATACAAATATGGCGGTATTTATGAAAGAGAGGGTCCCCTATGAATAGAGTGTACTTTTTGGGTGGTTCTCCCGGATCGGGAAAAACCACCTTTGCGGATGCTATTTATAAAAACTTGGGTGTTCCGGTATACCATACAGACGATATCTTCCTGACTTCTAATGTGAATAAAAACAAGCAACCGCATATGTTTGAACTTTATGAACTTTCTAATCCACTGGATATTTGGAATCGTTCTCCACAAAGCTGCTTGGATTTTTGGCTAAAATATTATGAAGAAGCATTTGGGATTCTTATGGAGAATCTGCACCAAAGGCTGGAAAGTCTCCGTCCTTTATTGGCCGAGGGTGTTTGCATTTTACCGCATTTCCTTGAGAAAATCGATTGCAAATCAAATGCTTATTTTCTGATAAGCTGTCATACTTTTTTAGAAGAAGCCATATCACAGAAACTCAAACAAATACCCGCGTTTTTTGATAAACATGAGAGTCATAAGATGTACGAGAATATGCTGTACGTCTTTTCGAGTGTATCACAGATCATTATCGAGGATTGCAAACGTGCCAATTTCCCTTATTTGCTAATTCAAAATACAAAAGACTATTCAATGAATTACCAAAAAATCACAAATCAGTTTTCACTGCTGGAAAAAGTATAACAATCAAGCAAGGGCGCACTTCGATACATGGTCTGCGATCATGTATTACTTCCGAACTGAAAGGCCGGAAGTAATATCTGCCATGTTTTGCGGTTGCCGCCGGTTACGGCGGCGAGCAAAACGGCTCAAATCAAATGTATTATTTCCGAATTTTTAATTCGGAAATAATATCATGCGCTCTGTAAGGACTGGCCCTGACTTTTGTAAGTCAGGGCCGTTTGCGTCGCTGCACTCTGTGTACAAGGGACTGCATCCCTTGCGCCGCTTGGCGGCTATCCCTGTGCCCTCGCCAGAAATGAAACGGCGAACCGAAGTCACGCCGCCCCTTGAAAATACAAGGTTTTCAGATTTTTCAAAAATACTGTTTTATGACCGCCCGCCGAAGCTTCGGCGGGTATTTTTACCAGGATTTGATTTTCCGTCTGGGCAGGACTGAAAAGGATCAGGCATTAAAGAAAGACGAATGGCTCTCGAGCTGCGTTCCTCCAGCGTCAGACCGGGGCGGGTCGACATCAGGGAGGCGTCTCTACTGTCCACCCACCCCCACATTCGGATCACGATCAGTGGGATAGGGTGGGAACCCTTGGGTATTTCAAGATACCGCTTTTTATGGGACATCCCTGACCGTCCGGACAGGGAGCCTTGACTTTTGAAGGGGATTTCGCTACAATAAGGGCAGATATCCTTTGGTAAAGAACCTGCCCGGAAAGGGGCCGCATACCAATGAAACAAAAAGAACTTCGGAAAAAGCGGGCGGTAGCTGTCTGATCCGTTTCACGATAAAGATCGACTGTAAAAAAAGACTGAAACGGAGGGCTTAGAATGAAGATCCCCAATCCTAATGAGATTTTTCCAAATGAATATCATACATCCTGCTTTATTAAAAATGTAATCACCGCACCGAATATTTCGGTCGGTGATTATACCTATTATGATGATCCGGTTGACCCGGCCGGCTTTGAAAAAAATAATGTGCTGTTTAATTGGCCGGAATTCGGTGACCGTTTGATTATTGGAAAATTCTGCTCGATTGCCTGCGGAACCCAATTTATTATGGGCCCGGCCAACCACCGGACCAGCAGCGTCACGACCTATCCCTTTGCGGTTTTTGGCGGGGAGTGGGCGGAACGGGTTCCTTCCCATCTGTCCCAGCTTCCGTTTTAGGGGGATATTATTGTCGGGAACGATGTCTGGATCGGGCGGAACAGTGTGATTTTGCCGGGCGTTACCATCGGGGATGGCGCGATCGTAGCAGCGCATTCTGTGGTTGCACGAGATGTGGAGCCTTATACGGTTGTAGGTGGGAACCCCGCACGCTTCCTGAAAAAGCGGTTCCGGGAAGAGCTGATCCAGTTTTTGCTCCAGCTCCGGTGGTGGGATTTTCCCCCGGAAAAGCTGGTGGAAATTCTTCCTCTGCTCTGCGATACGGATTTGGAGCGGGCAGAGAAAAAATTGGAGAGCTTTTTGGATCCTTAGAGCCTATTCAAAACCTCTCGGCGTAGGTCCTGGCGGTGTATTTTCCGCTCGGACTGCGTTAAACATCCGCGGAATCCCGCAAGGATTCCTGCGTTTTTTTGCCTTGCCGGGCAAAAAATCCATCCGCCATCCCATACACGCTGAGATCTTGAACAGGCTCTTAAACCCATACCTGCCTTCGCTGGTTTGACAGGTATGGGACGCGTCCCGGTATCCGGCGCTTTTAGGCAGGCTGCCGGAAAAACACAAAAACAGTTTTCAAAGAATTTTTTCGGAAAATTTTCCATAGGAACTTGTTTTTGTTGGGAAATGGCAGTATTATATATGGTAAGGTTTTTTTGAAACCCTGATAATGAACCCTTTCAACCAGCGGGAAAATGATGCATAAGAGTGGAGATAGGCTATGAATACAAAAAGAGTGACCATAGTGGGTATTCAGGAAGATGAACTTGTGCGGGAGGCCGCTGTGCTTCGGCAAAAGCGGATCGACAGCGCTATAGACAGCTTGAATGAGGATTTGCAGGCTGTGCTGCAGTATATGTATCTCAAGGTATCTGAGCAGAGCTGGATCCCGATGGAGGGGGGCGTGTTCTTTGAGCCTTCCGTGATGTCGGTATTTCCGGATCCTGCGGTATATCCCATTGGCCACTGCTCGATCAGCAGACCTTATGAACCCGCTTCTTTTCAGGGGCGCTTCGGCCCTTACGAAGGGCAGCTGATGACCCCTCAGGAGCTGAAGCTGGCATTTGGGAAAAACCCTGCTTTCTGTCAGGAATACCTTGGGGTTCCGGCCGAGGAGGCCTGCTTTACCTGCGGGGATCCGCCTTTGCCCTACAGCCTTCTGACCGGGGAGTCCAAACGGTGGAAGTCCTTTTCCAAGGGGGAAAGCTATCATGTTCCGATATCCCGGCTGTGTACCAATAATTCCTCGGTATACACCAATATGCAGATTCTGTTTTTATGGCTGACCTACCGGTTAATTCCCAGGGAGCTTTCGCCCCAGCTGTCGAAGGCTTTTCAAAGGCTTTGTGAGCTGATGAAATGCAACCGGGAATATTATACTTATGGAGATAACCATATCGAGCTGAATCGGGAAAAAATAAAGGAGGACGCTATGGAAGGAAAATTTCAGCTTTTGCAGGAGAATGGCCAGGAGCCTGTTTCGGAACAGAGCGCTCTGTCCCGCGAGCCGGAAGCAGCTCCCCGCACGCTTTCGGAGGAGGGCCGGAAGTCTTTGATTGCCCGGCTGCTGGACTGCGATAAGGTTCGCTGCGACATCGAAAGATATGACGAAAAAATTCTCTCTGACCCCAACCGGGGCCACTGGGATCTCTGGGATGAGCCGGACACCTCCGCGTTGTATACCGTCAAGCTGGCGGATGGGCTGATTGCCCGCTCCCCGGCTGCCGATATCAAATATGACGGCGTGGTGGGCATTGACTTCGGTACCAAAAGCACCGTCGTGGTTTATCAGGAGAATACGGAGCACGTTCTGCCCATGCGCATCGGCACCGGGCATATCTCCGAGCGGGTAGAATCCAAGCACTATGAAAACCCAACCGTAATGGAGCTTTTGGATCTGGAACGCTTTATGACCCGCTATCTGGCCTGCGAGGGACGTCCGGATACCCGGTGGGAGGATTTGATGATCTCCCACACCGCCAACGACAGTATGCTGGCCAGCACCAGCGAGGAGTATTATTCCTTCTTTAATGAGCTCAAACAATGGGCGGGCGACCGGCGCCGGCAGATCCGGCTGAAGGATAAAAAAGGCAAAGACATCCTGCTTTCTTCCTTCCTGGATATCCCGCAGGGGGACTTTAACCCGATCGAGATCTATGCCTACTATATCGGGCTGTATATCAACAATATGCACAACGGCATTTATCTGGACTATTTCCTTTCCTTCCCCGTTACCTATGAAAATGCGGTGCGCACCAAAATTTTGGAGAGCTTTGAACGGGGCTTGAAAAAATCCCTTCCGGTGTCCGTACTGGAGAATGAGTCCATTATGGAACGGTTCCGGGTTTCCAGCACTATCAGCGAGCCCGCCGCTTATGCGATCTGCGCGTTGGAGCAGAGCTATCCGGATCTTGATGAGCAGGAGAAGATTTATTATGGTATTTTCGACTTCGGCGGCGGTACGACCGATTTCGATTATGGTATCTGGCGGGAGTCGGATCCAACCGAGCGGAAATATGACTATGTATTGGAATGCTTCGGCGCTGGCGGCGACCAGTACCTGGGCGGCGAGAGCCTCCTGGAGCTGCTGGCTTTTGAAGTATTTACAGAAAACCAGGATGTGCTAAGGGACGCGCGCATCTCCTTTGTACTGCCTCCGGAGTGCAAGCGTTTCCCGGGCTGTGAAATGCTGTTGAGCGAATCCCAGGAAGCCAAGCTGAACAGCCGCCAGCTGATGGAAGTCCTCCGTCCTTATTGGGAGCAGCGGGAGGGTTATCTGGAGGCGTTCCAGAATGATGTCATCCAGCTTTCCCTGTTCAACAAAGAGGGGCAGGAACAAAAGGACTTCTCCCTGAAAATCTCCGCCGAGCGGATCAACGAGATTCTCAAAGAGCGGATCGGCAAGGGGATCCGCAATTTCTTCGAGGGTCTGAGAGCTGCTTTCTTCCAGGATGCACATGAAGAAATTGAACAGATTGATATTTTCCTGGCGGGTAATTCCAGCCGTTCTTCGCTGGTGATGGATCTGTTCGACGAATATACCGCGCTTTATGCCAAGGATCTGGCAGGGCAGGGGAAAACCCTCTCCTTCCAGGTGCATCGTCCCTTGGGCTTCGATGTCCCGAGCGAGGACCGGGATTTCTCCTTCATCACCCGCCCCAACGGGAAGACCGGCGTAGCCTTCGGGCTGATTGAGGGCCGTCCCGGCGGCCGGATTAAGCTGGTGCTGCCGGACCTACCCAAGAATATGGACGGACGGGATACCGAAATCAAGTTCAAGTATTTCATTGGATACAAAAAGAAAAACTGCTTCCGGATCATCTCGGACCGGGACGTTCCTTATGGAAACTGGATCGAGCTGTACGATGCTTCCCAGCAGGATTTCACCATCTACTATACCAGTCTGCCCGAGGCCCTGACCGGCCAGATGAGCATTCTGGATGTAAGCAAGAAAAATTGCCGCCTGGCAAAAACCTATCGTGATGCCAGCATCTATTACCGTCCGGTAGCGCCCACGGTGATCGAATATGTGGTGGCCAAGGCCGATGAGCTGGCCAGCGGCGAATATCTGGAGGATATCGTCCAGATTGAGCTGACCTGATCGAGATCAACAATAAACCCCCGGAGAAAATCTCCGGGGGTTTATTGATTTACTCCCTTTTCGGAAAAGTGTTCCCGAAAGAATCAAGCAATTTCCCAATTTTGCAAATCCGATTTCTCAGCCGTATAAACAAGTGTTTATACTTATTATTCAGTAATGGTCAAATAATATTACTTCCGAACTGAAAGGTCGGAAGTAATATCTGCCATGTTTTGCG